>NZ_JARAUO010000011.1:178261-196271 GCF_033792105.1 Streptomyces sp. WI03-4A
ACCGTCCCGGGCGGGCGGTGCGACGCCGTCTTCCCCTTGGGGCGGCGCGACGCGATCGTCCCCTCCGGACAGCGCAGCGCGGTCGCCCCCCATGGGCAGCGCGGCGGAGCCGTCCCTCAGGGCGGCGCAGCGCGGTCCCTCTCCCGGCAGTGTGTCCTCACCCCGCCGTGCGCAGGGTCGAGAACGCCTCGTGGAAGGACGGGAACGTCTTGCGGACACAGTCGGGGTCGTCGTACGACAGGCCGGGGACGCGCAGGCCGGTCACGGCGAAGGACATGACGACGCGGTGGTCGCCGTAGCTCTTGATCCGGACGTCGGGCCGGGGCTCGCCGGGGCGGATCTCGATCCGGTCGGGGCCGGTCGCCACGTCCACGCCGAGCCGCCGGAGGTTATCCGCGCAGGCCTCCAGCCGGTCGCACTCCTTCACCCGGGTGTTGGCGACGTCCTCGATGAGGACCGGCCCGGAGGCGAACGGCGCGATCGCGGCGAGGGTCGGCATGGTGTCGGAGATGTCCCGCATGTTGACGGTGAGACCGCGCAGAACTCCGGTGCCCCGTACGGTCGTCCGGTCCGCGGCGACCTCCACCTCGGCGCCCATCCGCCGCAGCACCTCGACGAACCGAAGGTCGCCCTGGAGGGCGCCGGAACCGAGGCCGGGCACGGTCACCTCGCGGCCCGGGGTGACGGCGGCGGCGGCGAAGAAGTAGCTCGCGGTCGAGGCGTCCGGCTCCACCTCGTAGGTGGTGGCACGGTAGCCGCCGGCCGGGACCTCGAAGACCTCGCCGTCGCGGACCACGTCCACGCCGAAGGACCGCATCATCGCGAGCGTGATCTCCACGTACGGCGCCGAGACCAGGTCGCTCACCCGGATCCGCAGTCCCTGGCGGGTCAGCGGGCCGAGCAGCAGCAGCGCGGTGAGGTACTGGGAGGACTGGCCGGCGTCCAGCACGACCTCCCCGCCCTCGACCCCGGCCGCCCGGACCGTCAGCGGGTGGTGGCCCTCGGCCTCCTCGTGCCGCAGGTCGACGCCCAGGTCGCGCAGGGCACGGGTGAGCGGGCCGAGGGGGCGCCGGCGCATCTGCGGGGAGGCGTCGAAGCGGTAGGTGCCGTGGCCCGCGGCGGCCAGGGTGGGCAGGAAGCGGGCGGTGGTGGCGCCGTCGCGGCAGTACACGTCGGCCTCGGCGACCGCCGGGCCCTGCGGGCGGCCGTCCACCTGCCAGGCACCGGGGGTGCGGCCCACCCGGTAGCCGAGCCGGACCAGGCCCTCGGCGAAGCCCTCGGTGTCGTCGGAGCGCAGCGGCCGTACCAGGGTGCTGACCCCGTCGGCGGCGGCCGCGAGGAAGAGCGCGCGGGCGGTGACGGACTTGGAACCGGGGATGTCGACTGCGGGCATGGCCCTCATGATGGCCCGCCGCCCGGACGCGGGCGCGTACCGTCCACCGGCTGGACCCCCGGCGGGGTCCCGGCGGGAACCGCCCCCCGCCCCGCCACGTCCGACGCGCGGGTCGCCGGGCGAGCCTCGTGGTGCGGTGTCGGCCCTCTTCGCCCGCCGCGAAAGCCGACGCACCCTCTGCGTCGCACCACACCCGGCGGCCCTGTTCCGCCTTCCTGTGCGTTGTCTTGACGGAAAGAAACTTCCCGGATATTGGTGATTCCTCGGAAGTTTCTTTCAGCGGTTCTCCTCCGGAAGGAGCGCACGTGCACGACAGCAGCACGGGAAGCACGGGAAACACCGCACGGCCGTCCAGACGGGCCGTCCTCGCCGCCACCGCGGGCCTGACCGCCGCCCTGACCGTACCGGCCACCGCCCAGGCCGCCCCCGTCGACCAGCGCGGGCTGCGCGCCCTGATCTCCCGGATGTCCCTGGAGGAGAAGGTCGGCCAGCTCTTCGTGATGCGGGTCTACGGCCACTCGGCCACCGCGCCCGACCAAGCCGACATCGACGCCAACCTGGCGGAGATCGGGGTCCGCACGGCCGCCGAGCTGATCGCGAAGTACCGGGTCGGCGGCATCATCTACTTCACCTGGGCGCACAACACCCGCGACCCCCACCAGATCGCGGAGCTGTCCAACGGCATCCAGACGGCGTCCCTCGCGCAGCCCCGTGGCCTTCCGGTGCTCATCGCGACCGACCAGGAGCACGGCATAGTGTGCAGGGTGGGCAAGCCGGCCACGCTGTTCCCGGGCGCGATGGCGATCGGGGCGGGCGGCTCGCGGTCCGACGCCCGCGCCCTGGGCCGTGTCTCCGGCGCCGAACTGCGCGCGATGGGCATCAACCAGGACTACTCGCCGGACGCCGACGTGAACGTCAACCCGGCCAACCCGGTGATCGGCGTACGGTCCTTCGGTGCCGACCCGGACGCGGTCGCGGCGCTGGTGGCGGCCGAGGTGAAGGGCTATCAGGGGTCCCGGGTCGCGGCGACGGCCAAGCACTTCCCGGGGCACGGTGACACCGCCGTGGACAGCCACACCGGCTTCCCGGTCATCACCCACAGCCGGGACCTGTGGGAGCGGCTGGACGCGGTGCCCTTCCGGGCCGCGATCGCGGCGGGCATCGACTCGATCATGACCGCCCACATCCAGTTCCCGGCCCTCGACGACTCCGGGGACCCGGCGACGCTCTCGCACCCGATCCTCACCGGCATCCTGCGCGGCGAACTCGGCTACGACGGGGTCGTGGTCACCGACTCGCTCGGCATGGAGGGCGTGCGCACCAAGTACGGCGACGACCGGGTGCCGGTGCTGGCCCTGAAGGCCGGCGTCGACCAGCTGCTCAACCCGCCCTCGATCGACGTGGCGTGGCACGCGGTGCTGAAGGCCGTCCAGGACGGCGAGTTGACCGAGGCCCGCCTGGACGAATCGATCCTGCGGATCCTGCGGCTCAAGGCCCGGCTCGGGCTCCTGGAACGGGCCCACGTCACCCGGGCCGGCGTGGACCGGACGGTCGGCACCGCGGCCCACCTGGCCACCGCCGACCGGATCGCCGAGCGGACCACGACCCTGCTGGTGAACGAGGGGGGCGTCCTCCCGCTCGACAGCCGTACCGCGCCGAAGGTCCTCGTCGTCGGCGCCGACCCGGCCTCGCCGTCCGGCACCACGGGCCCGCCCACCGGCGTGCTGGCCGCCGCCCTCACCGAACTCGGTTTCACCGCAACCGCGTTGTCCACCGGCACCGCGCCCTCGGCGGCGGCGATCGACCGGGCGGTGGCGGCGGCACGGGACGCGGACGCGGTGGTCGTCGGGACGTACAACGTGACGGCGAGCAGCAGCCAGCGCACCCTGGTCGACCGACTGCTCGCCACCGGGCGGCCGGTGGTGGCGGTCGCCATCCGCAACCCCTACGACGCGGCCCAGCTCACCTCGGTGCGGGCCTGCCTGGCGACCTACTCCTGGACGGACGTGGAACTGCGCGCCGCCGCGCGGGTGATCGCCGGCCGGGTGGCTCCGCACGGCCGGCTCCCGGTGCCCGTGCAGCGGGCGGACGATCCGGCGCAGGTGCTGTATCCCGTGGGATACGGCCTGTCGTACTAGCCGTACGCCGCACACCAGGGCAGAACGTTCCCGAAGGGCGCAAAACCTCCCGCACGTCTGGCGTGACCCGGCCGCCCGGGTCACGCTGGGCGGGGGTGTGCGATGCGCGGGCGAGGTGGCGTGGGAGAGGCGCACCGGCCACGGCCGGGCGGCCCCGTCCGCCCCCTGACCGGCGCGTCGGCCCGCATCGGCCCCACCGCCCTCGTCGCGGTGGCCGCCGTGACCGTACTCGCCGCCCTGCTCACCGGCTGCCGGGGCTCCGGCGCTCCCGCGGGCGACGCCCGGCCCGCTCCCGGACGCCCCGCCGGCCGCGGCGCCCCGTTCCTCGCGGTGGGCGCGTGCAGCTCCTTCGGCACCGCGAGCTCCACCGAGGTGCCCTGTGCGGGCGAGCGTGCCGCCGCCCGGGTCGTCGCCCGCCACGACGGCGCGGTCACCGTCGGCCCGCCGTGCCCGCCGACCACCGACTTCGTCCTGCGCATCGGCGCGCAGCGGCCCGCGCACGACCCGGGCGACGAGGACGGCGACGGCGCGATCCCGCAGGGCTACGCCTGCATGCGCAACCTGGAGCCCCCGCATCCCGGCGACCCCGGCGGTGGCGGCGGTCCGCGCACGATCCCCGGGGACTGCCTCTACGACTCGGGCCGCGGCCAGGTACGGGAGACGGCCTGTGACGGCTCCGGCGGCCGCGCGCCGCGGTACCGGATCACCGAGGCCACCACCAGCCGGCGGGCCTGCCCCGCCTCCACCGTCCTCTACGTCCAGCTCGGCGGCGACCGCCCGGTGGGCTGTGCCCGCCGGGCCCGCTGACGCGCCGACGGCGGAGCCCGCGGGTGCGGACTCCGCCGTCGGCCGACGTTCGCCGGGGGCTACGGCCGCAGGCCGGGCTCCCGCTCCACCGCACCCGCGTCGAGGCGGGCGTCGGGGCGGGCCAGCGGCTTCGCCGCGGACGGGTCGGACCGCACCGCCGGGGACGCGACCCCGGCCCACTCCAGGATCCGCGCCGTCGCCAGCGCCTTCTGGTCCGGGACCAGACCGGCGACGTTCGCGCCGTGGTTCAGGCCGGGGGCCGTGTACACGTAGGAGTCACGGGCGCCCGCGCCGAGGCGGAAGCGCTCCGAGCCCCAGGGGTCGTTCTGCCCGTACACGAAGAGCATGTGGGTGGCGTGGTGGCGGACCCACGTGTCGACGTCCCGCATCGCGTCCGGCCGGAAGCGCATCGGGATGGAACGGGGCACGAAGTTGCGCGGCGGCTGGTAGCCGTAGCGGATCAACTCGCGCTCGATGTACGGGAAGTGGATGGTCGGAGCGCCGAGCTGGGTGCCGGCCTGGTAGTAGTACGGCGTGTAGGTCTCCAGGCCCTGGTCGGTGTAGGCGGAGAAGCCGGAGATGGTGTCGACCGAGTCCCAGATCGCGTCGTCGGTGGCGTGCGCCGCGTCCGCCGGGATGGAGTCGCAGTCCTTCAGCAGGCTGTACTGCCAGAAGCCCCAGACGTAGTCGAGGACGACCGCCTCGTAGGCCTTGTCCAGGCCGCCGATGGTGTCGAAGGTGTAGCCGTTGTCGGCGGCGTACCGGGCGTACTTCTCCTCCAGGGAGGTGCGCCGGACCAGGGCCTCGCGCTGGACGGCGTTCAGGCGGTCCCGGCACTCCTTGGTGCCGACCTTGGCGAAGAAGCGGTCGTAGGCCGAGTCCTCCTTGTTCACCACGTCGTTCGGGGCGACGTAGGCGACCACGCCGTCCATGTCGCGGGGGTAGAACCGCTCGTAGTAGGTGGCCGTCATGCCGCCCTTGGAGCCTCCGGTGGCCAGCCAGTTGGCGCCGTAGACCGGCTTCAGCGCCTCGTAGACGCGGTGCTGGTCGCTCGCCGCCTGCCAGATGTCCAGCTTGGACCAGTCGGCCGGATCGGGCCGGGAGGGTGTGAAGAAGCGGTACTCCAGGGAGACCTGGTTGCCGTCCACGATCTGGGTGGGCTCGCGGCGGGACGGCGTCGTGGAGACGTTGTAGCCGCTGGTGTAGAAGACCGTCGGGCGGGTCACGTCCTTGTGCAGCACGGTGATGCGCTGCTGGAAGGTGCCGCGGTCCGGGTGCCGGTGGTCGACCGGCTGGGTGAAGTTCAGGACGAAGTACCGGTAGCCGGGGTACGGCTTCTCCTGCACCAGGCTCATGCCCGGTATCGCCAGGAGGCGGTCCTTGATGTCGGTGGGCCCCGATGCGGCCGACGGTGCGGCGGTGGCCGCCCCGGCTGTGCTCAGCGTGCCTATGAACACCGTGAGCGCCAGCAGCCATCTGAGCGCCTTGCGCATGCGCACTCTCCCCTGTGAGACAGATGTGCGCCGGAAGCTAGCGGAGCAACAGCCGTGACACCAGAGGGTGTTGTGCGGTTTGCCGGGGTCTGCGGCTTACGTGGCCGGTGCAGGATCCAGGGGTCAGCACAGGATCCAGCCGGAGCTGACCGAGTCGTGGTTCACCGAGCCCTTCACCCACACACAGCGCTGGCCGGCGTGCACGGTCACGGGTCCCGCGTGGTGCTTGAACCTGCCCTTGTCCACCACCGGCCGGTTGCCGCGGGCCTGCACGCTGACCGACATCATCCGCTTGGCGCCGGGGTCCCGGGCCACGGTGACGGCGCAGACGTAAGCGCCCCGCTTGTAGACGTGCACGGCACCCGCTCCGAAGGGAAGCGTCCGCACCTCGCGCCCCGCGCAGCCGCCCGACGCCGCCGAGGCGGTGCCGGGTGCCGCGAGGGCGAGCGCGCCGGACGCGGCCAGCACGGCCGCGCCCAGCGCCAGACGCCTGCGTATCGCACCACTGTCCACTGTCGTCCTCCCCGTACCGCCGTCACTCGTCGCCGGGACCGTACTGGTGTACGGACGCACGACATGTGTCGGATGGTTGCACGACCGTCAGAAGCGCGTTCCAGCCACCCCCTGGGGAGACGGCACGTCTCCGCCCGTGCGGCCGGGGGCGGTTCAGCGGGAGACGCCCACCGGCTCCTCCGGCTCGGACTGGCCGACGAAGGTGCGCCACAGCTCGGCGTACCGGCCGCCGAGCGCCAGGAGCTCCTCGTGCGTGCCGTCCTCGGCCACCCGGCCGTGGTCCATGACCACCACCCGGTCCGCGCGGGCGGCCGTGGTCAGCCGGTGGGCGACCACCAGCGTCGTACGGCGGCCCGCCAGCCGGTCGGTGGCCTGGTTGACCTGGGCTTCCGTGGCCAGGTCAAGGGCGGCCGTGGCCTCGTCGAGCAGCAGGATGTCGGGGTCGACCAGCTCCGCGCGGGCGAGCGCGATGAGCTGGCGCTGGCCGGCCGAGAGGTTGCGGCCGCGCTCGGCGACCTCGTGCAGGTAGCCGCCGTCGAGGGTGGCGACCATCTCGTGCGCGCCGACCGCCCGGGCCGCCGCCTCGACCTCGGCGTCGGTGGCGTCGGGGCGGCCGTAGGCGATGGCGTCGCGGACGGTGCCCGGGAAGAGGTACGCCTCCTGCGGCACGACGCCGAGGCGGTGCCGGTACGCGGTCAGGTCCAGCGTCCGCAGCTCCGCGCCGTCGACCGTGACCCGGCCGGAGGTGGGGTCGTAGAACCGGGCCACCAGCTTGACCAGGGTGGACTTGCCGGCGCCGGTCTCGCCGACGAAGGCCACCGTCTGCCCGGCCGGGATGGTCAGGTCGATGCCGGTCAGCGCCTCCTCGTCGGTGCCGTAGGCGAAGTGCACGTCCTCGAAGACGATGTCGCCGCGCAGGGCGCCGACCTCCCGGGGCTCGTCGGCGGCCCGGGTCGAGGTCGGCTCGCGCAGCAGCTCCTGGATGCGGCCGAGGGAGACCGTGGCCTGCTGGTAGCCGTCGAAGACCTGGGAGAGCTGCTGGACCGGGGCGAAGAACAGGTCGATGTAGAGGAGGTAGGCGACCAGGGCGCCCGTGGTCAGGGTGGCGGCCTCGATGCGGCCCGCGCCCGCGATCAGGACGGCCGCGGCGGCTACCGAGGAGAGGAGCTGCACGAACGGGAAGTACACGGATATGAGCCACTGGCCGCGGATGCGGGCCTGCCGGTAGCTGTCGCTGCGCTCGGCGAACCGCCGCCCGCCGTCCCGCTCGCGCCGGAAGGCCTGCACGATCCTGAGCCCGGCCACCGACTCCTGGAGGTCGGCGTTGACCACCGAGACCCGCTCCCGGGCCAGCTCGTACGCCTTCACGCTGGCCCGGCGGAAGAAGAACGTCGCGACGATCAGCGGGGGCAGCGTGGCGAAGACGACGAGGGCGAGCTGGACGTCGATGACCAGCAGCACGACCATGATGCCGAAGAAGGTGACGACGGAGACGAACGCCGTGACCAGCCCGGTCTGCAGGAAGGTGGACAGGGCGTCGACGTCCGTCGTCATCCGCGTCATGATCCGGCCGGTCAGCTCGCGCTCGTAGTAGTCGAGGCCGAGCCGCTGGAGCTGGGCGAAGATCTTCAGCCGCAGCGCGTACAGCACGCGCTCGCCGGTGCGGCCGGTCATCCGGGTCTCTCCGATCTGCGCGCCCCACTGGACCACGACGGTCAGCAGGCCGAGCAGCGAGGCCGCCCAGACCGCGCCGACGGCCGACTTGGTCACACCCGCGTCGATGCCGTGCCGGATCAGCACCGGCAGCAGCAGGCCCGCGCCCGCGTCCACCGCGACCAGCAGCAGGCTGACCAGCAGGGGCAGCCCGAAGCCGCGCAGCAGGCGGCGCAGGCCGTACGACTCCTCCGCGCGGACCGCCCGGGCCTCGTCGACGTCCGGGGTGTCGGTGGCGGGGGGCAGCGCCTCGACCAGGGCCAGCAGCTCGGGGGTGGCCGGGGTGCCGGAGAGGGCCGCGTCCTTGGCGTTCCCGGCCTCCCGGTCGCCGGTCCACAGCCTGGGGGTGACGCCCCGCTCGGCGTCGAACTCGGCGTCCAGCTCCTCGCGGACCGAGGTGTCCTCGCTCGGCCCGGCCGGCAGTTCGTGGCCCGGGGAGACCCCGCCCAGCTCGTCCGGGTCGGTCAGCAGGCGGCGGTAGAGGGCGGAGCGCTCCTGGAGCTCGTCGTGCGTGCCGAGGTCGGAGAGCCGGCCGCCGTCCAGCACGGCGATGCGGTCGGCGAGGTTGAGGGTGGAGCGGCGGTGCGCGATGAGCAGGGTGGTGCGGCCTCGCATGACCTGCTTCAGCGCCTCGTGGATCTCGTGCTCGACCCGGGCGTCCACCGCCGAGGTGGCGTCGTCGAGGACCAGCAGGCGCGGGTCGGTGAGCAGGGCCCGGGCGAGCGCGACGCGCTGGCGCTGGCCGCCGGACAGGGTCAGTCCGTGCTCGCCGACCTTGGTGTCGTAGCCGGCGGGCAGCTCGGCGATGAAACGGTCCGCCTGGGCGGCGTGCGCGGCGGCCTCGATCTCCTCCTGGGTGGCGTCGGGACGGCCGTAGGCGATGTTGGCGCGGACGGTGTCCGAGAAGAGGAAGGAGTCCTCGGGGACCAGGCCGATCGCGGCCCGCAGGGAGTCGAGGGTCAGCTCGCGCACGTCGTGGCCGCCGATCAGGACGGCGCCGTGGGTGACGTCGTAGAAGCGCGGCAGGAGCAGGGAGAGGGTGGACTTTCCGGAGCCGGAGGAGCCGACGACGGCGAGGGTCTCGCCGGGGCGTATCTCGAAGCTGAGCCCGTCCAGGACCTTGCGCTCCTGGTCGTAGCCGAAGGACACGTCGTCGAACTCGACGGTGGCGGGCGCGTCGGCCGGCAGGGTCTTGGCGCCCTCGCGCAGGGTGGGCTCGGTGTCGATCAGCTCCAGGACGCGCTCGGTGCCGGCGCGGGCCTGCTGGCCGACGGTGAGCACGACGGCGAGCATGCGGACCGGGCCGACGAGCTGGGCGAGGTAGGTGGAGAAGGCGACGAAGGTGCCGAGGGTGATGTGCCCGCGCACGGCCAGCCAGCCGCCGAGCGCCAGCATGGCGACCTGGCCGAGGGCGGGGACCGCCTGGAGGGCCGGGGTGTACTTGCTGTTCAGCCGGATCGTGCGCAGCCGGCCCGCGAACAGCCGGCGGCCGACCTCGCGCAGCTTTCCGGTCTCCTGCTCCTCCTGCCCGAACCCCTTCACCACGCGGACGCCGCTGACGGCGCCGTCCACCACTCCGGCGACCGCGGCGGCCTGGGCCTGGGCGTACCAGGTGGCGGGGTGGAGCTTGCTGCGGCTGCGTTTGGCGATCCAACCGAGGGCCGGGCCCACGGCCAGGGCGACCAGGGTGAGGGGCAGCGACAGCCACGCCATGATCACCAGGGAGAGCAGGAAGAGCAGAAGGTTCCCGATGGTCATCGGGAGCATGAAGAGCAGGCCCTGGATGAGCTGGAGGTCGCTGGTGGCGCGGCCGACGACCTGCCCGGTGGACAGCTCGTCCTGGCGGCGGCCGTCGAGCCGGGTGATGGTGCCGTACATCTCGGTCCGCAGGTCGTGCTGGACGTCGAGGGCGAGCCGGCCGCCGTAGTAGCGGCGGACGTAGGCGGAGCCGTAGACGAGGAGCGCGGCGGCTGTCAGGGCGCCCGCCCAGACGGCCATGGAACGGCTGTGGTCGCCGATGACGTCGTCGATGATCACCTTGGTGATCAGCGGGACGACGGCCAGCACCGCCATGCCGGCGAGCGAGGCGCCGAGGGCGAGGACGACGTCCTTCGGATACCGCCAGGCGTACCCCGCCAGCCGTCGTGCCCATCCCCGTTGCGCTGCCACGCCGGTGCCTTCCGTTCGACCTGCTCTTCCGGAAGGCACCAACACCGCGGGAAGCGGATTTCATCCCTCCGCAACAATCCGGAGGCTGGTTTCGGACAGGTACCCGCAGGTCACGGGTGACGGGAGTGACCGCCGTCCGGTGTCGGCCGGCCGGGGCGGTCACCTGGTGTCAGCCGCCCGCGGGCACCGCCGGGAAGGCCTCGCTCGGCGTGGAGGTCGGCGTGTAGCGCAGCGAGGTGGCGGCGGTCGTCGCCGGGACGAGGTCCTTGTGGATGGCCTTCGCCACGTTCTGGATGGTGGTGACGCCGTAGTCCATGGTGCTGTTGTCCCAGGTCAGCACCGACATCATGTAGTCGTGGCCGCCGCCGCTGAAGGTGCCGAGGCTGTGCACCCGCCAGCCGTGCGTGGAGCGCTGCAGCCAGCCGTTCTTGACGTGCACGGTGACCGTGGACGGCGCGCCGGCCGGCGTGCCCCAGCGCTGGGAGGAGATGACCTGGCCCATGAGCTTGAGGATGTAGGCGCGGGAGTTGTCGCTCAGGACCGTGTTCTTGGCGGTGACCAGTTTGAGCAGCTTCTGCTCGTCGGTGACGTTCTCCTGGGTCAGGCCCCAGTACCCGTTGGCACCCGGGACGGTCTTGGTCATCCCGGCGGCGGTCAGGAAGCCCTTGATTTTCGTCATGCCGAGCTGCTTCCAGAGCGTGCTGGTCGCGGTGTTGTCCGACTTGGTGATCATGGACTTGGCGAGCGAGGCCTCGCGGTCGGTCAGGTAGCGGTTGTGCTTCTTGGCGTCCCACAGCAGCGTGGCGAGGACGGTGACCTTCACCGTGCTGGCCGAGTCGTACGCGGAGGTGGCCCGCAGCGTGCACGTCGTCTTGGTGGTGCGGTCGTAGACGCCCACCGCGACGGTGCTCCTGCGGTTCGCCAGCGCCGCCGTGATGTCCTTCTGCAATTTGGTGGCCAGGCCCGCCTTGGCGGACGTGCAGCTGACGGCCGGCGTGGCCGCGGCGGCCGGTGTGGCGGCGGTGACCGCCGGGACGAGCAGCGCGCCGCCGACGGCGGCCGCGAGCGCCCGACCGGATATCCGGTAAGTCATGAAAAGTTCCCCTTGAACGTCGTACGGGCGTCCCCCTGAACGCCGTTGCGCGCACCCGTGCGCTGCATGAGTGGACCAGCGAGGGGGGTGAAAAGTTGTACGCGCGTTCGCTGCCCGCCAGTTCGACGGGCAGGGAGAAGTGGGGCCGTGTGCTCAGCCGGTCGGCGTCAGGCGACGAGCCGGCCGGTCGCGGCGTCGACGACGGTGACGTACGGATCGCAGGAGTTCGCCGCCCACGCGTCCTCCTGGTCCGCGCCCGGCTCGCACTCGAGGTCGGTGACCTGCACGGACCACACGGCGCGCCAGGGGCCCCGGTTGCCCTTGGCGCGCTCGGTCGTCAGGTCGAGCGCGCGCACCCGCAGTTTGTCGGTGTGGGCGCGGTTCTTCCGCTCCCGCTTCTCGACGTTCCTCTCGGCCTGCCGTGCCGACAGCAGTTCGGCGGGGAGGTCCAGGTGCCGTGGGCCGAGGTCGACCGTCAGCCCGTAGAGGCGTCCGGCGCGGTTGATCCGCACATCGAGACTGCGGGGCATGGCCACCCCGCGCTCCTTGAACCGCCAAGAGGTGATCCATCCGTCCCCGCCCTGGTCCTTTCCGACGGGCCGCGTCACGTGCCAGGAGGCCGACCCGGCCCACGGGTAGTGGGCGCGCATGTAGGTGCGGGCGACGCGGTACGCGTCCCGTGTGCCGTGCGGCGGGGTGGCGCCGGGGACCGCGAAGCCCGGTCCGCCGGTGTTCTGGAAGTCGACCGTGAGACGGCGTCCGCCGGGCCACATCAGCTCCGCCGGGAACCCTCCGGCGAACTGGACGGACATCGACCCGTTGTAGCCGTCGGTTCCGGGACTGATCCGCACGTCACCGACCCGGTAACGGGTACCGAACGCCTGCCGTACCGCCCGTTCGGCGGCCCGGCGCTCGTCGCCCCGCGCGTCCCGGACGGTGGAGCCGTCGACGTGGTCCAGGATGACGGCGCTCTGGAGGACGGCGGCCCCGATCAGGCCGAGGACTCCGCCGGCCACCAGGGTCGGCCTGGCCCACGCGCGCCAGTCGACCCGCCCGCCTACGGCCAGGAGCCCCACGGCCAGACCGGTCAGGCCCCCGAAGACGTTCATCTCGGCGTCGGCGCTGTCGCAGATGCCGCCGTCGAACGGGGCGAGCGCCTGGGTGAGTTCGATGAGACAAGGCAGGACGAGGACGCCGGCGAGCACCGGCGCGGGCCGCCGGAGCGCGAGGACCCCGAACAGGCCGACCGGCACGAACATGGCCAGGTTCCACTGCCCCTGGGTGGTGTACAGCGGCTCGGTGAGCTGGTGATTGATCACGCACACGGCACTGCCGTGGTCACCGGCCCGCAGGGCGAGGGTGACCCCGAGGACGCCGGTGAGGCAGAACCCCAACGGCAACCACCAGACGGCATGGGCGACTTGGCGCCTACGGGCGACGCCCCAGGCCGCACCACCCACCACCGACGCAACGACGACGAGCCCGCCCAGGAACCCGGACTCGTCATGGAACACTGCCTCGAACACGTCGTGCTCTCCCCCGGTCGACGCCGGCCTGGTCAGGGCCGGCACTTCAAGATCACCGGGGAGGACGGGCCGGGTGCCGGGGGTGGTTCCCCGCCGCGCCGGGCGGGGTGGGGCAGGGGCGGAGGACCCTAGCCCAGATGCGTGGGCGCGAACATCCGCAGCACCGCGGGCAGCAACACCACCGAAGGACCGGGGGTCGCCAGCGCCTTCGCCAGGTCCTCCTCCAGGGTCTCCGGCGTCGTGCGGACTCCGGGGACGCCGAAGGACTCGGCCAGGGCCACGTAGTCGGGGCGGGACAGTTCGGTCGCCGTCGCCCGGCCGAAGGCGTCGGTCATGTACTCGCGCAGGATGCCGTAGCCGCCGTCGTCGACGATCAGCCAGGTGACGTTCAGGTCGTACTGGCGGGCCGTGGCCAGCTCGGCGATCGAGTAGAGGGCTCCGCCGTCACCGGAGACCGCCAGGACCGGGCGGGTCGGGTCGGCCGCCGCCGCGCCCAGCGCCGCGGGGAAGCCGTAGCCGAGGCCGCCGGCGCCCTGGGCCGAGTGCATGGTGTTGGCGCCCCGGGGGTCGAAGGCCGACCAGGCCCAGTACGCGAGGATCGTCATGTCCCAGAAGGACGGGGAGCCGGCCGGCAGGGCGCGCCGGACGGCCGCCAGCACGTCCTGTTCCAGGGTGAGTTCCTGGGCGGCGATGCGGTCGGCGACCTTCGCGAGGACCTCCCGGACCCGCCGCGGCGCCGACTCGTCGGGGCGCTCCTCGACCGTCTCCAGCAGAGCCTGCAGCGCCGGGCGGGCGTCCGCGTGGATGCCGAGGGCGGGGTGGTTGGACTCCAGCTTGCCGAGGTCGGCCTCGATCTGGACGACCCGGCCGCGTGGCTTGAACGTGTGGTAGTTGGAGGACAGTTCGCCGAGGCCCGAGCCGACGACGAGGAGGACATCCGCGTCCTCCAGGAAGTCCGTGGTGTGGCGGTCCTCCAGCCAGGACTGGAGGGAGAGGGGGTGCTCCCAGGGGAAGGCGCCCTTGCCGCCGAAGGTGGTGACCACGGGGGCGTTCAGCTTCTCGGCCAGCGCGCGCAGCTTGCCCGAGGCGTCCGCGCGTACCACCCCGCCGCCCGCGATGATCGCCGGGCGCTCGGCGCGGGACAGCAGGTCCGCCGCCACCGCCGTCAGTTCGGGACGCGGGACGAGGTCGTCCGGGGTGGCGTCCATCGCCGTGACGACCGGCAGGGCGGCCTCCGCGAGCAGCACGTCCTGCGGGATCTCCACCCACACCGGGCCGTGCGGAGCGGTCAGCGCCGACTTCCAGGCCGCCGCGATCGCGGACGGGATCTGGGACTGGCTGCGGACGGTGTGCACCGACTTCACCACGCCCCGGAACGAGGCGGCCTGGTCCGGGAGTTCGTGGAGGTAACCGTGGCGGCCGCCGCCGAGGCCCGCCGTCGGGATCTGGCTGCTGATCGCCAGGACGGGGGCCGAGGCGGCGGCGGCCTCCTGCAGCGCGGCCAGGGAGGTCAGGGCTCCCGGGCCGGTCGACAGGAGCAGCGGGGCGGCCTCGCCGGTGACGCGGCCGTACGCGTCGGCCGCGAAGCCCGCGTTGTTCTCCACCCGCAGGCCGACGTAGCGCAGCGAGGAGCGGCGCAGGGCGTCGAACATGCCGAGGGCGTGCTGGCCGGGCAGGCCGAAGACGGTGGTCGCGCCGAGCCCGGCCAGCGTCTCCACGACCAGGTCTCCGCCGTTGCGGCCGGGGGGCGGGTTCAGCGCGGCCTCGGTCTGCGCGGGCGTCGGGCGGAGTACCAGGTCGTGGTCGTGAGTCACTGCTCTCGATCCCCCTAAGGAGCGTCAGGCGTTGCGGGCCGCCGCGATCTGGCGGCTCATGATGGTGGTCAGTTCGTAGGCGGTGTGGGAGGCGGCCACCGAGGTGATCTCCGCGTGGTCGTACGCGGGTGCGACCTCGACGACGTCCGCCGACACCAGGTTGCACGACGCCAGCCCGCGCAGGATCTCCAGCAGCTCGCGGGAGGTCATGCCGCCCGCCTCCGGGGTGCCGGTGCCGGGCGCGTGGGCCGGGTCGAGGCAGTCGATGTCGATGGAGATGTACAGCGGGCGGTCGCCGATGCGCTGGCGGAGCTGGTCGGCCACCTCGTCGGCGCCGCGGCGGTAGATGTCGGCCGAGGTGACGATGCCGAAGCCCATCTTCTCGTCGTCGGTGAGGTCCTGCTTGCCGTACAGCGGGCCCCGGGTGCCGACGTGGGAGAGCGCCTCGGTGTCGAGGATGCCCTCCTCCACCGCGCGGCGGAACGGGGTGCCGTGGGTGTACTCGGCGCCGAAGTAGGTGTCCCAGGTGTCGAGGTGGGCGTCGAAGTGGAGCAGGGCCACCGGGCCGTGCTTCTTCGCGACCGAGCGGAGCAGCGGGAGGGCGATGGTGTGGTCGCCGCCCAGGGTCATCAGCCGGGCGCCGGTGCCGAGCAGCTCGTCGGCGGCGGCCTCGATGGTGTCGACGGCCTCGTTGATGTTGAACGGGTTCACCGCGATGTCGCCGCCGTCGGCCACCTGGGCGAGGGCGAACGGCGACGCGTCCTGCGCGGGGTTGTAGGGGCGCAGCAGCCGGGACGCCTCGCGGATGGCGTTGCCGCCGAAGCGGGCGCCCGGCCGGTACGAGACGCCGGAGTCGAACGGCACGCCCACGACGGCGACGTCGGCGGTGCCGACCTCGTCCAGACGGGGCAGCCGGGCGAAGGTGGCGGGTCCGGCGTACCGCGGGATGCGGGAGGAGTCGACGGGGCCGCGGGGCGTCTCGTTGCTGCTCATGGTCGAATGCCTTCTTTCTTGCGCTTCGTCGCGCATGTACTGCTTTTCATACGACTCTACTGGGGAGCCGGGACCGGTTCGGACGTGAGTTCGGGGGTCCGTCCGGCCAGGCGCTCGCGCCAGGTGGTGAGGACGGCCTCGTCGGTGGGCCGGGTGGCCAGGGAGACCGCGACGTAGGCGGCGAGGGAGGCGAGCAGGCCGTAGTAGACCGGCTCGTTGGCGAGGATGCCGTAGCCGGCCATCAGGCCGATCACGGCGAGGCCGCCGACGATCACGGAGGCCAGCGCGCCCTGGACGGTGCCGCGCTTCCACAGCAGGCCGCCGAGGATGGGCACGAGCAGGCCGCCGACCAGCAGGTTGTAGGCCACGGTCAGCGCCTCGACCACGTTGTTCAGCGCGATCGCGGTGGCTATCACCGCGATGCCCATGATCAGGATGAAGACGCGGTTGCCGCGCACCTCGTCGTGCGCCTCCCCGTCGCGGCGCACGGCACCGCGCAGCCGGGACCAGATGTCGTTGTTGGCGACGGTGGCGCAGGCGATCAGGGCGCCGGAGGACGTCGACATCACGGCGGCGAGGGCGGCGGCCAGCACCAGGCCGCGCACGCCGACGGGCAGCTCGTCCTTGACGATGGTGGCGAAGGCGTCGTCGGGGCTGCCGAGCTTGGGGTAGAGCACCTTGGCCGCCGTACCGATGACGGCGCCGGCGAGGGCGTACGCCAGGCAGTAGGTTCCGGCCACCGTGCCGCCCCAGCGGGCGGTCCTGTCGCCGCGGGCGGTGAACACGCGCTGCCAGATGTCCTGCCCGATGAGCATGCCGAAGGTGTAGATCAGCACGTAGGTGAAGATCGTCTCGCCGCCGATGCCCAGCGGGTCGAAGTAGGACGTCGGCAGCTTGGCCTTCATCTCGGAGAAGCCGCCCGCCTTGACCACCGCGATGGGCAGGAGCAGGAGCAGCACGCCGATGGTCTTGACGACGAACTGGACCATGTCGGTCAGGGTGATGGACCACATGCCGCCGAGCGTCGAGTAGGCGACCACGATCGCGCCGCCGAGGACGATGGCGACGGTCCTGTTCATGTCGAACAGGACGTCGAAGATGGTGGCGTAGGCGATCGTGGAGGTCACCGCGAGCATGAGGGTGTAGGCCCACATCACGACGCCCGAGATCACGCCTGCCCGGCCGCCGTAGCGCAGGTCCAGCATCTCGGAGACGGTGTAGACCTTCAGCCGGGCGATGCGCGCGGAGAAGAACACGGACAGGGCCAGCAGCCCGAGGCCGATGGTGAACACCATCCACGCGCCGGACAGCCCGTACTGGTAGCCGAGCCCCACTCCGCCGATGGTGGAGGCGCCGCCGAGGACGATCGCGGCCATGGTGCCGGAGTACATGGCGGGGCCCAGGCGGCGACCGGCCACCAGGAACTCGCTCTTCGACTTGGCGCGGCGCATGCCCCACCAGCCCATGGCCAGCATTCCGGCTAGATAGACGACGATCACTGTGTAGTCGACGGCCATGCGGGGGCCCTCCTTCGCGCGCTCGGTGGCGTGTCGTGCAGATACGTGGGGGTGTCCTCGGAGAGAGGGGGCTACGGCAGCGGCTGCGGGGACATCCGCCCGTACCCGCGGCTGCCGTGCTGCCTTGACCCTAGGTGGCCGGAAAGCGACTGCGAAGTGTACGTTTCATCCATTGGAGCGGGGGCGGATGGAGGAATCGCACATCATGCCGGACCCCGTCACCTCTGCCGCCCCAGCGGTCCCACCGACCCCGCCCGTCCCGCTCGCGGCCCTGCTGGCCCGGGAGGACCTGGCGCTGCGGCAGATCGCCGGGCCCGCGGCCCCGGGCGTCGCGATCCACTGGGCGCACACCTCGGAGATGGCCGACCCCTACCCCTACCTGCTGGGCGGCGAGCTGCTGCTCACGGCCGGGGTGCACGTCCCACGGGAGGCGGACGCGGAGCGGCTGGGCGACTACTTCGGCGGGTACGTCTCCCGGATCGTCGCCGCCGGCGGGGCGGCCCTCGGCTTCGGCCTCGCCCCGGTGCACGACACGGTCCCGCCCGCCCTGGTCGCCGCCTGCGAGGCCGCCTCTCTCCCCCTCCTCGAAGTGCCGCCGCGGACGACCTTCTCCGGTGTCGCCCGCGCGGTCTGGCAGCTCATGGCGCAGGCCCGCCTGGCCGAGCTGCGCCGGGTGACGGAGGCCCAGCAGAGCCTCGCGGCCGCCGCCTCCCGCCCCGACCCGGTCCCCGCCGTGCTGCGCCAGCTCGCCCAGCGCCTCGGCGGCCGGGCGGTGCTGCACGGGCCCGACGGCGGCGAGATCGCGGCGGCGGGCCGGGAACCGGCCGGGCCGGCCCGCGAC
>NZ_JARAUO010000012.1:0-161472 GCF_033792105.1 Streptomyces sp. WI03-4A
CGGCACGGGCTCGGCGGACCGGGCGGCCGCGGCGGTCGAGGCGCCCCGGTCCGCGGCCGGGGCGAGTTCGGGCTGCCGTTGCGCGGGGATCACCGCGGGCTCGATGCCGGCCGCCGCCAGGCCCGCCGGGGCCGTCTCCGCCAGCGGGACGCCGTAGCGCGCCAGCCGCAGCGGCATCAGGGACTCCACCGGGGCCTTGCGGCGCCAGGCCCGGCCGAACCGGGCGTGCAGGCGGGCCTGGTAGACCAGACGCTCCTGCTCCAGCTTGATCACCTGGTCGTACGAGCGCAGCTCCCACAGCTTCATCCGGCGCCAGAGCAGGAAGGTGGGGACCGGGGAGAGCAGCCAGCGGGTGAGGCGGACGCCCTCCATGTGCTTGTCGGCCGTGATGTCCGCGATCCGGCCGATGGCGTGCCGGGCCGCCTCGACGGCGACCACGAACAGGACCGGGATCACCGCGTGCATGCCCACGCCCAGCGGGTCCGGCCAGGCGGCGGCGCCGTTGAAGGCGATCGTGGCCGCCGTCAGCAGCCAGGCCGTCTGCCGCAGCAGCGGGAAGGGGATGCGGATCCAGGTCAGCAGCAGATCAAGGGCGAGCAGGACGCAGATGCCCGCGTCGATGCCGATCGGGAAGACGTAGGCGAAGTTCCCGAAGCCCTTCTTGATCGCCAGTTCGCGGACCGCCGCGTAGGAACCGGCGAAGCCGATACCCGCGATGATCATGGCGCCGGAGACGACCACGCCGATGAGGACGCGGTGCATCCGGGTCAGCTGAAGTGGCGCGGCCACTCGCACTCCCCTCCCCTTGCGTGTTGTTGCGCGCAACAGAGTGGCACACGTGTGCGTCGCACGTGCGGCCGGTCAGCTCTTCTTGGCGGCCGACTTCGAGGGGGACGCGCTGGAAGAGGCGGACTTCGACGCCGCGGCGGACGGGGACTTCGACGCCGTCTTCGACCCCTGCTTCGAGGGCGAGGCGGAAGGCTTGGCGGACGAACCGCCTCCGGAACCCTGGCCGTTGGCCGTCGTGACGGCCGCCACGACCTCCTTCGCGGCCTTCTCCGCCGCCTTGCTCAGGTCGTCGGAGCTCGGGGTCTTCTCACCGGCGAGACCGGCGCCGTTGTAGTCGAGCGTGATGACCACGTTCTCGACCCGGACGACCACCGTCTGCTGCTTGAAGGCGCCTTCCTTCTTCTTCAGGTCGTAGCGCACCAGGGTCGCCTCGGTACCCGTGCCCGCCACCGGCTGCGCCTTGGTGTCCTTGGCCCCGGACACGCTCTGCGCGTCCCCGACCTGCTGGGTGAAGTACGCGTGCGCCTGCTTGTCGGCCGAGCCGCGGTTGGTGTCCGAGTCGAAGCGCAGCAGGGAGACGTTCAGCCAGCGGAACTGGGAGCCCTTGACGCCGTTGTTGTCCAGGCTGCTCCAGGAGCAGGAGGAACGGGTCGCCGTGTCGTCGGAGGTACCCTCCTTGCCCGAGCTCGCGCCCTTGGGCACCAGGTCGGACAGGGTCTTCTTCGCCAGCGCGTGGCAGGGCTCCGGAAGCTTGCGGTACGCGGCCGCCTGCACGGTCGGGGAGGCGCTCGCCGACGGCTGCTTCGACGCGGTGCCGCTCGGGGTCTGCTGCGCGCCGGCGCCGCCCTTGTCCTGGGAGTCGCCGGAATCCGAGGAGCAGGCCGCGGTGATCAGCACCGCGGGAACGGCCGCCGCGCAGACAAGGGCACGGCGAAGGCGCTTGGCTCGCTGGTGAGGCTGGGCAAGGACGTCTCGCTGGGCTGCTCGCTGCATGGTTCCTTCACTCATGACGCTCGGTGTTCGTGCGGGTTCCTGCGGGGCCACCGTACGCGGTGAAGGAGCTGTGCGGTTTCCGTTCGCGTCCTTCGCGGGCCCGGCCGGCAGGGCGCCCCGGGGGGCTCAACCGTTGAGCGCGTCGGCCAGTTGGGAGGCCAGATCACGGGCCCTGTCCTGCATTTCCTTGCTGTCGGGGACCGTTCCGGTGGCCGTCGGCTGCTCCTCGTACTCGAGGGTGACGACGACGTTGGACGTGCGGAACACCACAGTCACGGTCCGCTGTTCGGCCGTCGAACCGGAGGTGTTCAGCGCGTCGTCCAGATACGCCTCGTCACCGAGATCGGTCAGCACGCGGGGCTGGAGGTCGGCCGCGGCGGTGCCGGAGGAGGAGTCCGACGGAGTCCCGGAACCGTCCGAGGAGGCCGGAGTCCCGCCGCTCGCGCTCGCCTTGGGGGTCGGGGTGGTCGTGGCGCCCGCGGGCGAGGGGCCGGAACCGGAGGAACCAGAAGAACCCGAAGGAGCGGAAGAATCGGGCGAGTCGGGCGATCCGGTCGAGTCGGCCGAGGTGGAGGCGCTCGGCTCGGGCAGGTCGGCGGCCGTCTCCATGCCCTGGAACAGCTTTTGCGCCTGGTCGTCGTCGCTGACCGTGTTGTCGTACGACACCACGCGCTCCAGGTCGACCGAGAGCCGGTCGGTGGCGTCGCTGGACTCCACCTTCCAGTGGCAGCCCACCTTGCGCTCGGTGTTGTAGGTGAGCGTGGCCTCGCCCCGGTACGCCTTGTCCCGCTGGTCGGGGTCGGTGATCTGCTTGATGCCGGGCAGCATGGCGTCGAGGGTGTCGTGGTCGACGGCGCCGCAGGGCTCGGGCAGGCTGTGGTACTTGCCGGGCTGGGCGGCCACCGTCGCGGCGCCGGCGTCGCCCGGGTTGGCGTCGTCCGTCCGGCCGCCGCTCCCGGAACCGCTCGTGCAGCCGGCCAGCAGTGCCGCGAGGAGGGCGGCGGTGCCGGTTACGTACGCCTTCCGCTGCACGGTCGGGCTCCTCTCGACGGTCTGCGCTCGTTCGGCGCTCCAGTGTCCCCGCTGGTTATTCGCTTGCCGGGGTGGGGCGCCCCCTGGAGACAATGTGTATCGCACGCACCGCCGTGGATGCCGTTCCCTTGTCCCTTTCAGTCGACTTAGGCACCACTTTTGCGTTTTTTTGCTTCTAAGCCTTTTGTCATCTTTCTGTCACTGTTCTCGGGGGAATGAGGAAGACATGTCGTACGTGGAGATGCCCGGCGCGAAGGTCCCGATCCGGATGTGGACCGATCCCGCGTCGGTGGAGGACGTGGCCCTGCGCCAGCTCCAGAACGTGGCCACCCTGCCCTGGATCAAGGGCCTGGCCGTGATGCCGGACGTGCACTACGGGAAGGGCGCGACGGTCGGCTCGGTCATCGCGATGCGCGGAGCGGTGTGCCCTGCCGCGGTGGGCGTGGACATCGGCTGCGGCATGTCCGCGGTGCGGACGTCGCTGACGGCGAACGACCTGCCCGGCGACCTGTCCCGGCTGCGCTCGAAGATCGAGCAGGCGATCCCGGTGGGCCGGGGGATGCACGAGGACCCGGTCGAGCCGGGCGAGTTCCACGGCCTGGCGACCGCCGGGTGGGACGACTTCTGGGGGCGGTTCGACGGCGTCGCGGAAGCGGTCAAGTTCCGCCAGGAGCGCGCCACGAAGCAGATGGGAACGCTCGGAAGCGGTAACCACTTCATCGAGGTGTGCACCGACACGGACGGTTCGGTCTGGCTGATGCTGCACTCCGGGTCCCGCAACATCGGCAAGGAACTCGCCGAGCACCACATCGGCGTGGCCCAGAAGCTCCCGCACAACCAGGGCCTGGTCGACCGCGACCTCGCCGTCTTCGTCTCGGACACCCCGCAGATGGCGGCCTACCGCAACGACCTGTTCTGGGCGCAGGAGTACGCCAAGCACAACCGCACGCTCATGATGGCGCTCCTGAAGGACGTGATCCGCAAGGAGTTCAGGAAGGCCCGGCCGACCTTCGAGCCGGAGATCTCCTGCCACCACAACTACGTGGCGGAGGAGCGCTACGAGGGGATGGACCTGCTCGTCACCCGCAAGGGAGCGATCCGGGCCGGCTCCGGCGAGTACGGGATCATCCCGGGCTCGATGGGCACCGGTTCGTACATCGTGAAGGGCCTCGGCAACGACGCGTCCTTCAACTCCGCCTCGCACGGCGCGGGCCGGCGCATGAGCCGGAACGCGGCCAAGCGGCGCTTCTCCACGAAGGACCTGGAGGACCAGACGCGGGGCGTGGAGTGCCGCAAGGACTCCGGCGTCGTGGACGAGATCCCGGGCGCGTACAAGTCCATCGACCAGGTCATCGACCAGCAGCGGGACCTGGTGGAGGTCGTGGCCAAGCTGAAGCAGGTCGTCTGCGTGAAGGGCTGACGCGCGGCGCCCGCGCCTTGTCCCGCACGGCGGGGCCGGAACCGTTCCGGCCCGCCGCGCCGTCTACCGCTGTGTCCGTCGCTGTCCCATTCAACTTCTCGCTACGGGGGCCGGGTTGACGAAGCGTACGCGTGTGGCTGCCGGGACGTGGGCGGCCGTGCTCCTGCTGGCCGGGGGCGGCCTGCTCACCGGCTGCTCCGACAGCTACAACGACAAGCGGGGCAAGGGGGACGCCCCGGTGCGGGGCCGGACCGGGGACGACACCCCGGCCGAGGTGTTCAACATGCCCGACGGCTTCGGGAACCTGGCCACCAAGTGCGTGGGCCACGGCTTCCGGGCCTATGTGACGACCAACGCCAGCGGCCCGTCCAACGTCCAGATCGTGGAGGACAAGGCGTGCGCCGGCTGACCCGGGGCCTGCTCGGGGCGGCACTGGCCGTGCTCGTCGTCTCGGGCTGTTCCGAGAAGCACTACGACGAGCGGGGCAAGGCCGACGCACCGGTGCGGGGCCGGGCCGGGGAGGACTCCCCGGCCGAGGTGTACAACTTCCCGGACGGCTTCGGGAACCTCGCCACCAAGTGCGTGGGGGACGGCCGGCGGGCGTACGCGACGACGAAGTGGGTGAGCGACGACGAGGACGATCCCGAGATCGTCCCCGCCAACGCCGTCATCGTCGACGATCCTGGCTGCCGCAGGCGCTGAGCGGTCCTACCCGGCGTGCCGCACCGCGCGGGCCGGCGTCACAGGTCCCGGTGCACCTTGGTGTTGGACGCCTGGGCGCGCGGGCGCAGGACGAGCAGGTCCACGTTGACGTGACTGGGGCGGGTGACCGTCCAGGTGATGGTCTCCGCGACGTCGTCGGCGGTGAGCGGCTCGGCCACGCCCGCGTAGACCTTCTCGGCCTTCTCGGAGTCGCCGCCGAAGCGGGTCAGCGCGAACTCGTCGGTCTTGACCATGCCGGGCGCTATCTCGATCACCCGGACCGGGCGGCCGACGATCTCCAGACGGAGGGTCTCGGCGAGGACGTGCTCGCCGTGCTTGGCGGCCACGTAGCCCGCGCCGCCCTCGTAGGTGCCGAGGCCCGCGGTGGAGGACACCACCACGACGACCCCGTCGCCGCTCGCCTCCAGCTTGGGCAGCAGCGCCTGGGTGACGTTCAGCGTGCCGATGACGTTCGTCTCGTACATCGTGCGCCAGTGGGCCGGGTCGCCGGTGGCCACGGGGTCCGCGCCGAGGGCTCCGCCCGCGTTGTTGACCAGGACGCCGATCGCCTGGAAGGCCGTCGCGAACTCGTCCACCGCCGCCCGGTCCGTCACGTCGAGCTGGTAGGCGGTCGCCGAGTGGCCGGCCGCGGTGAGCTCCTCGGCCAGCGCCTCGATGCGGTCCTTGCGGCGGGCGGTGAGCACGACGCGGTACCCGGCCGCCGCGAGCCGGCGGGCCGTCGCGGCGCCGATGCCGCTGCTCGCACCCGTGACGACGGCGATGCGGGAGGCGGCGGACGGGGCGGCGGTGGCCATGGGCTGCTCCTGGGGAGAGAGGGAGAGGCGGAGCCTCTGCGGTCGGCGCTCCTCCCAGCCTAGGCGAGGGTCAGGCGCCGTTCCTCGGCGCCCACATGATCACCGCCATGCCGGCGAGGCAGATCAGCGCTCCGGTGACGTCCCAGCGGTCGGGGCGGTAGCCGTCGGCGACCATGCCCCACAGGAGGGACCCGGCCACGAAGATCCCGCCGTAGGCGGCGAGGACGCGGCCGAAGTGGGCGTCCGGCTGGAAGGTGGCCACGAAGCCGTAGGCGCCGAGGGCGACGACCCCGCCGGTGATCCACAGCCAGCCCCGGTGCTCACGCACGCCCTGCCAGACCAGCCAGGCGCCGCCGATCTCGAAGAGCGCGGCGACGACGAACAGGGCGGCGGAACGCAGGATCGGCATGCGGGCAGCTTCGCACGCGGGGACACGGGCCCGGGGCCGGTCCCCCGGCGCGGGAGCGTCGTACGATCGCTGCTTCACGCGGACGAAGGGGAGTGCGGCATGGCCGGGAACGGTACCGGGCGGTCCGGGCTGCTGGCGGAGCTGGCCGTGGTGTCCCGGCGGTACATGGCGTCGTACGCGCTCTTCAACCAGGCCGTGGCCGACCGGATCGGGCTGCACCCCACCGATCTGCAGTGTCTGAACCTGCTGACGCTGGAGGAGGGGCCGGTCACCACGGGCCGGGTCGCGGAGCTGACGGGACTGACGACGGGGTCGGCGACCCGGCTGGTGGACCGCCTGGAGCGGGCGGGGTACGTGGTGCGGCGGCGGGACGAGGTGGACCGGCGGCGGGTGCTGGTGGCGACCGTGCCGGAGCGGATCGCCGAGTTCGGGCGGCTGTGGGACTCGCTGGCCGGTGACTGGTCGCGGATCTTCGACGACCTGGACGACACCGAACTGGCGGTCATCGTCCGGCACATGGAGCGGACGGTCGAGTTCGGCGGGGAGCAGATCGCCCGGCTGCGGGCGCGGCCGGGGGCCTAGGCCGTGTCCGACCTAGGGCCCGAACCGGAGGGACGTCAGGCGACGTCGGCGGCGTTCGCGTTCTCCTCGTCGTACCGCTCGCGGGCCGCCCGTACGTCGTCGAAGTGGGTCTCCGCCCAGTTCTTCACCGCGGTGAGCAGGCCGGCCAGGCTGCGGCCGAGCGGGGTGAGCTCGTAGTCGACCCGGACCGGTACGGACGGGGTGACCGTGCGGCTGACGATGCCGTCCCGTTCCAGGGCGCGCAGGGTCTGGGTGAGCATCTTGGGGCTGACGCCGGCGATCCTGCGGCCGATGTCGCTGTAGCGCATGGGGCCGGGGACCAGCGCGGCGACCACGAGGCCGACCCACTTGTCGCTGAGCCGGCCGAGGAGCTGGTTGGTGGGGCAGTCGCGCAGGAAGGCGTCGTAGTCGTGACGGGCCTGTTCGCGCCGCTGCGCCGCGGTCGTGGTCGCCATGGGCTCTCCTCCGGGGCACCTACGCACTCTCAGGTAACTACTTACCGATGGATAGTACCTCTCCTAGGGTTGGTGGTGCGGCGGGGAAAGCGCCGTGAATCCTCAAATCCCTTTTCTCGTAGGAGAGTTGACATGCGTGCTGCTGTGGTGACGACGTTCGGCGGTCCGGAGGCCGTGGAGATCGCCGAGGTGGCGGTGCCGGAGCCGGGGGCGCGGCAGGTGCGGATCAAGGTGGCGGCCGGTGCGCTGAACCCGGTCGACCTGGCGGTGCGGTCCGGCCTCTTCGGCGGGACCGGCGGGACGGTCGGGCTGGGCTGGGACGTCGCCGGGACGGTGGACGCGGTGGGCGTGGAAGCCGGCCGGTGGGTGGGTGAGCAGGTCGTCGCGCTGGTGCCGGGGGTGACCGACCCGCTGGGCGCGCACGCCGAGTACGTGGTCGTGGACGCGGACGCGGTGGCCGCGGCACCCGCCTCGGTGGACGCGGTGCACGCGGGCACCCTGCCCCTGAACGGGCTGACCGCCGCGCAGGCCCTGGACCTGCTGGACCTGCCCGCGGGCTCCTCGCTGCTGGTGACCGGCGCGGCGGGCGCGGTCGGCGGGTTCGCGGTGCAGCTCGCCGTGCACCGGGGGATCGCGGTGACCGGGCACGCCCGGGCGGCCGACGAGGAGCTGGTGCGGTCGCTGGGGGCCACGGGCTTCACGGCCGGCGACGTGGCGCCGGGGAGCGTGGACGCGGTGCTGGACGCGGCGATGCTCGGCGAGCCGGCGCTGGAGTGGGTGCGTGACGGGGGTGCGTTCGTCAGCGCCCGGCCCGGCGGGGAGCCCGCCGGGGTGCGCGGGGTGCGGACCACGGCGGTGCAGGTGCGGCCCGACGGAGCGCGGCTGGCGGAGCTGGCCGGCCTGGTGGACGCGGGGGTGCTGAGCCTCCGGGTGGCCGAGACCTACCCGCTGGCCGAGTCCGCGAAGGCGCACGCCCGGCTGGGGGAGGGCGGCGTGCGGGGGCGGCTGGTGCTGGTGCCGTAGGGGCGCCGCGGACCGGGGGAATAGCCCGGACGGGCGCTCGGTTCCAGGGGTATAGTTGAACCGTCAACAACCTGGAGGGTGACCATGCAGTTCGGGATCTTCACGGTCGGCGACGTCACGCCGGACCCCACCACGGGGCGTACGCCGACCGAGCGCGAGCGGATCAAGGCCATGGTCGCCATCGCGCTCAAGGCCGAGGAGGTCGGGCTCGACGTCTTCGCCACCGGCGAGCACCACAACCCGCCGTTCGTGCCCTCGTCCCCGACGACGATGCTCGGGCACATAGCCGCGCGGACGGAGAACCTGATCCTCTCCACGTCCACCACCCTGATCACCACCAACGACCCGGTGAAGATCGCGGAGGACTACGCGATGCTCCAGCACCTGGCGGACGGCCGGGTCGACCTGATGATGGGCCGCGGCAACACCGGGCCGGTCTACCCGTGGTTCGGCCAGGACATCCGCGAGGGCATCAACCTCGCCATCGAGAACTACGCCCTGCTGCGCCGCCTGTGGCGCGAGGACGTCGTCGACTGGGAGGGCAAGTTCCGCACGCCGCTGCAGGGCTTCACCTCCACCCCGCGGCCGATGGACGGCGTACCGCCGTTCGTCTGGCACGGCTCCATCCGCTCCCCGGAGATCGCCGAGCAGGCCGCGTACTACGGTGACGGCTTCTTCCACAACCACATCTTCTGGCCCGCCGACCACACCAAGCGGATGGTCGAGTTCTACCGGAAGCGGTTCGCGCACTACGGGCACGGCACGCCCGAGGAGGCGATCGTCGGACTCGGCGGCCAGGTGTTCATGCGGAGGAACTCCCAGGACGCCGTGCGCGAGTTCCGGCCGTACTTCGACAACGCGCCGGTCTACGGGCACGGGCCCTCGCTGGAGGAGTTCACCGAGCAGACCCCGCTGACCGTCGGCTCCCCGCAGCAGGTGATCGAGCGGACCCTGGCCTCCCGGGAGTACGCCGGCGACTACCAGCGCCAGCTCTTCCTGATGGACCACGCCGGCCTGCCGCTGAAGACCGTGCTGGAGCAGCTCGACCTGCTGGGCGAGGAGGTCGTACCGGTCCTGCGCAAGGAGTTCGCGAACGGCCGTCCGGCCAACGTGCCGGAGGCGCCCACCCACGCTTCCCTCAAGGCCGCCCAGGAGGTGACCACCGTATGAGGCTCGTCGTCGTCTCGGCGGGGCTGAGCGCCCCGTCCGCCACCCGGCTGCTGGGCGACCGGCTGGCCACGGCCGTGGACCGGCACACCCCGGTCGACACCCAGGTGATCGAACTGCGCGACCTCGCGGTCGAGATCGCGCACAACTTCACCAACGGCTTCGCCGGCACGAACCTCGCCGCCGCCCAGGAGGCGGTGGCGGGGGCCGACGGGCTGATCGTGGTCACGCCCGTGTTCAGCGCCTCCTACAGCGGGCTGTTCAAGTCGTTCTTCGACGTCCTCGACAAGGACGCGCTGGCCGGCAAGCCGGTGCTGATCGCCGCCACCGGGGGCACGGCCCGGCACTCGCTGGTCCTGGAGCACGCGCTGCGGCCGCTCTTCGCCTACCTGCGGGCCGTGGTCGTCCCGACCGCCGTCTACGCGGCCTCCGAGGACTGGGGCGCCGAGGGGCTGCCCGAGCGGGTCGAGCGGGCGGCGGGGGAGCTGGCCGCGCTGCTGCCGTCGGCCGTCCGGCCGGCGGGGGCGGCGGTGCCGGCCGCGCCGGTGGAGCCCGCGGCGCCCGAGGAGCCCGTCGTGGTGCCGTTCGCCGAGCGGCTGGCGGCCCTGAGCGCCGGGTGAGGAGAGGGGGGGCCACCCCCGGGGGGTTGCCCCCGTCACGGTGAGAGGCGGGTAAAAAGGGTGATGGTACGCCCGCCCGGCCCGGCCGAACCGGCACATGCCTTGGCAGACTGGGCACGTGTCCCAGACTGTGCTGCTCGCCGAAGACGACCGTGCCATCCGTCATGCCCTCGAGCGTGCCCTGACGCTGGAGGGCTACGCGGTGACGGCGGTCGCCGACGGCGTGGAGGCGCTGGCGCAGGCCCACAAGACCCCGCCGGACGTCCTGGTGCTCGACGTGATGATGCCCGGCATCGACGGACTCCAGGTCTGCCGGGTGCTGCGGGCCGAGGGTGACCGCACCCCGATCCTCATGCTGACGGCACTGGTGGAGACCGCCGACCGGATCGCCGGCCTGGACGCCGGCGCCGACGACTACGTGGTCAAGCCGTTCGACGTCGAGGAGGTCTTCGCACGGCTGCGGGCCCTGCTGCGGCGCACCAGCCCGGTACCGGCGGGCGGCGGCGGCACGGGCACCGGAGCCGAGTCCGGCCGGGAGGCGCAGACCTCCGACCGGCAGGTGGAGGCCGCGGGCATCCGGATGGACCTCCAGGCCCGCCGGGCCTGGCGGGACCGGCGTGAGCTGGAACTGACCCGCACCGAGTTCGAGCTGCTGGAACTGCTGGTGCGCAACGCCGGGATCGTCCTCGACCACTCCACCATCTACGACCGCATCTGGGGCTACGACTTCGGCCCCGGCTCCAAGAACCTCGCCGTGTACGTCGGCTACCTTCGCCGCAAGCTCGACGAACCCGGCGCGCCGCAGCTGATCCACACCGTGCGGGGCGTGGGCTACGTGCTGCGGGAGGACTAGCCGATGCGCCGGTGGCCGCCGGCCGGGCCGCGGCCCCGGCTGGTCTCGCTGCGCACGACCTTCGCGGTGTCCTTCGCGGCCGTCACCGCCGCCGTGACCATCCTCGTCGGCATCCTGTCCTACGGCTCGGCGGCGCGGCTGGTCCGGGTCGACCAGCAGTCGGTGTTCACGCAGGTCGTGCAGGACGTGCGGGACGAGGTGCGGCAGCACGAGATGGTCCCCGAGGACTTCTCCTCCTCCCGCCCGGGCCACGACGTCGTCCGGCCGGCCCGGACCGACGTGCAGGTGCTCGGGGCCCGGGGACAGATCGTCGACCACGGCAGCCCGGTGCTGCCCGTCACCGCCCGGGACCGGGCGGTGGCCGCCGCGGGAGCGGCCGGCCGGCTGGTCCAGCACAAGGACGTCCGGGTCGGCGACGACCTGTTCCGCATCGCCACCGTCTCGCTCGGCGACGGCAAGGGCGCGGTGCAGGTCGCCCAGGAGTTCAGCGACACCGAGGACCTGCTGCGGGCGCTCCAGCAGCGGACGCTGATCCTGATGTCGGCGGTCGTGGTGGCCGCCGGGCTCTTCGGCTGGTGGCTCGCCCGCCGGATCACCCGGCGCCTGGTGATCCTCACCTCCGCCGCCGAGGACGTGGCCCGCACCCGCCAGCTCGGCATCGAGGTGCCCGTCACCGGCCTGGACGAGGTGGGCCGGCTCGGCCGCGCCTTCGACCGGATGCTGGGCCGGCTCGCCCAGTCGGAGGAGGACCAGCGGCGGCTGGTCCAGGACGCCGGGCACGAACTGCGCACCCCGCTGACCTCGCTGCGGACGAACATCTCGCTGCTGCGCCGGATCGACGAGCTCCCCCCGGCGACCCGGGAGGACCTCGTCGCCGACCTCAGCCAAGAGGCGCGCGAGCTGACCGACCTGGTCAACGAGCTGGTGGATCTCGCCGCCGGGCAGTCCGACAGCGAGCCGCCGCAGCAGGTGGACCTCGCGGACATCGCCGAGGACGTGCTGGGGCTGGCCAAGCGCCGCACCGGCCGGGAGGTCGTGCTGCGGGTGAGCGGTGACACGCGCACCGACGGGCGGCCCGGGATGCTGCAACGGGCACTGTCCAACCTCGTGGAGAACGCGGCGAAGTTCGACCGCGACGGCACGGCCCCCATCGAGATCAACATCACCGGCCCGGCCCGGCCGGGCGCCGTGCGGGTCGAGGTGCTCGACCGCGGCCCCGGTATCGCCGAGGGCGACCTGATCCGGATCTTCGACCGCTTCTACCGCGCCGCCGACGCGCGGTCCCTGCCCGGCTCGGGCCTCGGTCTGTCCATCGTCCGCGAGGTCGCCATGGCCCACGGCGGGGCCCCGTTCGCGTTCCGCCGGGAGGGCGGCGGCGCGGTCATCGGGTTCACCGTGGGCGGCGGGATCGTCGGCGGCGGGAGCGGCGGCGGGCGCGGAGCGGGCTGAGGGACCTCCCTCCCCGGCCGGCGGGGCCGGCGTGCCCTGGACGGCTCGGTGGCGGCTTCCTCCGCGGCGGGCGGGGGCCGGCGGCCCTGGGGGGTCAGGGGGTCCCGGACGGCTCGGTGGCGGCGGGTTCCGCGCAGGCCGGCTGCCTGCGGCGGGTGAGGGCCGGCAGGCTCGGCGGGGCCAGGAAGCCCTCCGCCCGGGCGCTGGCCAGGCCGATCCGCGGGATGTCGCTGCTCTTGGCGAAGAGCAGGAAGCGCGGCTCCCATACCGGGCGGTACTTGGCGTTCGCGCGGTACAGCGACTCGATCTGCCACCAGCGTGAGAAGAAGGTGAGGACCGAGCGCCACAGGCGCAGGACGGGGCCCGCGCCCAGCCGGGAACCCCGCTCGAAGACCGAGCGGAACATCGCGAAGTTCAGCGACACCCGGCGCACCCCCAGCTCCTCGGCGCGCAGCAGCAGTTCCACGACCATGTACTCCATCAGGCCGTTCTCGCCGTCGCGGTCGCGGCGCATCAGGTCGAGCGAGAGCCCGGCCTCGCCCCAGGGCACGAAGCTGAGCAGGGCGCGTGGCGCGCCCTCGGCGTCCCGGCACTCCAGCATCACGCAGCGGCCGTCGGCCGGGTCGCCGAGCCGGCCCAGGGCCATGGAGAAGCCGCGCTCGGTGGCGCCGTCCCGCCACCGGTCGGCGCGGTCGACGAGCAGGGCCATCTCCTCGTCCGGGATGTCCTCGTGGCGGCGGATGCGGACGGTGTAGCCGGCCCGGCGCACGCGGTTGTGGGCCTGGCGGACGACCCGCATGGCCCGGCCCTCCAGGGTGAAGTCGGGAAGGTCCACGATCGCCTCGTCGCCCAGTTCCAGGGCGTCCAGGCCGTGCCGGGCGTAGACCGTGCCCGCCTCCTCGCTCGCGCCCATGACGGCCGGGGCCCAGGCGTGCCTGCGGGCCTCGGCGAGCCAGGCGTCGATGGCGCCGGGCCACGCCTCGGGGTCGCCGATGGGGTCGCCGGAGGCCAGGCTGACGCCGCCGACGACCCGGTAGGTGACGGCGGCCTTGCCGCTGGGGGAGAACATGACGGCCTTGTCGCGGCGCAGCGCGAAGTAGCCGAGGGAGTCGCGGTCGCCGTGCCGGTCCAGCAGTTCCCGCAGCCGGCGCTCGTCGTCCGGCGCGAGCAGGCACTCGCCGCGCGGGGCGCGGAAGCAGGCGTAGAGCACCAGCAGGAAGGTGGCGGCGATCAGGACGTTGACGACGACGTCCGCCCAGCGGGGCGCGTGCACGGCGTCGACCCGGTCGGCGAGCGGGCCGACGCTGATGCCGCGCAGCAGGGTGTAGGCGATCTCGTCCTTGACGGCGGCGCCCGGCCGTGTATTGGTCGCGTGCACCAGCAGGGTGCCGATCGAGGCGCTGACCAGCGCGCCGGCCGTGCCCACGAGGAGGGCGAGGCGCGGGTTGGAGCGGTCGCCGACGGCGTCGAACTCGCGCCGGGCGAGCAGCAGGGCGGCCACGAACAGGCCGGTCAGGGCGGTCGAGAGCCAGTTGAAGAGGTGGTCCCGGTAGGGGTCGCGGGTGAGGGCGACGACGTAGAGGCAGAGCAGGGGTCCGGCCAGGATCAGGTTGAAGACCCACGCGGCGCGCTTGCGGCGGCGCATCACCACCGCGAGGAACAGGGCCAGCGCGGCCGACACCAGGCCGGCGGTGGCCAGGTACGGGGTGAAGAAGTCACCCACGTTGTGCTCGTGCACCTCCTCGCGGAAGGGCAGCGAGAGGACGGCGGCGACGTTGAGCACGACCTGCAGCCGCAGGTACCAGACGGTGGCGGCCGCCGCCCGTTTCCTGAGCCGGTCGTCACCGCCCGGCAGGAACGGGATGCCGGGGCGTGGACTGCGCTGAGCGGGTACCTGAGGAGGGATCGGGCTCGACTGTCGTGCGGGCATGGTGACGGGCACCTTGGGGGAGGGGACGGGGCGACACTGACCCTACAGCTTGTAGGGTAGCGCGGGTGGGGCCGCCCGCACAGACGGTGCACAGGGTCTCATCCCGCGCCCCGGCCGCGCCGGGCAGCCGCCAGCGTCCACGCCAGGTTGCCCACCGCCGCCCCGGCCGCCACCGCTGCGACGATCACCCCGCCGGTCGCGAGGCCGTCGCTGAACAGGTGCGGGCGCCGGTCCAGGCTGTGCAGCCCGAAACCGCACAGCTCGTACACGCCGACGGCGGCGACGACCAGGCTGACCACCAGCACGGACAGCGTCGGGGCGAGCCCGCGCACGTCGACCTGTACCGCCGGATGCGGCTCCGCTTGCGTCTCCTGCATGGTCTCCCCCGGATAACCGACATGTGGCCCGTGCCGGTTGGGAACCTACATCACGTAGGGTCGCGGCCGGACCGGCCCTCCCGGCGGGCCCGCACCGGCGGGGCCGCTCCATGATGGCCGAGGACGCGAACGCGGCGCGCGCGGGCCGCGCGGAGCGGCAAGGACCACCCGCTTGGGCGTGCATCGGGCCCCACACTGCGAAATAGGGGCGATTGCGGTCATAGCGTTACGGGTGAGGCGTCAGACGCGACGGACGCCCGGTCCGACAGAGAGAGCGCCCATGATCGACGCACGACAGCTGACCAAGAGGTACGGGGAGAAGACGGCCGTGGACGGGCTGGACTTCGTGGTGAAGCCGGGCACCGTGACCGGCTTCCTGGGGCCCAACGGCGCGGGCAAGTCGACGACGATGCGGATGATCGTCGGACTCGACGCGCCGACGGGCGGCACCGTCACCGTCAACGGCCGCCACTACGCCCGCCACCGTGCGCCGCTCCAGGAGGTCGGCGCGCTGCTGGAGGCGAAGTCCGTCCACCCGGGCCGCTCGGCCTACCACCACCTCAGGGCGCTCGCGCTCACCCACGGCATCCCGCGCCGCCGGGTCGACGAGGTCGTCGAACTGGCCGGCCTGGGCAGCGTGGCCCGCAAGCGGGCCGGCTCCTTCTCCCTCGGCATGGGCCAGCGGCTCGGCATCGCCGCGGCGCTGCTGGGCGACCCGCAGACGGTGATGCTGGACGAGCCGGTCAACGGCCTCGACCCGGAGGGCGTCCTCTGGATCCGCCGCCTGCTGACCTCGCTCGCCGCCGAGGGCCGCACCGTGTTCGTCTCCTCCCATCTGATGGGCGAGGTGGCGCTGGTCGCGGATCACCTGATCGTGGTGGGCCGCGGGCGGCTGCTGGCCGACACCACCGTGTCCGAGCTGGTCCGTGAGGCGGGCGGCGACACGGTGAAGGTGGCCACCCAGGACCCGGCCCGGCTGCGCGACGTGCTCGCCGGTCCGGGCGTCGACGTCACCGGCCGGGCCGGCTCCGAGGAGCTCCAGGTGACCGGGATGGGCGCGCGCGAGATCGGGCTGAAGGCGGCCGAGCACGGCATCCCGCTGTTCGAGCTGACCCCGCGCACGGTCTCCCTGGAGGAGGCGTTCATGGACCTGACCCGGGACGCGGTGGAGTACCACGGCTCGACGGGCGGCGGGATTCCCGGCGCCGGCGGCCTCCCCGAGGACCCGGACCTCCCGGGCCTCGCCGAGACCGCCCGAGCCGCCGAAAACGCCGAGACCGCCGGGAGGACGGCATGAGCACCCTCACCGCGACCGCCGAGAAGCCCCGCACCACGTCCACCCGGCCCGACTACCGTGTGACCGGACGCCGGGTGCTGGCCTCCGAGTGGGCCAAGCTCTGGACGCTGCGCTCGACCTGGATCACCCTCGGCCTCGGCCTGCTGTTCCTCGTCGTCTTCGGGCTGATCGCCGCGAGCCGCTACAAGTCGCTGGTCGGCTCCCCCCGCATGGACCAGGACTTCGCCCGGTCCACCGCGGTCAGCCTGTCCCTCTTCGGCGCCAACTTCGCCCAGCTCGCACTGGGTGTCCTCGGCGTCCTGGTCATGGCCGGGGAGTACTCCAGCGGCACCATCCGCTCCACCCTGGCCGCCGTACCGCGCCGGCTGCCCGTCCTGTGGTCCAAGTCGGCCGTGTACGGGGTGGTCGCCCTGGCCCTCGGCACCGCCGGGGCCTTCGTCGCCTTCCTGATCGGCAGCCGCATCCTGGCCGGCACGCCCGCCGCGATGGGGCTCGGGCACGCGGGAGCCGTCCGCAGTCTGCTGGGCGCCGGGCTCTACCTCGGCCTGGTCGGCGTGATCGGCATCGCGCTGGGCGGGCTGCTGCGCTCGGTGGCGGGCGGCATCTCCGTGCTGGTCGCCACCCTGATGCTGGTCCCCGGCCTGATGTCCCTGCTGCCCAGCTCCTGGCAGGACGCCATCAGCCCCTACCTGCCCAGCAGTTCCGGCCGGGCGATGTTCGCCCTGACCCAGGACGCCACCACCCTCTCACCGGGCACGGGCCTCCTGGTCTTCCTCGCCTGGACGTCCCTGGCGCTGGCGGGAGCGGCGTACCGCCTGCTCCGCGACGACGCCTGACCGCGACGGCCACGGCCCTTCCCCGCAACAGCCCGGCTCCCCGTCCCGTCCGTCGTGAGCGACGGGGGGCGGGGAGCCGGGCAGAGGGGCGGTGGGGCCGTGGTCAGTAGCGCAGGGCGTTGCCGACGACCGCCTTGACCTGGCCGGTGAGCTTGCGGTTGCTGGTGACCGTGGCGTCGGCGGTCGTGCCCGCGGCCACGTTCTTGAGGGTCACCACGGTCACGTCCAGCAGATTGCCGCTGCTGTCGGTGAAGTTGACCTGGACGGCGAAGGACTTGGCGGACGCCGCGGTGTTCTTGGCGGTCACCTTGGCGGTGGCCTTGCCGTCGCCGCCGATCGTCGCGGTGCCGAGCGTCACCTCGCCCTTGGCGTTCACCCCGCCCTTGGCCTCGTCGAGCTTGCGCTTGGCCTCCGCCGAGGCCGAGGCCAGCGCGTCGGTGCCCCGCGAGGCGAGGGAGGAGGCGGCGGACGCGGCCGCCGTGGCCGCCTTGCTGGCGGTGCCCGACGCGTTGCCGGAGTCGTCGGAGCACCCGGCCGCCGCGCCCGCGACGATCATGGCCAGCACCGCGCCCGCCGCACCCCTTGTCCAGTGCCCTGCCATACCGTGCCTCCTGACCTGGGACCGATTCGTCCCACCCAGTGAAGGCGGCACGTCCGCGCCCCGCACGCCGGGTGGGACGCCCGGGCCGCGCAGACACCCGAACGGCCGTGCGTCCTTACGGCGGCAACGGCGGGAGCGGGAGTGCCCGGGGCGTCCGGAGTGCGGGGTCCCCGGCCCGGTGCTGCAATGGCCGGAGCCGGGACGACGCCCCCCGGGCACCCCCGACGTCCCCGAGCCCCCACCGACGTCCCCGGGGCGGACGAGAGGGTACCCCTGATGACCTCGCACCCGAATGCGCACCCGTCGCCCGACGCCCCCGGCCCGGCCGCCCTGTCCGAGGCGGCGTTCCGGGAGCTGTACCGCCGGCTGCGGGACCGAGCCCCGGGTGGCACCGGGGACCGGCCCGGCGCGCTGGCGGAGCTGACGCCCGAGCGGGTGGCGGCCGCCGCCGCGGAGGTCCGCCTCGGACGCACCGTGTCGCTGGCTGCGCCGGTCGACACCCGGCCCGCTCCGGACAGCCCGGAGCCCGCCACCCATCGGATGACCGCGCCGACCCGACCGGAGCCGGACGGGCACGGACTGCGGTTCGCCCGGGACCGGTTCGCGATGAACGTGCACGGGGACGTCGACAGCCACCTGGACGCGCTGTGCCACGTGATCTTCGACGGTGAGCTGTACGGGGGCGTCCCCGCGAGCACCGTGACACCGCGGGGCGCGGACGCGCTCACGCTCGACCTGGTGCGTGACGGCATCGTCGGACGCGGTGTCCTGCTGGACGTGCCCCGCCTGAAGGGGGTGCGGTGGCTCGAACCCGGCGACGCCGTGTCCGCCGAGAACCTGGCCGCGGCCGAGGCCGCCCAGCGGACCACGGTCGGCCCGGGCGACCTGCTGTTCGTACGGGTGGGCCACCGGCTGCGGCGCCGGACCCTCGGACCCTGGGACGTCACCGAGGCGCGTGCGGGGCTGCATCCCACGGCGATGCGGTTCCCGGCCGAGCGGCGGGTCGCCGCTCTGGGCTCGGACGGCAACAGCGACACCGCGCCCAGCCCGGTGGACGGGGTCGCGTTCCCCGTCCACGTGCTCGCCGTCAACGCCCTGGGACTGCATCTGATGGACTACCTGGACCTGGAGGAGCTCGCCGCGGAGTGCGCGCGGCAGGACCGCTGGCACTTCCTGTGCGTGGTGGCCCCGCTGCGGCTGCCGTCGGCCACCGGCTCCCCGGTGAACCCGATCGCCGTCTTCTGACCTGGCCTGACCTGGCCCGGGGGCGACCCGCTCCGGGTGCCGTGCACCCGTACGGAGCGTACGTTCGAGAGGAAGGCCCAACGGCCACGGACCGCACGGACGCACGGACAAGGACGGTGGTCGCCGTGGATGCCCTGCCCTCTTACGACGTCATCGTCATCGGCACCGGAGCCGGCGGCGGCACGCTCGCCCACCGCCTCGCCCCCTCCGGCAAACGGGTGCTCGTCCTGGAACGAGGTGACTACCTGCCGCGCGAGCGCGACAACTGGGACTCCACGGCGGTGTTCGTCAAGGCCAAGTACCGGGCCCCGGAGTTCTGGCTGGACCGGCACGGCGACGAGTTCCCGCCCGAGGTGAACTACTACGTCGGCGGCAACACCAAGTTCTACGGCGCCGCCCTGTTCCGGCTGCGCCCGGAGGACTTCGGCGAACTGCGCCACCACGGCGGCCTCTCGCCCGCCTGGCCCATCGGTTACGACGACCTGGAGCCGTACTACACCGAGGCCGAGCACCTCTACCTGGTGCACGGCAGGCACGGCGAGGACCCCTGGGAAGGGCCGAGCAGCGCGCAGTACGCCTACCCGCCCGTGGAACACGAGCCGCGCATCCAGCAGTTGAGCCACGACCTGGAGAAGCGGGGCCTGCACCCCTTCCACCTGCCGATCGGGGTCGACCTCACCCAGGACGAGTACGGCCGCGCCACCCACGCCAGCGCCTGCATCCGCTGCGACCGGGTCGACGGCTTCCCCTGCCTGGTCCGGGCCAAGTCCGACGCACAGGTCATCTGCGTGGAGCCGGCCCTGCGCAACCCCAACGTCGACCTGGTCACCAACGCCCGGGTGACCCGGCTGGAGACCGACCCCACCGGACGCAGCGTCACCACCGTCGTCGCCCAGCTCCCCGACGAGGAGGAGGCCCGCTTCTCCGCGGACGTCGTCGTCGTGGCCTGCGGAGCGGTCAACTCCGCCGCGCTGCTGCTGGCCTCGGCCGACGACCGGCACCCGCGGGGACTGGCGAACAGCTCGGACGTGGTCGGCCGGTACTACATGCGCCACAACAACCTGGCGCTGATGGCCGTCTCGAAGGAGCCCAACGACACCCGGTTCCAGAAGACGCTCGCGCTGCACGACTGGTACCTGGGCGCGGACGACTGGGAGTACCCGCTGGGCGGCATCCAGATGCTCGGCAAGTCGGACGCCGACCAGATCCACGGCGAGGCCCCGCGCTGGGCCGGAGCGGTGTCGCCCGACATGCCCTTCGAGGTGCTCGCCCACCACGCCGTCGACTTCTGGCTCTGCGGGGAGGACCTGCCGCAGCCGGACAACCGGGTGACTTTGGAGGGCGACGGCCGGATCCGGCTCACCCTCGACGAGGACAACAACGTCGAGGGCCTGACCCTCCTGCGGCACAAGCTCCAGCACATGCTCGGCCACCTGGGCATGCACGAGCACAAGCTGCTGTCCCACAGCATCTACCTGCACAAGGGCATGCCGATCGGCGCCACCGCCCACCAGGCGGGCACGGTGCGCTTCGGCACCGACCCCGCGACCTCCGCCCTGGACGTCAACTGCAAGGCACACGACCTGGACAACCTGTACGTCGTGGACACGAGCTTCTTCCCGAGCATCGGCGCGGTCAACCCGTCCCTGACGGCCATGGCGAACGCCCTGCGAGTGGGCGACCACCTGCTGGAGCGGCTGGGCTGACCTCCGGAGGCCGACCGGGCGAAGCCGGTCAGCCGGGCAGCGCAACCCGGGCCGCCCCGGCATGCCGCCTTCCCTCCACGGTGTTTGGCTGACACCACCACCAACCGCCGAGTCACGGCCCGGTCGTACCGGGCACGCAGTGGAGGAGCAGGCATCGTGAGTTCCACCGAGGGCGCACCCCGGGGCGTGATTCCCGCCCATCTGCTCAAGGGCCAGAAAGCACTGGTGACCGGCGCGAACTCCGGGATCGGCCGGGCGACCGCGGTCGCTCTGGGCCGGGCCGGGGCCGACGTGGTGGTGAACTACGTCGCCGGCAAGGAGGAGGCCGAGCAGGTCGTCGAGGAGATCACCGCGCTCGGCGTGCGGGCCGCCGCCTACGAGGCGGACGTGTCCAGCGAGGACCAGGTCGTCGCCATGACGAACCGGATGGTCGAGGAGTTCGGCACGATCGACATCCTCGTCGCCAACGCCGGACTGCAGCGCGACTCCCGGTTCACCGACATGACCCTCGCCCAGTGGCAGAAGGTCCTGGACGTCAACCTCACCGGGCAGTTCCTGTGCGCCCGTGAGGCGACCAAGGAGTTCCTGCGCCGTGGCGTGGTCCCGGAGGTGTCGCGCGCGGCCGGGAAGATCATCTGCATGAGTTCGGTGCACCAGCTCATCCCGTGGGCGGGGCACGTCAACTACGCGTCGTCCAAGGGCGGCGTGCAGATGATGATGCAGACCCTCGCCCAGGAACTCGCCCCGCACAAGATCCGGGTGAACGCGGTCGCGCCCGGAGCCATCAAGACCCCCATCAACCGCAGCGCCTGGGAGACCCCCGACGCGGAGCGCGACCTCCTGACGCTGATCCCCTACGCCCGGGTCGGCGAGCCCGACGACATCGCCAACGCCGTCGTCGGCCTCGTCTCCGACCTCATGGACTACGTGGTGGGCGCCACCCTCTACGTAGACGGCGGTATGACCCTCTTCCCCGGCTTCGCCACCGGCGGCTGATCCCTCCCATCCGCGTCGGCCCCCGGGGGAGACCCGTATGCACACCCTGATCCTGGCTGCGGCGGACGTGCCGCCGCAGATGCTCCCGGCCAGATCCATGATGGCGTTCACGCTGGCCTCCCACATCATCATCGTGCCGCTGGGCGTGGCCCTGCCGCTGATCACTCTGATCACGCACGGATACGCGCTGCGCCGCGGGGACGCGGAGGCGCTGTTGCTGGCCCGGCGGTGGTCGGCGGTGATGGCCGTCCAGTTCGCCATCGGGGTCGTCACCGGCACCGTGCTGTCCTTCGAGTTCGGGCTGCTGTGGCCGGGCATGATGGGCCGCTGGGGCGACGTCTTCGGGCTCGGGTTCGGGGTCGAGGCGTGGGCCTTCTTCCTGGAGGCCGTGCTCATCGCCGTCTACCTGTACGGCTGGCGGCGGCTGCCCTCCCGCACCCACTTCCTGCTCGGGCTGCCGCTGCCGTTCGTCGCCCTGCTCGGCGCCTTCGGCATCCTGGCGGCCAACTCGTGGATGAACACACCGCGCGGCTTCACCCTGGACGCCGCCGGCAACCCGGTGAACGTGGACGTCCGCAAGGCGATCTTCACCCCCATGTTCGGCCCGGAGTACTGGCACTTCGTCATGGCGATGTTCGTGACCGCCGGCTACGTCGTGGCCGGCGTCTACGCCACCGGGTGGCTGCGCGGCCGCCGGGACCGGTACCACCGGCTCGGCTTCACGATCCCGTTCACCCTCGCCGCCGTCTGCACCCCGATCCAGTTCATGCTGGGCGACTCCATCGCCCGGCAGGTGTTCCACAAGCAGCCGGTGAAGTTCGCCGCCATGGAGATCGTCTGGAACACCGACACCCATGTCCCGGAGTACCTGTACGGGCGGCTGCATCCCGACGGGACCGTCTCCGGCGGTATCAAGATCCCCCAGCTCGACTCGATCCTGGCGGGCTTCCGCCCGGACACCAAGGTCACCGGGCTCACCTCGGTCCCGGCGAGCGACCGGCCGACGGCCACCCAGGCCACCATCGCCCACTTCACCTTCGACACCATGGTCTTCATCGGCTCCGCGCTGGTGCTGCTCGCGCTCTGGTACGGCGTCCTGTGGCTGTGGCGCCGCCGGCTGCCCGCCTCACCGTGGTTCTACCGCGCCGCGGCGTGCGCGGGCGTCGCCTCCGTCGTCGCCGTCGAATGCGGCTGGATCACCACCGAAGTGGGCCGCCAGCCCTGGATCGTCTACCAGAACATGCGGGTCGCGGAGGCGGTGACGGCGACCCGCTCCACCAGCCTGTGGATCACCTTCGGCGTGGTCGTCCTCGTGTACGTCTTCGTCTTCGGGTCGTTCCTCGCGGTGCTGCTCAAGATGCGCTCGCGCTGGCGGCTCGCCGACGAGCAGGGCGGGGGGCGGCCGCCGCACGAGACACCGGAGACGGACACGCCCTACGGGCCGCGCGCCACCGGGAGCCGACTGTGATCGCCGGAGTCATCGCCGTCGTCCTGCTGCTCGTGATCGCCGCCTACGCCTGCGGCGGCGGCACCGACTACGGAGCCGGCTTCTGGGACCTGACCGCGGGCGGAGCCGAGCGCGGCCAGCGCCCGCGGCAGCTGATCGACCACGCGATGGAACCCGTCTGGGAGGTCAACAACGTCTGGCTGATCTTCGTGCTGATCGTCATGTGGACCGGCTTCCCGGTCTTCTTCCAGCAGGTGTTCACCACCATGTGGCTGCCGCTGACCCTCGCCGCCCTGGGCATCGTGCTGCGCGGCGCCGGCTTCGCCCTGCGCAGGCCCGTCCGGCGGCTGGTCGGCCGGCGCCTGTACGGGGCGGTCTTCGCCGTCGCCTCGCTACTGACGCCGTTCTTCTTCGGCGCAGCGGTCGGGGGAGTGGCCTCGGGCCGGGTGTCGGCCACGACGACGGCGTCGACCGACGCCTGGGCCAACCCGACCTCCCTGCTGTTCGGACTGCTCGCCATCGCGTCCTCGGCGACCCTCGGCGCCGTCTTCCTCGCCGCGGACGCCCGGCGCTTCGACGCGCCCGACCTCGACCGGTACTTCCGCCACCGGGCCCTGGCCGCCCTCGGCTGCGTCGCCGTGCTCGCCGTCATCACCCTGTTCGTCACCCACGGCGACGCGCCGCACGTGTGGCACGGGCTCACGCACGGCGCGGGACTCGTCTTCGTCGTCGTGGCCGTGGTCGCCACCGCCGCGACCGCGTGGCTGCTGACCCGCTCCTCCGGCGCGTGGTCCCGGGTCGCCGCGGTCGGCGTCGTCGCGTCGGCCGTCATCGCCTGGGGCACGGCCCAGCGCCCCTACCTCATCCCGACCTCCCTGACCATCACCGCCGGGGCGGGCGCGTCCACCACACTGCGCTGGCTGGGGCTCGTCATCATCGTCGCGCTCGTGCTCGTCGTCCCCGCGGTCGCCGTTCTGTACTGGTTGGACACGCGAGGCGAGCTGGAAGGTCTCACCGATGCCGAGCTGCGGCGCACGTCGGCCGGCGACGAGGCCTGACCGGGCGGCCGGCCGCCCCGCGGACGCACGGCCCCGGGGCGCGCCCCGCGGGGTGAGGGCCCGGTGACCCGGAACGACATCCTGCTCGGCACCGCCCTGACCCTCGCCCTCGCCGTCGGGTGCCAGATCCTCGCGAGCCGGCTGCGGATCCCCTCGCTGATCCTGCTGCTGCCCGCCGGATTCGCCGCCGGGGCCCTGACCGACGTCGTGAACCCCGACGCGCTGCTGGGACCCGCCTTCTCCCCGCTGGTCTCGGTCTCGGTGGCGATCATCCTCTACGACGCCGGGCTCGGCCTGGACCTGCGTCACCTGCGGGGCACCACCCGGGGGGTCGTCGTACGGCTCATGGTGTTCGGCGTGCTGCTCACCTGGGGGGCCCTGCTCGGCCTCGGGCCTGTCCTGTACGGGGTGCCGACCGGCGTGGCCGGGATGATCGGCGTGATCCTCGTGGTGTCCGGACCCACCGTGGTGGGGCCGCTGCTGGAGCACGTCAGGCCGCCGGCCCGGTTGCGGCGGGTGCTGGTGTGGGAGGGCTCCCTGATCGACCCCGTCGGCGGCATCCTCGGCGCCGTCGTCTTCCACGGCCTCGTCTCCGGCGGCGGCAGCGGGAACTTCCGCATCCTGACGTTCCTCGCCGGCCTCGCGGTCGGGCTCGCCGGCGGTGCGGTGGGCGCCGCGCTGCTGTGGGTCCTGCTGCACCGGATGCGCCTCGGCGAGACGCTCGGCACGCTCGCCCAACTGGCCACCGTCGTCGGGGTGGCCGCCGGCTGCGACGTGCTGTTCGACGACACCGGGCTCATCGCCGCGATCGTCGCCGGGCTGACCGTGGCGAACCTTCCCGGGCTCGACATGCCCGCCCGCCGGCCGTTCTTCGAGACGCTCGTCCAGCTGATCATCGGCCTGCTGTTCGTCTCCATCTCGGCGACGGTGACGCCGAAGTCCCTCGTCCCGGTGCTGCTGCCGACGCTCGCGCTCGTCGCCGTGCTGGTCCTGGCGGTCCGGCCCCTGGTGGCCCTGCTGTCCACCACCGGGCCGGAACTCACGCCCCGCGAGCGGGCCTTCGTCGGCTGGATGGCCCCGCGCGGCATCGTCGCCGCCTCCACCGCGACGACGTTCTCCGCCTCGCTCGTCGCCGCCGGGCTGCGCGGCGCCGACAAGATCCTCCCCATCACGTTCCTGGTCATCGTGGACACGGTCGTGATCTACGCGCTGACCGCACGGCCGGTCGCCCGCGGCCTGGGCGTCGTGCGCCCGGCGCGGGCCCGTCCGCTCCTGGTGGGCGGCGAGCCCTGGGTCGTCGACCTGGCCCGGGCCCTGCGCGCCGCCGGACTCGACGTCCTGATGTGGGCGGGGGGAGCCGAGGAGCGGAGGCGGATCGAGGCGGCCGGGATCGAGCTGGCCGCCGGGGAGCTGATGGCCGTGGCCACCGACCCGCGGGCACGGCTGGAGGGGGTGACCGCGGTCTATCTGCTCACGGACGACGACGACTTCAACGCGCTCGCCGCGATCGTCATGGCGGACAGCGTCGAGGGCCCGGTCCACCGGATCGCCCCGTCACCCGGCGGCCGGGGCGTCGTCGCCCCCTACACCGCCGGCGGCACCCTCTTCGGTCCCGGCCTGGTCCGCCCCGCCCTGGCGGCCCGCCACGAGCGAGGCGCCCGCTTCCACACGCGGCCCGCGTCGGAGCCCCGCCCACCGGGCCACGACGTCCTGTTCGTCGTGGGGAGCGACGGCCGTCTCGAACCCGTCGGCGAAGCCCCGCCGGGCCCCGCGGCACCGGGCGACACCCTCGTGCTCCTCGGGCCCGCGCCCGCGGACGGCCGAACCCCGGCCCACGGCTGAACCACGCCCGGTCCGGCCCCCGCCCGTCCAAGGCGATCCGAACGGAAGCCCCTAGCGCCGCTCGAGTGCGTCGTTCAGGGTGATGGCCGCGTCGATCAGCGCGAGATGGGTGAACGCCTGCGGGAAGTTGCCCAGTTGACGGCCGGTCGGGTCGATCTCCTCCGAGTAGAGGCCCAGGTGGTTGGCGTACCCCATCATCTTCTCGAACACCAGCCGTGCCCGGTTGGTCCGCCCGGCCCGGGCCAGGGCGTCGACGTACATGAAGGTGCACAGCGAGAACGTGCCCTCCGAGCCGCGCAGGCCGTCGGGCGAGGCCGTGGGGTTGTACCGGTAGACCAGGCTGTCGCTGACCAGTTCGGCCTCCATGGCGTCGAGGGTCGACGCCCACATCGGGTCGTCGGGCGTGAGGAACCCGACGGTCGCCATCCGCAGCAGCGAGGAGTCCAGGACGTCACTGCCGTAGTGCTGGACGAAGGCCCGCCGGTTCTCGCTCCACCCCTTGGCCATCGCCTGCTCGTAGACGGCGTCCCGCTCGGCGCGCCAGCGGCCGGACGCGGCCGGCCACCCCTTCTCGTCGGCGAGCCGCACGGCACGGTCGAACGCCACCCACGACATCACCCGGCCGTACGTGAAGTCCTGGCGGCCGCCGCGCGTCTCCCAGATGCCCTCCTCCGCCTGGTCCCAGTGGTCCGCGAGCCAGTCCAGGTCCGTGCGCAGCGAGGACCAGCCCCCGTGCCCGACCTGGAAACCGTGCCGGTGCGCGAAGTAGATGCTGTCCAGCGCCTCGCCGTAGATGTCCAGCTGGAGCTGGGTCGCGGCACCGTTGCCGATCCGCACCGGCGCGGAGCCCGCGTACCCCTCCCAGTGGTCGAGGATCAGTTCCTCGAGGTCGGAGGAGCCGTCGACCTTGTACATGATGTTCAGCGGGCCCGTCTCGCCCTCGCTGCCGACCCGTTCCCGCACCCGGTCGCTCAGCCAGAGGATGAACGCCCTGGCCTCCTCGGTGAAGCCCAGTCCCAGCAGCGCGTACACGGAGAAGGAGGCGTCACGGATCCAGGTGAAGCGGTAGTCCCAGTTGCGCTCGCCGCCCAGTTGCTCGGGGAGGGCCGCCGTGGGGGCGGCCACCATGGCGCCGCTGGGGGCGAAGGTCATGAGCTTGAGCGTGATCGCCGAACGCTCCACCATCTCCCGCCAGCGCCCGGTGTAGCGCGACTGGGCGAGCCAGGAGCGCCAGAACCCCACGGTCGCCTCGAACAACCGCTGGTGCTCGTCGAGGCGGACCTCCGCGGGCGGCCCCCCGGCGCCCATCTCCAGGATCAGGCCGCGCTGTTCACCGGCCTTGAGCGCCAGCGACAGGTGCAGGTCGGCGTCCCGGTCCAGGAGGACGTCCACGAGCCGCGGGTCCTCCGGCTCCCGGATGGGGTGCACGGTGAGTTCCGTGCCGTCCGCGGCGACGAAGACCGCTCCGTGCTCGGTGATGCGCAACTGGTGCTCCGCGCGCCCGTAGTCGAACCGCGGGGCGATCTCCACCTCGAACGACATGCTGCCGCGTACACAGCGGACCATGCGCACCAGCCGGTGGCGCTCGGTGACCGTCGTCCCGGTCACCGGCATGAAGTCGAGCACCTCGCCGGCGCCCGCCTCGGTCATGAACCGGGTGACCAGGACCGCCGTGTCCGGCAGGTACATCTGCTTGGTCGCGTAGGTCTCGTGCGCGGGGCGGACCGTGCAGTGCCCGCCGTGGTCCTTGTCCAGCAGGGCCCCGAAGACACTCGGCGAGTCGAACCGCGGGGAGCAGAACCAGTCGATCACGCCGTCGGTGGTCACCAGCGCCGAGGTCTGCAGGTCACCGATCAGACCGTGGTTCTCGATCAGCGGGTAGTCGTCCACGGGGGTGCCCCCTTCGTAGGCGTACGGCCTCTGCCCTGCACCCCCACCCGATCAGCGTAAGCCGGGGGCACCCGACCGGCTCGTCGGACGCGGGCGCGGCCGCCTGCGCCTCAGGCCCGGCGCCGGGCGGCGGCCCGTCGGGCCGCGCGGCGCCACAGCCACCGCTGCAGACGCAGGGTGACCACCCCGGTGATCACGAGGACGACCACGTTCAGCAGCAACTGCAGCAGTGAGCCCCCGGCCTGCCGCCAGTCGGCGAAGGCGAGCGAGACGGCCATGTCCGAGGCGGCGGGGATCGTGGTCACCGAGATGAACACGCCCAGGAGCGCGCTGACGCGGGCCTCGGTGAGCGAGACGATCCCGACGACGCCGGCGAGGACGGCGACGACCACGGAGAAGAAGTCCGGGGTGTCGATGAGATGCGAGACGGGCCGCAGCCCTAGGTCGAAGGCCTCGGACTGCCAGCCGGCGGCCCGCACCACCAGCGAGAAGGCCAGCGTCACGACGATGGCCAGCAGGAAACCGGCCGTCAGGGCACCGGTCCCGTCCCGGACACGGCGGCGGTTACGGCGGTCGAGGCCGAGGGCGACGCTGGTGATCGCGTTGTACTCCGGGCCGACCACCATGGCCGCCACGATCAGGATCTGCGAGTTCGTCATGATGCCGACCGAGCCGATGAGCCCGGCGACGACCAGGAACAGGTAGAAGGACGGCGGGTAGGTCCCTCCGGCCCGGATGCGGGCCTCGACCGCGGCCCACAGCGGCGCCTCCAGCAGCGCGCTCGGCTGGTGGGCCGCGATCCGCTCGGCGTGCCCGGAGAGCATCATGTCCACGTCGTCCAGGGCGATCGACCCCGTACGGTCGACACCCAGCTCGCGCAGCCGGTCCAGCAACCCGTTGGCGGCGCCCTTGACCACGTCGCACTCGACCGTGTCACCGCCGCCGACCCGGGACGCCCGCAGGACCACCAGGTTCAGCACGCGATCGTGCGAGGAGAGCAGGTCGACGGCCGGCTCGGTGAGGGCGGACGGCAGCACCATCCGGAAGTGGACCAGATCCATCCGAGACCTCCCTCCGAGACCTCCGTCCGAGCCGCTGCCCGGGACCGCCGGGACTCCCGGTCCGGCCGGGCGCGGCTACCGGTCAGGGCCGCACACGGCGTGCAGCGCGTCCGCCATCACCCGCTCCGGGGCGCCGGACGCGTCGACGGTGGCGCCCGGTTCGTCGGCGTGCAGCGGATCGAGGGTGGCGTACTGCGAGCCGAGCAGTTCCGGCGGCATGAAGTGCCCCGTGCGCCGGGCGATGCGCTCCGCGGCCAGCGCGGGATCGAGCGCCAGGTACAGGAACCAGACGTCCGCTCCCGTGCTGCGGAACTGGTCCCGGTAGGCGCGCTTGAGCGCGGAGCAGGCGGCCACCCCGCCGCGCCCGCTCGCCGCGGCGGCCCGGATCCACTCCGTGAGCGCCGCGAGCCAGGGCCGCCGGTCGGCGTCGTCGAGCGGATGCCCGGACGCCATCTTGGCGCGGTTCGCCGCGGAATGGAGGTCGTCGCCCTCCAGGAACGGCACGCCCAGCCGCTGCGCGAGCCGTCCTCCGACCGTGGACTTCCCGGACGCCGAGACGCCCATCACGACCACCACTCGCGAACCGCCGACCACGTCGGCCAAGGCGCCTCCCCGGGGGACGGTGGAACACGCGTACCCCTCCACTATCGCCCGGCTCCGCCCGCGGCGCCGGGCGTCCCCGCCGGGCGGGCACGCCCGCTCTGGCGGATAGTGGGGAGGACGGGACCCCGTCCCCGCCAGCTCTCCGGAACGGCACAGGAGGACCGATGCGCGTTTCACGGCCGCTGGCCGCGCTCACCGGTGTCGCGTTGTTCGGAATCGCGCTGACCGGCTGCCAGGACCAGGCGTCCGGCACGATCACGGCGCGCAACGGCGCCACACCGGTGCAGTCCCTCACCAACCCGCCGATCAAGGGCTGCCACCGGTTCGACCAGGGCGTGACCCACGTCGACAACTTCACGCTGAGCAGCATCCTCCTGTACACCACCCCCGACTGCACCGTGCCCAAGGGGCAGACGAGCATCTACCTGGACATGCAGGCGTCGGACGTGGTGGTCAGGTCCACCGGTCTGTGGCACAGCTTCAGCTTCGCCCCCGAGTGACCGGCGGGCACGGGCCTCACGGGTCCAGCGTGCCCTCGTCGTCCCGCAGCCGCCGCCAGATGTGCGTGCGGTGCAGCACGTAGAGGGCGCCGACCAGGACGAGCAGCTGCAGGGCGACGGCGAACAGCCAGAAGACGGCCCTGCTCTCCATCTCGTCCGTCAGGTACGTGAAGTTCATGCCGAAGTACCCGGTCAGGAACGTCAGCGGCAGGAAGATCGTCGACACGATGGCCAGCCGGTTGATCACGCCGTTCTGCTCGCCCGACACCAGGGAGGAGTAGCTGGCGAAGGCCCTGCGGGTGGCGTCCTGCAACGACTGGATGTCGGTGAGCACCAGCCGTCCGGTGTGCTGGAACTCCTGCGCGAGCCGCCGGCGTTCCTCAGGGAAGTCGCGGCTGAGCATCCTGCGCATCACGATCTCGTCCGTGGCCTGGAGGTACGGCAGCAGGTAGTGGTGCAGCAGCGCGGCCCGCCGCCGCATCCGGGCCAGGCGGTAGACCTGCTCGGGGCGCCGGCGCTCGAACATCTCGTCCTCCAGGTCCTCCACGGCCAGCAGGTCGGCGACCGCGGCCCGGCGGAAGGTGTCCAGCGCCTCCTGGAGCAGCAGGAACAGCACGGCGACGGCGTCGGCGGGGCGCTCCTGCCCCAGCCGGGTGACAAGGCCCTCCAGCGGTCCCACCGCCCCCCGGTGGACGGTGATCAGGTGCCGTTCCGTCGCCATGGCGTGGACGTGGACGACGCGGCCGGCGTCGACGACGGGCACGACGAAGCCGGCCCGGTCGCCGAGGAAGTCGGCCCGCACCGGTTCTCCCGTCATGCCGAACCAGGCCGGGCTCTCGGAGGCGAGCCCGAGCGCCTCGACGACCCTGCGTCCGTCGGCGTCCGCCACGTCCGCCCCGCCCGGGTCGCCCCGCCCGTCCCGGGCGTCCGGCACGTCCGGCCGGTCCGTCGCGACCGGCAGCCGGACGTCGAGGAGCACGAAGTCGGACGCGGCGAGGCGGTCGCGGGCCCCCGCCAGATCTGTTCGTTCGGTGGTCCCTCCGGGCATCGACACCACCGTCACGATCATCGTCCCTCACCGTCGTCCCGGGTCAGTAGGTCCACGGTGTCCCACGGTGCGCACACTCGGGCCTCCCCGGTGGCGGACACACGCGGGCGGGGCGCCGGGTGCCCCGGACGGGCGAGCGCGGGGCACCCGGCGCCCCGCCCGCGGGTGTCTCAGCGGACGTGGATGTGCTGCTCCATGCCGAGCTGCCGGTGGCCGTCGACCGGGCAGTACAGGTCGTACGTGCCCTTCTTGAGGGTCACCGTCAGCGCCGCCTTCTGGCCCTTCTGGAGATCCGGGGTCCGGGCGTCGCGCACCCCGGGGCCGTCGACGGAGAGGGCGTGCGTGATGTGGCCCGCGTCGTCGGCGACGAAGGTGTAGGTGCCCGGTGCGAACGACGAGCGGGAGAGCTTCAGCGCGAACTCCGTCTCGGTGACCGTCACCTTGACCGCGGAGCCCGTCCGCGCGGTGCCCGCGCTCGTCCCCGTGCCCGCCGAGCCGTGCGCGTACCCTCCGCCCCCGTTCGCGCAGGCGGTCAGCGCGAGGGCCGCGCCGAAGCCGACCGCGGTCGCCCGCAGCGCGGTGCGGGTCGTGTGTGCCGGGATCGTCATCCGGCTCATCTCCTCCCGGTCTCCGCCGGGCCTCCGGGAAGGCGGCCCCGGGGAGGGAGCCCTTCGCGAGCGGCCGGGATCGTCCGCATGTGTCACGAAGTGTCCTCTGTGACGGATACGGTGACGGCGGCCCGGGAGTTCACCGTTCAGCAGGGCAGATCGGGGACGACCGCCGCTCCGCGCCCCGTGTCCTCGGCGTGCGCGGTGCCCCCGTGGGCGGTGGCCACCGCCTGCACGAAGGCGAGCCCCGGTCCGGAGCCCTCGCTGGTGCGGCCGGCCCCGGCGCGGGCGAAGCGGTCGAACGCCCGGGGGCCCCGGCTCAGGGCCACACCAGGCAGTACGGCTGATGCCCCGCCTCGTGCAGGCGGTGGCTGAAGTCCTGCCACTCGTGCAGGAGCTGGTACACGTTGAAGGCGTCGCGCGGGCCGCCCCGGTCGGGCACCGTCGACCAGATGAAGGCCGCCGCGCCGACCGCCTCCTCGCCGATGCCGCGGAGCGGGTCGACGACCGTCGTGGGCAGCTTGACGACCGCGTAGTCCGGGTGCAGGACGACCAGCTCCAGCGGCGGCACCTTGTGCAGCGGCACGCCCTGGATGCCGGTCAGCACCATCGCGGCCATCGTCTCCGGCTTGATCTTGGTGAACATGCCGTTCATGCCCAGCTCGTCACCGCCGAGTTCTTCGGGACGCATCGAAATGGGGACGCGGGCCGCGGTCGCGCCGTCCGGCGCGCCGAAGTATTTGTACGTCACCCCCACCCGACCACCATTCCTGCTCTGCCGGTCGACCTGCCGGTCGTACCGTCCGGGCTCACTCGGTACACCCTGTGCCTGACGAGCGTCAGTCTGCCGTGCCTCGGTCGATTCCTCCGCCTCGCGCCGGTGCCTTCCCCGCCGGGCACGTCGAGGACCCAGGTCGTCAGTCCCCTCGCCCAGTCCGCCACCGCGATGCATATCTCCACCCGACTGCTTTTCTAGGACGCGTGGCCCCCGCCGCGCAACCCGATCATCGTGTCAGTGACCTCCCCCACGGCCGCCCGCCGAAACGTAAGGCGAAACATCCGGTCCGCGGGTTCCTCCCGGTCCCTCATCACTACGTACCGCATGAGCTGTGTGTATCAGTCCTCAGTCTCGCAGATGGCGCGGCCGTGATCTTGAGGTCGGCGGCAGGCCGGGCGAGCCGCGGCCTACCCTGAGGAGGTCACCACGCAACCGGAGTCCGAGAAGTCGGAGAAGTCGCACGTCATGAGTGCCATGAGCGATCTGCCCTATCCCTACGACGCGCCCGTCTCGCAGGCGCTCTTCGACCGTGCGTCCGCCGTCACGCCGGGCGGCGTGAACTCGCCGGTGCGCGCCTTCCGCGCGGTCGGCGGCACGCCCCGGTTCATGGTCTCGGGCAAGGGTCCGTACCTGACCGACGCCGACGGCCGGGAGTACGTCGACCTGGTCTGCTCCTGGGGTCCGATGATCCTCGGGCACTCCCACCCCGAGGTCATCGCCGCCGTCCAGGAGGCCGTCGCCCGCGGCACGTCCTTCGGCACCCCCGGTGAGGGCGAGGTCGCGCTCGCCGAGGAGATCGTCGCCCGGGTGGCGCCCGTGGAGCAGGTGCGGCTGGTCAGCAGCGGCACCGAGGCGACCATGTCGGCCATCCGGCTCGCCCGCGGCTTCACCCGCCGGTCTAAGGTGATCAAGTTCGCCGGCTGCTACCACGGTCACGTGGACTCGCTGCTCGCGGCGGCGGGCAGCGGCGTCGCTACCTTCGCGCTGCCCGACACGCCCGGCGTCACCGGCGCCCAGGCGGGCGACACGATCGTGCTGCCGTACAACGACCTCGAAGCGGTGCAGGAGGCCTTCCACCGGCACCCGGGCGAGATCGCCTGTGTCATCACCGAGGCCTCGCCGGGCAACATGGGCGTGGTCCCGCCCGGCCCCGGCTTCAACCAGGGACTGAAGGACGCCTGCGCCAAGAACGGCGCCCTGTTCATCTCCGACGAGGTCATGACCGGGTTCCGTACCAGCCGCGCCGGCTGGTACGGCGTCGACGGGGTCAAGCCCGACCTGATGACCTTCGGCAAGGTCATGGGCGGCGGCTTCCCCGCGGCCGCCTTCGGCGGGCGGGCCGACGTGATGGCCCACCTCGCACCGGCCGGGCCCGTCTACCAGGCCGGCACCCTCTCCGGGAACCCGGTCGCCACCGCCGCCGGGCTCGCCCAGCTCCGGCTGCTGGACGACGCGGCCTACGAGAAGGTGGACGCCGTCTCCGAGCAGATCCGGTCGCTGGTCACCGAGGCGCTGAGCAAGGAGGGCGTGGCGCACCGGCTGCAGACCGCCTCCAACATGTTCTCGGTGTTCTTCACCGACCGGCAGGTGCGCGACTACGAGGCCGCCAAGCGCCAGGAGTCGTTCCGCTTCACCGCCTTCTTCCACTCGCTGCTGGCGAACGGCGTCTACCTGCCGCCGTCGTCCTTCGAGTCCTGGTTCGTGTCCACGGCCCACGACGAGCGGGCCATCCAGAAGATCGCCGACGCCCTCCCGGCGGCGGCCCGAGCGGCCGCGGAGGCCACCGCAGCATGAGCAACCTCGACACCCCCGGTAGCAAGGACGTCACCGTCGTCCACCTCATGCGGCACGGTGAGGTCGCCAACCCGGACGGGATCCTGTACGGGCGGCTGCCCGGCTACCACCTCTCCCCACTGGGCCGGCAGATGGCCGACCGGGTCGCCGAGCACCTGTCCGCGCGGGACGTGGCGTACGTGGCCGCCTCGCCGCTGGAGCGCGCGCAGGAGACCGCCACTCCGATCGCCAAGGCGCACGGCCTTGACCTCGCCACCGACGCGCGGCTCATCGAGGCCGACAACGTCTTCCAGGGCAAGACCTTCGGAGTCGGGGACGGCGCCCTGCGCAAGCCCGACAACTGGAAGCACCTCGTCAACCCGTTCCGGCCGTCCTGGGGCGAGCCGTACGTCGACCAGGTCGTCCGGATGATGGGCGCGCTGCACGCGGCCAAGGACCAGGCGCGCGGGCACGAGGCGGTGCTGGTCAGCCATCAGCTGCCGATCTGGATCGTGCGCTCGTACGTCGAGAAGCGGCGGCTGTGGCACGACCCGCGCAAGCGGCAGTGCACGCTCGCCTCGCTGACGTCCTTCACGTACCTCGGGGACCGCATCGTCTCCGTGGGCTACAGCGAGCCCGCCATCGACCTGGTCCCGCCCCATCTGCGAGCCGGGGCCAGGCCGGTGCAGGGCCAGGGCAAGGCCTTCGGAGCCTGACGGCCGCTGTCGACGGTCCGTCAGCTCCGCTTAGGACACTTTTGTCAGGTCCGTTACGAAAAACATAAGAATCGAAGGAACCTCCCCGTTCGTCGTGGCCTCTGAATGAGTGACGACCAGCAGGCGCGACGAATCGGGGACCTTCATGCGCACCAACTCCCGGCATTTCTCCCGTCGGGGAGCACTCGGCCTCGGGACGGGTGCGGCGGCCGCCGCCGGCCTCGCCGGCTGCGGGAGTCTCAAGGCCTCGGACGGCGGCAAGCGTCCGGGCGGTTCCCCGAAGGGCCGGCCCGGCCACGACGGCGGCGGCGCCACGCGTCCCGCCGCCCGGCCGATCGGCGACGGCTCCACCTCGTTCACCGGCCGGCAGCCGCACCAGCCCGCCCGGCCCGAGCCGCTGGAGCCGGGGCAGACCCCGCCGCAGTTCGTGATCTTCTCCTGGGACGGGGCCGGCGAGGTCGGCAACGGGCTCTTCCCGCGCTTCCTGGACCTCGCCAAGGAGCACGGCGCGAGCATGACCTTCTTCCTGTCGGGTCTCTACCTGCTGCCCGAGTCGAAGAAGCGCCTGTACGAGCCGCCGAACAACCCCCGCGGCGCCTCCGACATCGGCTACCTCACCGACGAGCACGTCAAGGCGACGCTCGCCAACGTCCGCCGCGCCTGGCTCGAGGGGCACGAGATAGGCACCCACTTCAACGGCCACTTCTGCTCCGGCTACGGCACGGTCGGCCGCTGGACGCCCAAGCAGTGGCGCAGCGAGATAGACCAGGCCAAGGCGTTCGTGAAGGAGTGGCGCACGAACACCGGCTGGACCGAGCTGCCCTCACTGCCGTTCGACTACGACAAGGAGCTGGTGGGCGGCCGCACGCCCTGCCTGCTCGGCCAGGACAACCTGCTGCCGGCCGCCCGGGAGCTGGGCTGGCGCTACGACGCCTCGTCGCCGGGCGGCCGTCAGACGTGGCCGGTGAAGCGGATGGGGATCTGGGACCTGCCGTTGCAGCAGATACCTTTCCCCGGACGCAGCTTCGAGGTCCTGTCCATGGACTACAACATGCTCGCCAACCAGTCGGTCAACTCGACCAAGGCGCCCGCCTACAACTACCCGGGCTGGCGCAAGCAGTCCGCGCAGGCGTACATCCAGGGATTCCAGCGGGCATACGAGACAAACCGGGCACCGTTCTTCATCGGCAACCACTTCGAGCAGTGGAACGGCGGCATCTACATGGACTCCGTCGAGGAGGCCTTCAAGCACATCGCGCGCGAGAAGGAGAAGGGCGCGGACGTGCGCCTGGTCTCCTTCCGGCAGTTCGTGGACTGGATGGACGCCCAGAAGCCCGAGGTGCTCGCCCGGCTGCGCACCCTGGAGGTCGGGCAGCGGCCGGCCGGGGGCTGGCGCGCCTTCCTGCGGGACGCCAAGTCCGCCGCCTCCGACGCCGCGTGAGAAATGCGTGAAATGTCCGGTGTAAAAACCGCCTGATATGCGGTTTTCCGCCCGGCAGGGGGGTGCGCGAGATCCCCGGAACAGGCATGCGAAACTTTTCACATGAGTACCCGTAGCCGCGCCGTCCTGCTCAGCGCCATGGCCGCCGCAGCGGCCCTGTCCCTGTCCGCGTGCGGCAGCGGCGGCACCTCCGGCGGCGGTGGCAACACCAACTTCGTGACCGGCAACAACGGCGTCGACACCGCCCCGCAGGGCAAGCGGGCCGCGGCCCCGGACCTGTCCGGCAGGACCATCGACGGCAAGACCCTGGACGTCGCCGACTACAAGGGCAAGGTCGTCGTCATCAACGTCTGGGGCTCGTGGTGCGGGCCCTGCCGCGAAGAGGCCCAGTACTTCGCCAAGGTCTCCAAGGCGTACGAGGGCAAGGGCGTGCAGTTCGTCGGCATCAACACCCGGGACACCAGCACCACCCCCGCGATCGCCTTCGAGAAGGAGCACGGGATCGGCTACCCGAGCCTGTACGACCCGACGGGCAAGCTCATGCTCCGCTTCCGGAAGGGCACGCTCAACCCCCAGCTCATCCCCTCCACGCTCATCCTCGACAAGCACGGGAAGGTCGCCGCGCGGGCGCTGGAGGCGCTCGACGACGCGGCGCTGCTGAAGATGCTCAAGCCGGTCCTCGCGGAGAAGTGACGTGAGCGCACTCCTGACGCTGGCGGCGGAGAACCAGACCGTGAAGAGCGGCGCGCTGCCGATCGCGCTGCCGATCGCCCTGCTCGGTGGCCTGGTCTCGTTCTTCTCGCCCTGCGTGCTGCCCCTGGTCCCCGGCTACCTGTCCTACGTCACCGGGGTCGCCGGCACCGATCTGGGGGAGAGCAGGCGGGGGCGCATGGTCACCGGGGCCGCCCTGTTCGTGCTCGGCTTCTCGGCGGTGTTCATCTCCGGAGGGGCCCTGTTCGGCTTCTTCGGCTCGACCCTCCAGGAGTACAAGGACACGCTGTCCATGGCGCTCGGCGTGCTCATGATCGTCATGGGTGCCTTCTTCATGGGGCTCATGCCCTGGCTCACCCAGCGCGAGTTCCGCTTCCACCGGCGGCCGGCGACCGGCCTGCTGGGCGCGCCCGTGCTCGGCGCCCTGTTCGGCATCGGCTGGACGCCCTGCATCGGCCCGACCCTCGGGGCGGTCAACTTCCTCGCGATGAAGGAGTCGAGCGCCGGGCGCGGCTCCCTGCTGATGGTCGCCTACTGTGTCGGTCTCGGCGTGCCGTTCGTGCTGGCGGCCGTGGCCTTCCGCAAGGCCCTCGGCGCCTTCGGGTGGGTCAAGCGCCACTATGTGTGGGTGATGCGCATCGGCGGCACGATGATGATCGTGACCGGTGTGCTGCTGCTGACCGGGGCCTGGGACAGCCTGGTGCAGGAGATGCAGACCTGGTCCAACGGCTTCAATGTGGGGATCTGACTCGATGAGCAAGACCGAAACGGGCGCCTCCCCCGGCGGGGCCGAGGGCCGGGACGAGGACCTGGGGGCGGCCGGCTCCCAGCTCTCCACCGCCCCGCGGGAGGAGACCGCCGTCGCGCCGGGCTTCGGCGTGATCGGCTGGGTCCGCTGGTTCTGGCGGCAGCTGACCTCCATGCGGGTCGCGCTGCTGCTGCTCCTGCTGCTCTCCCTCGGCGCGATCCCGGGCTCGCTCATCCCGCAGACCGGCGCCGACCTGAACAAGGTCGACGAGTTCCGCAAGGCGCACAGCACGCTCGCGCCGGTCTACGACAAGCTCGGCCTGTTCCACGTCTACAGCTCGGTGTGGTTCTCCGCGATCTACATCCTGCTGTTCGTCTCGCTGATCGGCTGCATCGTCCCGCGCACCTGGCAGTTCGTCGGCCAGCTCCGCGGCCGCCCGCCAGGCGCCCCCAAGCGGCTGACCCGGCTGCCCGCCTACACCACCTGGCGCACCACCGCCGAGCCGGAGCAGGTGCGCGAGGCCGCGCTCGCGCTGCTGCGCAGGCGCCGGTTCCGGGCCCACGTCGCCGGTGACGCGGTCGCCGCCGAGAAGGGCTACGTGCGGGAACTGGGCAACCTGGTCTTCCACATCGCGCTGATCGTGCTGCTGGTCGCCTTCGCCTCCGGCCAGCTCTACAAGTCGGACGGCACCAAGCTGATGGTGGAGGGCGACGGCTTCTCCAACGCGCTGCCGATGTACGACGACTTCAAGTCCGGCAGCCTGTTCCGCAACGACGACCTGGTGCCGTTCAGCTTCGACCTGAAGGACTTCCGGGCCACCTACGAGGTGAGCGGGCCCAGCCGGGGCACCCCGCGCACCTTCGAGGCGAGGATCAAGTACAGCGAGGGCGCGTACGGCAAGGCGAAGCCGGCCACCGTCAAGGTCAACAAGCCGCTGGAGATCGGCGACTCGAAGGTCTACCTGGTGAGCCACGGCTACGCGCCCGTCATCACCGTCCGCGACGGCAAGGGCAAGGTCGTCTACCACGACGCCGTGCCGCTGCTGCCGCTCGACGGCAACGTCACGTCCAACGGCGTGATCAAGGTGATGGACGGCTACCGCGACGCCAGGGGCCAGAAGGACCAGCTCGGGTTCCAGGCCTTCTTCGTGCCGACCTTCGACCCCAAGAGCGGCACGATGCTCTCCCAGTTCCCGTCGCTGGTGAACCCGCTGCTCGCGGTGAACGCGTACCACGGCGACCTCGGTGTCGACGCGGGCCAGTCGCAGAACGTGTACCAGCTCGACACCCAGCACATGAAGGCGTTCAAGGACGCCAAGGGCCAGCTGCTGAAGAAGCTGCTGAAGCCGGGCGACAGCCTCCAGCTCCCGGACGGCGCCGGATCCCTCACGTTCGACAAGGACGTCAAGGAGTGGGCCGGCTTCGAGATCGTCCAGGAGCCGGGCAGCGGCTGGGCGCTGGGCGGCGCCCTCGCGGCGATCTTCGGTCTGGCCGCGTCCCTGTTCATCCAGCGCCGTCGCGTCTGGGTGCGCGCGGTGCGCGGCGCCGACGGCGTCACCGTCGTGGAGATGGGCGGCCTCGGCCGCAGCGAGTCGGCCAAGGTGCCCGAGGAACTGGGCGACCTCGCCGGAATCCTCTACGACCAGGCGCCGGGGGCACCCGAACCCGACGACGTCAACGAATCCACCGTCGTACCTGCCGAAGGGGCTGAGAAGTGACTCTCGCCGCCGCGACCAACGAACACCTGGCGAGCATCAGCAACACGCTGATCTACTCGTCGATGGCCGTCTACACCCTGGCCTTCTTCGCGTACATCGCCGAATGGCTCTTCGGCAGCCGCAGCAAGGTCGCCCGTACGGCCGCCGCGCTGACGGCGGACCCCCGGCAGACCGGTGCCCCGGCCGTCACCGCGCGGAAGGCCGGCGGTACCGCCGTGCTGGAGCGGCCCCAGGTCGTCGTGCGCTCCGCGGCCGGCGCCCGGGACGTGCCGGACGGCCCCGGCGCGCACGGCGGGGACGAGCAGGGCGACCTCTACGGGCGGATCGCCGTCTCCCTCACCGCGCTCGCGTTCGTGGTGGAGCTGTGCGGCGTCGTCGCCCGCGCGGCCTCCGTGCAGCGGGCGCCGTGGGGCAACATGTACGAGTTCAACATCACCTTCTCCACGGTCGCCGTCGGCGTGTACCTCGGACTGCTGGCGCTGCGGAAGAACGTGCGCTGGCTCGGGCTGTTCCTGATCACCACGGTCCTGCTCGACCTCGGTCTCGCGGTCACCGTGCTGTACACCGCCAGCGACCAGCTGGTCCCCGCCCTGCACTCGTACTGGCTGTACATCCACGTCTCCACCGCGATCTTCTGCGGCGCGGTGTTCTACGTCGGCGCGGTCGCCACGATCCTGTATCTGTTCAAGGACTCGTACGAGAACAAGCTGCAGACCGGCGGCAAGCCGGGCGCGTTCGCCAGCTCCGTGCTGGAGCGGCTGCCCGCCTCCGCCTCCCTGGACAAGTTCGCCTACCGCGTCAACGCGGCCGTCTTCCCGCTGTGGACGTTCACGATCATCGCGGGCGCGATCTGGGCGGGCGACGCCTGGGGCCGCTACTGGAACTGGGACCCGAAGGAGACCTGGTCCTTCATCACCTGGGTCGCCTACGCCTGCTACCTGCACGCGCGGGCCACGGCCGGCTGGAAGGGCCGCAAGGCCGCCTACCTGGCGATGATCGCCTTCGGCTGCTGGCTGTTCAACTACTACGGTGTCAACATCTTCGTGACCGGCAAGCACTCCTACGCGGGCGTCTGATCGGCCGGTCGGCGACACTGGTGTCATGAGCGGTTCCATCGAACAGGGCATCAGCCAGACGCACGGGAACACGCACATACTCCACTTCGTGGTGCGGATCCCGGTGCGCGCGGAAGACATCTGGGCGGCGGTGGCCACCCCCGGGGGGCTCGGGGGATGGTGCACCGCCGTCGACGTCCTGGAGCCCCGTCTCGACGGTCTGGTCACCCTGCGCGACCTGGGCACCGGGCGGGTCACCGCCTGGGACGTGGACCGCGTCGCCGAGTACACGGTGGAGGGCGGCGGCCGGATCCGGTTCCACCTGGAACGGGACGGCGAGGGGGCGGGCGTGCTGCGCTTCACCCACGAGTTCCAGGGCGAGGGGGAGTCCGAGTCCGGCTGGCGCACCAGATTCGAACGACTGATCGATAAGTTCTCGGGTTCCCAGGACGGCCCGCGACACGAGCCGCCCGAGCCGGGTGGGCCGGGTGAGCCGACCGAGCCGTTGCCCGGACAGCTCACCTGAGCCTGTCTAGGACGGCGGCAGGCACTCCTTCGCCGGCGGCTTCCCCTCCGGCCAGGCGATCCGCACGAACCGCGAACCGCCCCGCGGGGTCAGCTCCACGACCGGCACGGCCTTGTCGTACGGGTTCCCGTGCGCGTCCAGGCAGATCCAGCCGCTCGCCCCACTCACCCGCAGCGAGCCCTTGACCTGCGGCCACTGCAGTCCGACGTCCGCGAGGGCCGGGACGTCCCGGCCGTCCGGCACCGCCTCCCGGATGCCGTGCACCGCGAGCTGGAGGGCGTCGTACCCGGTGATCAGCTGGCCGTCGTCCAGCGCGGCCGGGCCGATCGGCCCGACCGGTTCCCGTCCGGCCTGCGCCAGCAGCACGCGCAGCACCCCGAAGTCGGCCGCGGAGCCTCCCGTCCGCGCCGGGTCCGTGGTCCAGGCGTCCGGGTGCGCGAGCGAGGTGTAGCGCACGGCGAGCCGGCGGCCCAGGGCGCCGCGGTCCAGATCCCGCTCATGGGTCAGGTACGAGGCCTCGTCGCCGGTCAGCACCGTGAACTTCCGGTCCTGGCAGCCGCGCCCGCCCAGTGCGTTGATGAACTGCCTGAGCTGGGTGTGCCGGCCCGCGAACAGGATCGTGTCGGTCTCCCGGGAGGTGTCGCACACCAGGTGCGTGATCTGCCGGAAGGTGTTCGCGGTCGTGCCCTCCTGACTGCGGTCGGCGGGCGGCGTGAACGGCTGCGGCTCGTACGGCGAGCCCTTGATCAGCGCCGCGAACGACTCCTGCAGCGTTCGCGTGTACGGATCACCGGGCTTGTCGTAGACCAGCAGCGCCTTGCCCGCGCTCACCTTGGCGAAGGACGCCAGCGCCCGCGCCTCGTCGGTGTTGGTCGGCGACACCCGGGCCAGCCCCGGGAACGGGTCGGCGCCGTGCTGCCCGTTGGCCAGGTCGTCGGCGGTGATGGAGGAGCCGACCACCGGGATCCCGCGCCGGGTCAGCTCCCGGACCGCCTTCTTGTTGTTGTCGGTGCTCTGCCCGATCCCCGCGACCGCCCGCAGCCGGTCCGCGCTCCTCGTCATGCGCGTCAGCTGCTCCACCGTCCGCCGCCACTGGTCCCCGGTCGCCCCCGGGTTGGCCAGCACCAGACGGATCGCGGGCCCTTCACCGTTGGAGTCGTGGTTGGCCCGGTACTGGGCCAGATACGCGCCCTGCAGCTGGTGCTGGATGTCGTTCAGACTGGTCCGCGAGGCGGAGCTGTACGGCAGCATCAGCGCCACCGTGACGTAACTCCCGGGCTTGAGCCGGCTGTTCTCCCGGGCGATGGCCCGGACCGCGGGCCGCAGCTGGGCGTGCCCGAAGTCGTAGCCGCCCGTCGCCACGCCCACGCACTCCTCGCTGCCCTCCGGCCGCTCCACCCCCGGCGCGCACGTACGGTCCACGTGCGCGAGCGCGCGGACCGCGAACACCACCCCGGCCACCAGGGCCACCGCGACCAGCAGGGCCAGGGCGCGGCGCAGCGGGATCTCCCACACGCTCTCGCGCACCCATGTGCCCACGCCCCTGCGCGCCATCACGCCTCCCCGCTGCGGTCGTCCGGGCCGTCGCCGTCGTCACCGTCACCGGTGCCGCCGGGGCCGTGCATCGGGCGGCCCGCGAGCGCCGCCGCCGGCCAGTCCCGGGACGCCCGCCACAGCAGCGCGTTGCCCGCGGGCCGCAGGTTGGAGAGCTGCTCCAGCTCGAAGCGGAGCCGGTCGCACACCTTCGGGTCGGGCAGCACCAGCGGATCGCCGAGCTGCCACACCGCGTGCAGCAGCCGCCGCACCCGCAGGTGCAGGACCGCGTCGACGCCCTCGGGCGGCTCCTGCCCGGCGTCCGAGCGGCCGAGCGCGACCGCGGCCCGCCGGTCGCCGTGGCCGGTGAAGTCGCGGCCCTCGGCGTCGTGCGCGTGGAAGTAGGGCGCGGACGCGACGAAGCGCAGGGTGTCCAGCCAGGCGCGGGTGTCCAGCGTGTGGAACGTGTCGCGCAGCTGCGCGACCGCGGACTCCGCGTTGCCCAGGGCGAGTTCGTGGTGCAGCCGGTAACGCGCCTGCCCGGGGTCCGGGTAGTGCGCGATCAGCGTCTCGTGCGCCGTGCGCCACGACGCGTGGTCGGCGTCCCGCAGGTGCAGCCTCAGCAGCAGCAGGGTGCGGACGAAGGGGTCGCCGACGAACTGGCCCGGCACGGTCGCCAGTCCCTCCTCGGCCAGCCGCGTCCGCAGCGCCCGTACGTCCGCGGGACCGAAGGTGTCCGGGAGCAGGGCCGTGGCCAGCGCGCAGGCCGAGTCGTGGTCGTGGGCGGCGGCCAGCACGGTCAGCTCGTCCAGGTGCTCGGCGGGCACCAGCCGGTCCAGCAGCTCCCGGTAGGCGGGTGCGGCCGGCCGGTCCTCGGCGGTCCGCACGTCCGCCGTGAGCAGCTCGCCCAGCGAGGACGCCCCGGGCAGGCGCTGGGCGGCGGACTCCGCGAGCAGCGCGATGCCCAGCGGATTGCCGCCGGTCAGCCGGTGCGTGGCGGGCGGGAGCTGGGGCGGCACCGGTGTGCCGTCGCAGACCGCGCCGACGATGTGCAGGGTGTCGTCCGGGCTCAGCGGCGGCAGCGCCAGCAGCAGCGCCCGCGAGGACGGTGCCGCCTCCGGCGCCCAGCCGCTGCGCCTGGCCACCTCGGGCAGCTCCCGGCGGACGGCGCTGCGCAGCTCGTCGTGGCCCTCGCCGCGCCGCGCGGCGACGAACACCACGTGGTCCTCGATGCCTTCGGCGCGGTCGCGCAGCACGGCCTCCACGAGCCCGGGGCCCGGTGCGGTCTGCGCGTCGTCGATCAGGACCAGCGGCCGGCCGAGCCGCTGCATGCGCGGCAGCACTCCCGCGTACGCCTCGGTCAGGTCGGCCAGCAGCGCCCGCACCAGGTACCGCTCGGCGTGCTCCCGTGAGGTGCCGCCCGCCCGGAAGTGGCCCGCCAGCAGGATCAGTCCGCGCTGGGCGTGCCCGCCCGCGTTCGGGTAGGTCCGGTACCAGACCGACGCCTTCTGGTGCCGTCTGCTGGTGAAGCCCTCGGCGACCGACTCCAGGGTCGCCTCGATCGCGCCCGACAGCAGCGGCCCGGTGCCGGTGGCCGCCGCCACCACCTTCGCCGCCACCTTCCCCGCCCAGCGCCCGGCGAGACCGCTGATCCACGAGCCGCTCTCGTTCAGCAGCAGGATCCGCTCGACCTCCCGCCGGATCCGCTCCGAGTCGGCGTCGCCCCAGCCGCTCGCGGCCACCGCCACCAGGCCCGACATCAGCCGCGGGAAGGTGATCCGGCCCGCTCCCGTCACCGGCTCCGCGAGCTGTTCGGCGATCACCAGCAGCGCCTGCGCCACCGGTGACCACGACTCGGCGGGCCGGTCGGCGGGCGGCCCCGCGAACTGCCCCTCCGCGCAGTCGACCAGGGCGACCGGCGTATGGCCCCGGTAGGCGTCCCGTAACTCGTCGAGCACCGCGCTCTTGCCCAGCCCCCGGGCCCCGGTGAGCACCACGAAGGGCAGTTCGCCCGGGTGCTCGAACGGATGGCTCCGGTGCTGGTGGGGGCGCAGGCCCACGAGCCGGGGCGCGAGACCGGCCGGATCGACGTCGAACAGCGCTCCGCGCCCGTGCAACCGTCTGTGCACCGCATTCCCCCCTCAACAGCAGTGTAGAAAGGGGAAGTTGCTTCGTACCAGGGTCTGTGGCGACCGTTGGGTCAAGAAACCGTGGCCGCGACCAGATCCCTGAGCCGTTCCACGTACAGCCGCATGTTCTTGGCCGCCACGTCGGTGTCCGGGTACCGGCTGGCCAGCCACAGCCCGTCGTGCAGCCGGCTGACCCACACGCACACCTGGTCGCCGTACGACACCCGCAGCAGCCCGTAGGCCCGCTGCTCGTCCCACCGGTCGGCGCCGGGGATCCCGCGGGCGTCCACGTAGGAGACGATGGAGTACAGGTCGGGCGAGGTCGGCCGGAAGTCCGTGCCGAGCAGGCTCAGCACCCGGGCGAGCGGCATCCGGGCCAGTGGCCGGGCGGCCTGCAGCGCGGCGCGGACGGTCCGCAGGACCTCCGGCAGGCCGGGGCTGCCGGTGACGGGGACCTCGATCGGGGCGCCGCCCACGTACCAGCCCACCGAGTCGGACCACCGGGACTTCACCCGGGTGTGGAACGGCACCACCGTCCGGTACACCGACTGCCCGCCCAGTTCCTGGACGATCAGGGCCGTGGCCGCCAGCAGCCCGACGAGGCTGCCGCCGTAGGGCCGGCAGTACGCCTCGAACGCGGCGGCCGCGCCGGCGTCCGCGAGCGGCTCGCAGATCATCCTCTGCGGGGGCAGCGGGCCGCCGGGCTCGAGGCCGAGGTCGACCGGGAAGCCGGGCAGGGTCCCGTCGCACCGCCGGATGAACTCCCGCCAGCGGGCGACGGTCTCGTGGCTGTCGTCGATGCGGTCCGCGTCCGCCCGCTCCAGCTCGCAGAAGTCGACGTAACTGGCGGCCGGCGTCCGCACCACCGGCCCGCGCCCTTCGAGGCCGGCCGTGTACAGCTCGCTGATCTCGGCGGCGATGCCGTGCAGGGAGTAGGCGTCCACGTTGCTGTGGTCGAACGCCATGTACACGCTGGTGGAGTCGTCCCGGACGACCGCCGCGTAGATCAGGTTCGGCCAGCGCAGGGCGTCCGCGACGGTGTCGAACCGGTTCTCCAGGTGCCGGACCAGGGCGTCCGGGTCGGTGAAGTCGCCGACGCGCTCCCGGTGCAGGGACACGTCAGCGGCGTCCAGCGTGAACCTGCGCAGCTCCTCGCCCGACTCGCCGGTCCAGCGGAAACCGCTGCGCAGCGTCTCGTGCCGTACCGTCCAGGCCCGCAGGGCCTCCTGGAGCACGTCGAGGTCGACCGGACCGGCGAGGTCGAACACCGTGCCCAGCCAGGTCGGCACGAACAGCCCCCCGTCCCGCACGGTCCTGGCCGTTCTGATGTGCGACTCCTGGATGTAGGCCGGCGGCCGGGAGTCCTCCGGCAGGCCCGCCGCCGTGGCGACGGTCGCCGGGCTCAGCGTCCACTCGACGAGCCGCCCCGGCCGGACCTCGCAGCGCTGGATGTCAGTGATTCGCACGCGTCTCCGATCGCAGAGGGGCCCCTGAATGTGGGCCCCCTTCAAGGGAATGCCGTCGGACGCGGCCGGGACATGCCCGCCCGGGGCATTTCAACGGAACGGGTGGCGGGCCGAACGCGGAAGTGAATAACGGACGGTGAGGGGCGGGGGACGTCAGCCGGCCGGCCGGGACGCGGGCCGGCTGCCGGGATCCGCGGGCCCGGCGCCGATGTCCTCGTGCCACAGCGCGGGGTGCGCCGCGACGAAGTCACGCATCAGCGCCACGCAGTCCGGGTCGTCCAGGAGCACGATCTCCACCCCGAGCCCGGCGAGCCAGTCGTGGCCGCCGTGGAAGGTGACCGCCTCGCCCACCACCACCCGGGAGATGCCGAACTGGCGGACCAGGCCGCTGCAGTACCAGCAGGGCGAGAGGGTGGTCACCATGGTCGTGCCGCGGTACGTGCGCTGCCGTCCCGCCGCCCGGAAGGCGGCCGTCTCCGCGTGCGCGGAGGGGTCGTCGTCCTGGACGCGGCGGTTGTGGCCGCGCCCCAGCAGGGTGCCGTCGGGGCCGTAGAGGGCGGCGCCGATGGGGATGCCGCCCTCGGCGAGCCCGGCGCGTGCCTCGGCGACGGCGGTGGCGAGCCAGGCGCGTGCCTGTTCCTGATCCATGCGTTCACCGTTCCCCGGCGGTCTCCCACCAGCACCCATCGGCGGGGCCGATGCGCCCATCGGCAGGACGCCCCACCGGGCCGTGGACCGGCGGCCGCGCTCCTTCGTAGCGTCGGCCGCATGACCCCGGAACACAAGGGCACGGCCCAACTGACCACCGCGATGATGCTGTCCGGCACCCTCGGCGTCTTCGTCGTCGAGTCCGGCGCCCCGCCCTTCGACGTCGTCCTCTTCCGCGTCCTGTTCGGCGCCCTCGCCCTCGGCGGCTACGTCGTCGCCCGGGGCTGGCTGCGCGACCACGGCTTCACCCGGCGCACGCTCGCGCTCGCCGTCCTCGGCGGGGTGTTCATCGTCCTCAACTGGGTGCTGCTCTTCGAGTCGTACGAGAACACGTCGATCTCGGTGGCCACCGTCGTCTACCACACCCAGCCCTTCTACGTGGTGCTGCTCGGTGCCCTGCTGTTCCGCGAGCGGCTGACCGCCGCCAAGGTCGGCTGGACGGCGGTGGCCTTCGCCGGGCTGGTCCTGGTCTCCGGGGTGACGCCCGCGGACCTCGGCGGGGGCGGCGCGTACCTCACCGGTGTCGGCCAGGCCCTGCTGGCCGCGCTCCTGTACGGCCTGTCCACCCTGGTCACCAAGCAGATCACCGGGGTGCGCCCGCACCTGATCGCCCTCGTCCAGGTCCTCGTCGGCATCCCGCTGCTGCTGCCCTTCGCCGACCTCGGCGCGATGCGCGGCACGGGCGCCGGCTGGGGCTGGCTGGCCGGGCTCGGCCTGCTGCACACCGGCGTGATGTACGTCCTGATGTACGCCGCCTACGCCAAGCTGCCGACCGCGAAGATCGCCGTCCTCGCCTTCGTCTACCCGGCGGTGGCGATGGTGATGGACTGGGCGGTCTACGGGCACCACATCGGGCCGGTCCAGGCGCTGGGCGTGCCGCTCATCGTCACGGCGAGCCTGAAGGTCACCCTTGCTCGGACACCAGCCGCCGCGCCTGCTCCACGAACAGCCGGACATGCGCCGCGAGACGCCTCCCCGACCGCCACGCGAGCTGCGTGCGAAGCGTGAACGGCGGCTCCCAGGCCAGCCGGACCAGGGAGCCCTCGGCGAGTTCCGCGGCGACCGTCACCTCGGGCAGCAGCGCGATCCCGAGGCCGGCCGCCGCGGCGCGCTTGGTGGCCTCGATCGTGCCGAACTCCAGGAAGTCCACCGGCTCCGACGCGGTCAGCTCCCGCTCGAACAGGTCCCGGTAGGCGCAGCCCGGCTCGGTGGCCAACAGGGGCTGACCGGTCAGGTCGGCCGTCACGAGGGGCCGGCCGGCCATCGCGTGCCCGGGCGCCGCGACCAGCGCCAGCGGCTCCACCGCCAGCACCACGCTCTCCAGGCCCGGGTGCCCGGTCTCCTCCTCCATCAGGAACCCGACGTCGTACGTCCCCTGCCGCAGGGCCTGCCGGGTCTCGTCGCCGATCGTGGTGCGCAGCGCGATCCGCACCCCGGGATGGCGGTGGTGGAAGTACTCCAGCAGCGGGGGCAGCCGATAGGAGGTCAGCGACTCCATGGTGCCGACCGTCACGGTGCCGGCCGGCTCCCCGGCGCCGGTGACCGCCGTCCGGGCCTCCTCGGCCAGCTCGATGATCTGCCGGGCGTAGGGCAGCAGCCGTTCGCCCGCCTCGGTGAGCCGGATCCGGCTGCCGAGCCGGTCGAACAGCTCGACGCCGAGGGAGGACTCCAGGGCCCGGACCTGACTCGTCACGCTGGACTGCGCGTACGCCAGCTCGGCCGCGGCCCGGGTGAAGCTCCCCACCGCGGCGACCTTCTCGAAGGTGACGAGCAGCCGGAGTTCCACGCCTCAGCCCTTCCCGCGGTCGTCCTCGTCGAGGGACCTCAGGAACTCGGGGTTGTCGTCGGGGGCCACCCAGCGGGCGTCGCCGCGCCGCCACCCGGCGGGAGCCGCGCCGCCGTTCGCGGGGGAGCGCCGCACCTTGCCGGTGAGCAGCCAGGCGGCCGGGCCCACCAGCACCTCGCCGAAAAGCAGCACGATGACCACCCACACCACCTTCGGCAGGTGGCGCACCTCCTCCTCGGGAGTGTTCAGACAGTCCACGAAGGCGTAGATCCACAGCGCCAGGACCAGCAGGAACGGCAGATACCTGAGCATGTCGTGCGATCTCCCCGAGTGGTGGGACGGCCCCGGTGACCGGGCCAGGTTAGCCCGTGGCCGATACTGGGACACATGGCTTACGACGATCTTCGCTCCCTGCTGCGGGCGCTGGAGCGCGAGGGCGACCTCAAGCGCATCAAGGCCGAGGTCGACCCGTACCTGGAGGTCGGTGAGATCGTCGACCGGGTGCAGAAGGCCCAGGGACCGGCGCTGCTCTTCGAGAACGTGAAGGGCTCCGCGATGCCCCTCGCGATGAACGTCTTCGGGACCGACCGGCGGCTGCTGAAGGCGCTGGGCCTGAAGTCGTACGGCGAGATCTCCGAGAAGATCGGCGGGCTGCTGCGACCCGAACTGCCGCACGGCTTCGTGGGCGTGCGCGAGGCCTTCGGCAAGCTCGGCGCGATGGCGCACGTGCCGCCGAAGAAGGTGAAGCCCGACAACGCGCCCGTGCAGGAGGTCGTCCTGCACGGCGACGAGGTCGACCTCGACCGGCTCCCGGCGCTGTTCACCTGGCCCCAGGACGGCGGCTCCTTCTTCAACCTCGGGCTCACCCACACCAAGGACCCCGAGAGCGGGGTGCGCAACCTCGGCCTGTACCGGCTGCAGCGGCACGACAAGCGCACCATCGGGATGCACTGGCAGATCCACAAGGACAGCCGCAACCACTACCAGGTGGCGGCGCGCCGGGGCGAGCGCCTGCCGGTCGCGATCGCCTTCGGCTGCCCGCCCGCCGTGACCTACGCCTCCACCGCCCCGCTCCCCGGTGACATCGACGAGTACCTCTTCGCCGGCTTCCTCGCGGGCAAGCGGATCGAGATGGTCGACTGCAAGACGGTCCCGCTCCAGGTCCCGGCGAACGCCGAGGTCGTCCTGGAGGGCTGGCTGGAGCCGGGCGAGATGCTGCCCGAGGGCCCCTTCGGCGACCACACCGGCTTCTACACCCCGCAGGAGCCCTTCCCGGCGCTGACCATCGACTGCGTGACCATGCGGAAGCGGCCGCTGCTCCAGTCGATCGTGGTCGGCCGCCCGCCCACGGAGGACGGCCCGCTCGGCCGCGCCACGGAGCGGTTCTTCCTGCCCCTGCTGAAGATCATCGTCCCGGACATCGTGGACTACCACCTGCCCGAGGCCGGCGGCTTCCACAACTGCGCGATCGTCTCGATCGACAAGAAGTACCCGAAGCACGCCCAGAAGGTGATGCACGCGATCTGGGGCGCGCACATGATGTCCCTGACGAAACTGATCGTGGTCGTGGACGCCGACTGCGACGTCCACGATCTGCACGAGGTCGCCTGGCGGGCCCTCGGCAACACGGACTACGCCCGCGACCTGACGGTCGTGGAAGGTCCCGTCGACCACCTCGACCACGCCTCCTACCAGCAGTTCTGGGGCGGCAAGGCGGGGATCGACGCCACGAAGAAGTGGCCCGAGGAGGGCTACACCCGGGACGGAGGCTGGCCGGACATGGTCCTCTCCGACCCCGACACGGCGGCCCTGGTGGACCGCCGCTGGAAGGAGTACGGCCTGTGAGCAGCGCCTCCGCGGCACTCCCGCGGCCGGGACGCACCAAGGCGTTCCTGCGCCTGGTGATGATCGAGCACTCGGTCTTCGCGCTCCCCTTCGCCTACATCGCCGCGCTGACCGCGATGTTCGAACTGGACCGGAACATCCACTGGGGCCGGCTGCTGCTGGTCACGGTCTGCATGGTCGGGCTGCGCACCTTCGCCATGGCGGTCAACCGGATCATCGACCGCGAGATCGACGCCCGTAACCCGCGCACGGCGCACCGGGAACTGGTGACGGGCGCGATGTCCGTCCGGCACGCCTGGACCGGCGCCCTCGTCGCCCTGGTGGTCTTCCTCGGGTCGGCGGCCCTGCTGAACCCCCTGTGCCTGGCCCTCGCGCCGATCGCGGTGATCCCGATGGTGGTCTACCCCTACGGGAAACGGTTCACCGACTTCCCGCAGGCCATCCTCGGACTCGCCCAGGCCATGGGCCCTGTCGGCGGCTGGCTCGCCGTCTCCGGTTCCTGGTCCTGGGACGCGGTGATCCTCGGCCTCGCGGTCGGCGTCTGGATCGGCGGCTTCGACCTCATCTACGCCTGCCAGGACGTCGAGACCGACCGCGAGATCGGCGTCAGGTCGGTGCCGGCCCGCTTCGGCATCCCGGCCGCGATCTGGGGCGCCCGGCTCTGCCACACCGTCACCACCGCGCTCTTCGTCTGGTACGCCCTGGCCACCCACGCCGGCGCGTTCTTCTGGCTGGGCCTGGTGATCGTGGCGGGCGCCTTCGTCTACGAGCACCGCATCGTCCGCCCGCACGACCTGTCCCGGCTGAACCGGGCGTTCTTCTCGGTCAACGGCTTCATCGGGATTGCCCTGTTCGTGTGCGCGCTGCTGGACCTCCTGGTGCGCGGTCTGACCGTCTGACCGGCCCCGCCCGCCGCCCGGCGGCGGCGCGGTGGGCTACCCGGCCTGAGGGCCGGGCGGCCCGCCGGTACGCTCAAGGTGTGAACGCAGGAGAATCGCAGCGCGCGCCTTGGATCGTGGGGGTGTCCGGAGCTTCCGGGACGCCGTATGCGGCTGCCGTGCTGCGGGCGCTGCTGGACGCGGGGGAAGCGGTCGACCTGGTGGTCAGCCGGGCCTCGCGGCTGACGCTGATGGACGAGACGGGGATCTCGTTCCGGGACGCGCACTGGCAGGACGACCTGCGGGAATGGCTCAGCCGTGGGGCCGACGGCAAGCCCGGCACGTTCGACGTGGACGTCAGCGGGGTGCGGTACTGGAACCCGGGCGACCTCGCGGCCGGGCCGTCCTCCGGGTCGTACCCGGCGCGGGGGATGCTCGTGGTTCCGGCCTCCACCGCCTGTGTCGCCGGTGTCGCCCTCGGCCTGTCGAAGGACCTGCTCCAGCGCGCGGCGAGCGTCACACTGAAGGAGCGCCGCCCGCTGGTCGTGGCCGTACGGGAGACCCCGCTGAACGGGCAGACCCTGCGGCACCTGGTGGCCCTCGACGACGCCGGGGCGAGCGTGGTCCCGGCCTCGCCCGCCTTCTACGCGGGCGCGACCCACATCCAGGACCTGGTGGACTTCGTCGCCGGCCGGGTGCTCGACGCGGCGGGCGTCGGGCACGGCCTGTACCGGCGCTGGAAGGGCGAACTGGGCGGCGGCACGGCGGGCCGCTGACCCCCGGCCGGCCGGGCCGGGTCCGGGCAAGGCGCAGTACCTCTCATCACTCTTCACTCCTCGGAACTCTTCAGCGGAAGGCTTCGATCGCATGGACGCGGTGGACAGGCAGCTCATCCAGGCCCTGAGGGAGAACGGGCGGGCCTCCTACGCGGAGCTGGGGCGCCTCGTCGGTCTGTCGGGGCCCAGCGTCACCGACCGCATCAACCGGCTGGAGGCGGCCGGGGTCATCACCGGCTACCGGGCCACCGTGGACTCGGCCTCCCTCGGCCTCGGCGTGACCGCGCTGATCGGCATCTCGCTGTCCGACGCCGCCGACCACGAGGACGTGGCGCAGCGGCTGCGGGACCTGCCCGAGATCGAGGACTGCTGGTTCATCGCCGGCGACGACTCGTACATGCTCAAGATCCGGGCGACGGACGTGGACGGCCTGGAGCGGATCATCCGGCGGCTCAGCGGGACCAAGGGCGTCTCGCGCACCCGTACCACCATCGTGCTGTCCACGAAGTGGGAGAACCGGGTCGGGGAGCTGCCCGAAGAGGTCTAGGGATACCGTTGGTCGGGCTGTCGTAGAAAGGTGTTGGCATGGACGTCGGGCTCAAGCGCGAGCTGGAGGAGAAGGTCCGCTCCGGAGAGCGGCTGACCCGCGAGGACGGCATCGCGCTGTACGAGTCGGACGACCTGGCCTGGCTGGGCGGCCTCGCGCACGAGGTGCGGACCCGCAAGAACGGTGACGTCGTGCACTTCAACGTCAACCGGCACCTGAACATGACCAACGTGTGCACGGCCTCCTGCGCCTACTGCTCCTTCCAGCGCAAGCCGGGGGAGAAGGACGCGTACACGATGCGCATCGAGGAGGCCGTCAAGCTCGCCAAGGCGATGGAGTCGGAGAACCTCACCGAGCTGCACATCGTCAACGGCCTGCACCCGAACCTGCCGTGGCGGTACTACCCGCGCTCGCTGCGGGAGCTGAAGGCCGCCCTGCCTGACGTCTCGCTGAAGGCGTTCACGGCCACCGAGATCCACCACTTCGAGACCATCTCCGGGCTGTCCGCCTCCGAGATCCTCGACGAGCTGATCGACGCCGGTCTGGAGTCGCTGACCGGCGGCGGCGCCGAGATCTTCGACTGGGAGGTCCGGCAGCACATCGTGGACCACCGCACCCACTGGGAGGACTGGTCCCGCATCCACCGGCTGGCGCACGAGAAGGGGCTGAAGACCCCGGCGACGATGCTCTACGGCCACATCGAGGAGCCCCGCCACCGGGTCGACCACGTGCTGCGGCTGCGTGAGCTGCAGGACGAGACCGGCGGCTTCCAGGTCTTCATCCCGCTGCGCTACCAGCACGACTTCGTGGACATGAAGGACGGCAAGATCCGCAACCGCCTCCAGGCCCGCACCCAGATGGCGACCGGCGCGGAGGCCCTCAAGACCTTCGCGGTCTCCCGGCTGCTGTTCGACAACGTCCCGCACGTGAAGGTCTTCTGGGTCATGCACGGTGTGCAGACGGCCCAGCTCGCCCTCCAGCACGGCGCCGACGACATGGACGGCTCGGTGGTCGAGTACAAGATCACTCACGACGCGGACAACTACGGCACCCCGAACAAGCTCACCCGCGAGGACCTGCTCGACCTGATCCGCGACGCGGGCTTCCGCCCGGTGGAGCGCAACACCCGGTACGAGATCATCCGCGAGTACGACGGCCCGGACCCGCTGCGCCGGGAGTCGCCGCAGCCGATGCGCGTGTGACGTGACGCCGCGGTGCCGGACGGGTACCCGTCCGGCATGCCCGTCACCGGGGAACCGACGGCGCCCGAGGACGCCTACACCGCCGAGCCCTTCGTGCCCACGCGCGGCGGCCTCGCGGCCCTGCGCAGGGCCGCGGCCGGCTGCCGCGGCTGCCCCCTGCACCGGGACGCCACCCAGACCGTGTTCGGGCAGGGGACCCGGGACGCCCGGGTCATGCTCGTCGGGGAACAGCCGGGCGACCAGGAGGACCGGCAGGGCAGGCCGTTCGTCGGACCGGCCGGACGGCTCCTGGACCGGGCGCTGGCGGAGGCCGGGATCGACCCCGCCGAGGCGTACGTCACCAACGCCGTGAAGCACTTCAAGTTCACCCGGGCCGAGCCGGGCAAGCGCCGGATCCACAAGGCGCCGAGCCTGCGCGAGACGGCCGCGTGCGGGCCCTGGCTGGCGGCCGAGCTGGCCCTCGTCGAGCCCGAGCTGATCGTGGTGCTCGGCGCCACCGCGGGCAAGGCGCTGCTCGGGTCGTCGTTCCGGGTCGGCGAGGCGCGCGGCACGCTGCTGGAGCGGGAGATCCACGGGCGGCCGGAGCGGCTGCTGCCGACGGTGCACCCGTCCTCGGTGCTGCGCGCCGACGACCGCGAGGGGGCCTACCAGGGGCTCGTGGCGGACCTGAAAGTGGCTGCACGCACGCTCTCGTAATGGATACCATCGCCGCATGCCCCTTACTTTCACCCTGGACCCGGCGATCACCCCCGCCCTGCGCGACGGCGTCCTCGACCTGTGGACGGACGTCTCGAACGCGGGCGGGGCCGTGGGGTTCGTACCGCCGGTGACCCGTGACGAGATACGGCCCGAGCTGGTCCGGCACCTCGTCGCCATGGTCGAGGGGCGCCACCGGCTGCTGGTCGGGCACGACGAGTCGGGGCAGGTGGCCGCGACCGCCTTCTTCTCCTTCAACACGCACCGGCTGATGACCCACTGGGCGTGGCTGTACACGGTGATGGTGCACCCCCGGCACCAGGGCCGCGGCTACGGCAGGGAGCTGCTGGCGGCCGCCGCCGACGCGGCCCGCGGCTTCGAGGGCATCGACGCGATCCGGCTGACCTGCCGGGGCGGCCTCGGCCTCGAACGGTTCTACGCGTCCTGCGGCTACAAGGAGGTCGGCCGGGTGCCCGGCGCCATCCGGGTCGCCCCCGGCGACGACCGGGACGACGTCCACATGCTGCTGCCGCTGGCCTGACGCCGACCGGACCCCCCTCCCAAGATCGGGGCCGCACCGTGCTTCACTGGACGGTGCCCCATTTCATCATCGGAAGACTGGATTGAGATGCTCCGCTACACGCTGATGCGCCTCGGCATCTTCGCCGGCTGCCTCGTGGTCGTCTGGGGGGCCGTCTACTCGGGCATCTTCCCGCGCGGCTTCGGCGACTCCAACTTCCTGTGGGTGCTGCTGCTGGCGATGGTGCTCTCGGCGCCGATCAGCTTCGTGGTGCTGCGCAAGGAGCGGGACCGGGCCTCCGTGCGGATCGTCGGCAAGATGGACCGGATGAAGGCCAACCTGGAGGCCAACCGCAGCCAGGAGGACGTGGCCGAGGACGGCTCCCGGGCGCAGAGCCAGCCTTCCTGACCCGCCGGGGCCCATAGGCTGGGCCCATGGGTGCGGTGAAGACGAAGCGGATGCCGAGGGCGGTCCGTGAGCAGCAGATGCTCGACGCTGCCGTACGGATCATCGGACAGCGCGGCTACATGGCCGCCTCGATGGACGAGATCGCCGAACTCGCGGGCGTGTCCAAGCCGTTGGTGTACCTGTACCTGAACTCCAAGGAAGACCTCTTCACGGCCTGCATCCGCCGCGAGGCGGCCGCCCTCACCGAGGCGGTCCGCACCGGGGTGCGCCGTGACCTGCCGGCCGACCGCCAGCTGTGGGACGGCCTTCAGGCCTTCTTCGCGTACACCGCCGAGCACCCCCACGGCTGGTCCGTGCTGCACCTCCAGGCCCGTACCCACGGGGAGGTGTTCGCCGCCGAGGTCGCCGCGATGCGCGAGGACATCGTCGCGTTCGTCACCCAGCTCATCGCCGCCGCGGCACGCGACGCGCACCGGGACCCCCGGATGCCCGAACGTGAGGTCGCCGGGCTCGCCGAGTCCCTGGTGGGCGCCGCCGAGTCCCTCGCGACCTGGGCGAACGCGACCCCGGGCGTCACGGCCCGGCAGGCGGCGGCGACTCTGATGAACTTCGCCTGGGCGGGCCTGGGCAACCTGATGGGCGGCCAGATGTGGACCCCGCCGCCGGGCGAGTCCTAGGACCCCCGCCGCCCGGCCCCTTCCCGACCGGCCGGCCCGACTCGCGGCTACGCGTTCCCGCCGTCGGCCAGGGGCCGTACCTCGCCGGTCAGGTGGAGTCTGCCGTCCGGGGCCCGGAGTTCGAAGCGGCCGGTGCCGTCCGCCCCGTAGCCGACCGTTCCCGGCAGCAGCACGGGCGCCCGGAACTCGGCCCGGACCGTGGCGGGCTCGCCGGTGCCGTGGGCGGCCAGGCAGCGGGCGACGGTCCACATGCCGTGCGCGACGGCGCGCGGGAAGCCGAAGAGGCGCGCGGTGAAGGGGTGCAGGTGGATGGGGTTGCGGTCGCCGGAGGCCGCCCCGTAGCGGCGGCCGACGTCCGCACCGATCCGCCACTCGGCCACCGCGGGCAACGGGGCCGGTGAGCGCTGCGGTCCGGTCCCGTTGGTGCCGTGGGCGGTGCGGTGCCGGGCCAGGTAGGTGCTGCGGGACTCCCACACGGGGGCACCGCCGGTCCGCAGTTCCGTGACCACGGTGGCCTCGGTCCCGCGCCGGTGCGGGGCCAGTGCCTCGACGTGCACGGCGACTTCGTGGGTGCCGCCGGCCGGTACGGCGGCGCGGTGCGTGATCTCGATCGAGGTGTGCACCAGGCCCAGCAGCGGCAGCGGGAAGTCCCGCCGGCTCATCAGCCGCATGGCCAGCGGGAAGCCCAGGACGTGCGGATAGGTGACGGGCAGCGCGTCCTCGCCGTCGGCCGCGCCGGGCGCGAAGCCGCACACCCGCTCGTAGGCCGCCAGCCGGGCCAGGTCCACGCGCAGGCCGGGCAGCACCACACGGGTGCGCGGGAAGCCCGCGTCCGGGGCGGGGCGCTTGAAGGGGGAACGCAGGGCGCCGCGGGCCAGCAGCGGGGCCAGCGCGGGGGCTGAGGCCAGGGACACGGCGGCGGGAGCCTCACCGCCCGGGGCCGGGCCGGTGGAGCTCGGGTAGCGGTCGGCCATGTGCGACTCCCACGCGACTCGGTGCGAATTCCTTACTCTGGAGTAAGGTTACCGGAGGTAAGGTCGCGTCGGCGATCCCGGAGCGAACCTGAGCATCCCTCACACACCCCCTGGAGGCTGCACATGTCCGGCTCCGGATCATTCCGGAACCAGCACAGGCCCCCCACAGCCGCCTCGTACGATCCACCTGCCTGAACCGGCGGTAACCCCCTCACACGGCGCACCGTCGCTGAACGCCTCGGGGCCCGAGGCACGTACGTCATGCAGCAAGCAGTCCACCGCTGCACGCCCGAGGAGCCGCCCTTGTCCACCCCGTACCCGAACGCCCCCGTCTCCTCCGGCACCACAGTCCCGGCCACCGACTACGACGGCCGGCCCGTCCTCGTGGAGCCGGAGACCCGCCGCCTGGACGGAGCCGTGCGGGAGGCGTACGTGCCGCCCTTCGCGGCACCGGTGAAGCACGGCTCGCTCGCCGACCTGCCCTTCGACAACGCCGAGGCGGACCCCGGCGCGGTCGTGCTCAGCCGCAGGTCGGGCGACGGCCACTGGACGGACGTGACCACGGCCGAGTTCGCCGCGCAGGTGCTCGCCGTCGCGAAGGGACTGATCGCGGAGGGCCTGACGCCCGGCGACCGGATCGCCGTCATGGCCCGCACGACGTACGAGTGGACCCTGCTCGACTTCGCCGCCTGGGCGGCCGGCCTGGTCACCGTCCCCGTCTACCCCACCTCCTCCGTCTACCAGACCCGCTGGATCCTGCACGACTCCGGCGCCGTCGCCCTGGTCACCGAGACCGCCGGCCAGGCCGCCGCGATCGGCCCCGAACTCGGACGCATACCGGACCTCGGACACCTGTGGGTCATGGAGAAGGGCCACGTCGACCGGCTGGCGGAGCTGGGCACGCAGGTGCCCGACGGCGAAGTGGCCGTCCGGCGCGGCATGCTGGGCCCCGACACCCTCGCCACGCTCATCTACACCTCCGGCACCACCGGCCGCCCCAAGGGCTGCGCCCTCTCGCACGGCAACTTCTTCGCCGAGGTCGACAACGCCATCGAACTCCTCTACCCGATCTTCAAGGCGAAGGCGGGCGAGGAGGTGTCGGTCCTGCTCTTCCTGCCCATGTCCCACGTCTTCGGGCGGATGGTGGCGATCGCCTGCGTCCGGGCCGGGGTGCGCCTCGGCCACGCCCCGAGCCTGAAGGCCGAGGACCTGCTGCCCGACCTCGCCGCCTTCCGGCCGACCTGCCTGCTGACCATCCCGTACATGCTGGAGAAGATCTTCAACTCGGCACGGGCCAAGGCCGAGTCCGGCGGCCGGGCGGCCACGTTCGACCGGGCCGCCTCGGTCGCCGTGCGGTACGGGGAGGCGCTGGAGGCCCGCCAGACCGGCACCGGCGGCGGCCCCAACCGGGCGCTGCGCACCGCCCGTTCCTTCTACGACCCGCTCGTCTACCGGCGCATCCGCACCGCCATGGGCGGCCGGGTCAAATACGCCATCTGCGGCGGCTCGCCGCTCGGCCGCCGCCTCGCCGCCTTCTACGCCGGGGCGGGCATCGAGATCTTCGAGGGGTACGGCCTGACCGAGACCACCGGCGCCTCCACCGTCACCCCGCCGCTCAAGCCCCGTCTGGGCACGGTCGGCTGGCCGCTGCCCGGCACCCGGGTGCGGATCGCCGCGGACGGCGAGATCCTGCTCGCCGGCGACCACGTGCTGCGCGGCTACTGGGACCCGGGGGCCGGCGGCGTCGTCCCCGCCACCCGGGACGGCTGGCTGGCCACCGGCGACCTCGGCGAGCTGGACGACGAGGGCTACCTGACCATCACCGGACGCAAGAAGGAACTGCTGATCACGGCGGGCGGCAAGTCGGTGGCCCCCGCGCCGCTGGAGAACTGGCTGCGCCAGCACCCGCTGATCTCCCAGTGCATGCTCGTCGGCGACGGTCGCCCCTACGTGGCCGCGCTCGTCACCCTCGACCCGGACGGCATCACCCACTGGCGCCTGATGAACGGCAAGCACCCGGTGCCGCCCGAACTCCTGAAGGACGACCCCGAACTGACGGCCGTGCTGCAACGGGCGATGGACGAGGCCAACAGACTCGTCTCCCGGCCCGAGTCCATCCGCCGGTTCACCGTCCTGCCGGTGGACTTCACCGAGGAGGCCGGCCACCTGACCCCGTCGATGAAGCTGCGCCGGGAGCGGATCATGCGCGACTTCGCACCCGAGGTGGCCGGGCTCTACGCACGCTGAGCGGACCTCCCGCCGGCGTATGCGACGGCCGGTGGACCGGCCGGGACAACGTGGAAACCGGCTGATCTGCAATTGCCGTGAATCTGCCTGCGGCATGGAATCCACCCGCGGCAAGTGCCGGTGAACGGGTAGCGTAGGAGGGATGCATGCCCGTCCACCGGCTTGTCACCGAAGCGGAAGAAGTGCGCGACTTGGGCGAACACACCACCCCGGGATCCGGCCGGGACCGGATCGGTAACGTCCGCTCGTAGCCTGCCTTTCCACCCTCGCCGACTCCGTGATCCCGAGCAGAGGTATGAAAGAAGACAACGACGTCCGCCGGATCTTCCTGCTCAACCCGGACCAGCGCCTCGTCCGCGAGGCCGCGCTCGCCGGCGTCCAAGTGCGCTCCGTCCGGGTCGACGCCACCGACGAGGCGGCGCTGCGCGCGCCGCTCCGGGAAGCCGCCGAGGCCGGACTGTGCGTCAACCCCGCACGCGCCCTCAGAGTGCTGTCCGACCCCGCCGCCGTACAGCGCCTGGTCCGCGACAACCGGCTCTCGCCCGGCGGCACCCAGGTGGCGTCCGGCGACCTGCGGCTGACCGTGGAGACGCTCAGCGTGCACGGCATGCACCAGACGGCCGGCATCACCGCGGTCACCCCCTACGGCCTGCTGCACCCGGCCCCGCTCACCGACGACACGGCCGCCGAGGTGCGTGCCGTGGTGACCGCGCTGCTGGACCTCACCGGATACCAGTACGGCCCGGCGCACACCAGCGTCGCCGTCACCCCGCGCGGCCCGGTGATCACCGGCAGCCGGGCGGGACTCGGCGACGACCCGGTGCCCGAACTGGTCAAGGTGGCCGGCGGGTTCGACCTGGCGGCCGCGGCCATCGAGGTGCTCGCCGGGCGGCTGGTCGACGCCGTGCGCCCGAACCGGTTCGCCGCAGCGGCCCTGCTGAGCCCGCCGTGGCGGATGAAGACCACCGACGTCGGGGGACTGCCGCACGTCCGGCACGTCACGCCGCCCGAGGCGCTGCGCCCAGGGCACCTCGTCGTGCACGCCGACTCCCCCGAGGGCGCCGCCCGGCGGGTGGCCTCGCTGAAAGACCTGGTGGTCGGCGACGAACGCTGACCCGCGACCGGGAACGGATCGGGAACGATCCGGTACGGGTCGACCGCACCGTTGCTACGTCGCCGGAAGAAGGACGACGACGCCAGCGACGTCAACGGGAGGCGGAGCCAGGATGCTGAAGTTCTCGATCCTCGGGGCACTGCAGATCCGTACCGTGTCCGGCCCGGCGGAGATCTCCGGCGATCTGCAGCGCGTTCTGGTGCAGACGCTGCTGGTCAGCGAGGGTCAGCCGGTGTCCGGGGAGAGCCTGGTCGAGGAGATGTGGGGCGACTGCGTCCCCGACAACCAGTCCAACGCCCTGCAGGCCCACGTCAGCAGGCTGCGCCGCAAGCTGCGCGACCTGGAGCCGGGCCGGTCCGGGCCCCGGGTGACCATCCACCCGTCCGGCTACCGGCTCGCCGTGGCCGACGGCGAGCTCGACGCCGCCGAGTTCGTCAGGACCGTACGGCAGGCCGAGTCGGCCGCCCCGGGCGACGCGGAGCGCACCGCGCGGCTGCTCGGCGACGTCCTGGCCCTGTGGCGCGGGCCGGTCTTCGGCGGGTTCACCGGCGGGACGCTGTGCCAGCTCGCCGGCGCCCGCTACGAGGAGTACCGGATGCGCGCCATGGAACTGCGCTTCGACGCAGAACTGCGGCTCGGGCGGCACGCGGCGGTGCTCGCCGAGCTGACCGAGGCCCACACCAACCACCCGCTGCGCGAGCGCTTCTGCGAGCAGCTGATGGTCGCCCTGTACTGCTCGGGCCGGCAGGCGGACGCCCTCGACGTCTTCCGCCGGATGCGCCGCCACCTCGACGACGAGCTCGGAATCCAGCCATCCCCGGCCCTGCGGCAGGTCGAAAGCGCCATTCTCTGCCACGACCCGGCCCTGACCGGCGATGTGCGTTCCCCTCTCCTCCAACTCGCCTGAAGATGGTTAGCCTTTGGCTCGGACCGAGACGCACCGCGAGTAACGCGAAGTTGCCTTCCGTCGTCGCTCGTTCGGGGTACAACCTAGGATTGTCCCGAACAACTCGGGCTGGGTCACGCAATGGGGCGGGGGGGACGGGTTCGTGGAGTCGGCGGCATCCGGTCGGCCTGTCGTGCGCTTCAACATCCTCGGCTCGTTGGAAGGCTGGCACGGCGAACGGCGGCTGAGGCTCGGCAGCCCCACCCAGGAACGGGTGCTCGTCACGCTCTTACTCGAACCGGGACGCATGGTGCCGGTGCCCCGCCTGGTGGCCGCCGCCTGGGACGACGAGCCGCCGCAGACCGCGGGCCACCAGATCCGCAAGGCCGTCGCCGCGCTGCGCACCCGCATCCCCGGCGGCGCCTCGCTGATCGTCACCGACGGCGCCGGGTACCGGGCCGTCCTCGGCGACAACGAGCTGGACCTGGACGAGTTCGGCCGCCGCGCGGCCGAGGCCCGGCAGGCGGTGGCCGCCGGGCGGCCCGCCGAGGCGGTCGGCCACCTGCGGGCCTGCCTGGACCTGTGGCGCGGCCCGGTGCTGTCCGGCGCGGGCGGCGCGGTGATCTCCGCGGCCTCCGCAGCGCTCGAGGAACGCCACATGGCGGTCGCCGAGCAGTACTTCGAACTCCAGCTGGAATTGGGGGAGTCGGGCCAGCTCATCGGCCCTCTACGCGAGTTGGTCAACGCCCACCCGCTGCGGGAGACCCTGCGCGGACGGCTGATGCTCGCCCTGTACCGGGCGGGCCGGCAGGCGGACGCCCTGGAGGAGTTCGGCCGGGTGCGTGAACTGCTCGTCGAGGAGCTCGGCATCGACCCGGGCGCCGAGCTGACCCGGCTGTACGAAGCCATCCTGCGCGACAGCCCCGAGGTGGCACCCCGCGTCCCGCAGTCCGTGTCCGACCGTGCCGCCCTCCTCGTCCCCGCCCCGCTCACCCAGCCGGACCGGTCCGAGCCCGCGCCCTGCACCCTGCCCTACGACCTGCCGGACTTCACCGGCCGGGACGAGGAACTGGCCCGGCTGCTCGAGGTGGGCCAGGACCCGGCCGGGCAGGGCACCCGGATCGTCGGCGTGGACGGCATGGGCGGCAGCGGCAAGACCGCGCTCGCCGTGCACGCGGCCCACCTGCTCGCCGCGGACTACCCGGACGGTCAGCTCTTCGTCGACCTGCGAGGGTTCAGCCCGGGCGAGAAGGCCCAGGAACCGGGCGCCGTCCTGCACTCCCTGCTGCGCACCGTCGGCATCCCGGACGACCGGATCCCGGACGACCTGGAGCGCCGCACCCTCCTGTGGCGAACCGTTTCCGCCCAGCGCAAGATGCTGCTCCTGCTCGACAACGCCGCCGACGCCGCCCAGGTGCGCCCCCTGCTGCCCGCCTCCGAGGATTGCCTGGCCATCCTCACCAGCCGGGTCCGCATGCTCGAACTCGACGGTGCCGAATGGCTCTCCCTCGGCCTGCTCTCGGCCGACGACAGCACCACGCTGCTCACCCGCATGCTCGGCACCCAGCGCACCGCCGCCGAGCCCGACGCCGTCGGCGAACTGGCCCGGCTGTGCTGCGGCCTGCCCCTCGCCCTGCGCATCACCACCGCCCGGCTGCGCAACCGGCCCCGCTGGACCGTCCGGTACCTGGTCGACCGGCTCGCCGACGAGACCCGGCGGCTGCGCGAACTGAGCGCCGGCGAACGCAGCGTCGAGGCCACGCTCCGGCTGTCGTACCAGGCGATGGAGGCGGACCGGCGCGTCGCGTTCCGGCTGCTCGGACTGCACCCGGGCAGCGCCATCGACGTCCACTCGGCCGCCGCGCTGCTCGGCACCGACGTCCACGACGCCGAGGACGTCCTGGAGCACCTGCTCGACGCGCACCTGCTGGAGCAGCACGAGGCGGGCCTGTACGGATTCCACGACCTGGTGCGGACGTACGCGATGAGCGTGCGGGAGGCGCAGGACGACGAGGAGGGCGCGGTCGAGCGGCTGGTCGTGTACTACATGCTCGCCACCGACCGCTCCTGCGACGTGCTCTTCCCCGGCCGCAACCGGTTCGGCGAGCCACCGGCCGAGGGCACACCCGAGCTGCCCCGGATCGAGGGCCGGGACCAGGCGCTGCGCTGGTTCGACCGGGAGCACGAGGCGCTGCTCGCTGTCGTCGCGCAGGCCGGCGCGCAGCGGCTGCACAGCACGGCCGCCCTGCTCGCCCGCAACGTGCTGTTCTACCTCCATCTGCGCGGCCACTACGAGGAGTTCCGGGTCGTCAACCGGATCGCGGTCACCGCCTGCCGGCAGCTCGACGACCCGGGGCTGCTGAGCCTGAGCCTGTCCAACCTGGCCGTGGCCCACTGGTGGCTCGGCGACTTCCAGGACGGCATCACCACCGCCCAGGAGGGCCTTGAGGTGGCCGCAGGACACGACCGGCGCACCGAGGCGAGCTGCCTCGACGTGCTCGGCCTGCTGCACGGCGCGCTCGGCAACTTCGACGCGGCCCGCACCTACCTCGCCCAGGGCATCGCCCTGCACGAGGAACTGGGCGCGGTCCGGATGGAGGCCCAGGCGCTGGCCAACCTCAGCACCGTGCAGACCTGGGCGGGGCACTACGCCGAGGGCGCCCGGTACGCGGCCCGGGCCACCGAACTGAACCGGCGCATCGGCGAGCGCGGCAACGAGATCCACTCACTGACCTACCTGGCGCTGGCCCACCTCGGCACCGGGGAGGACGAGCGGGCGCGCGCCTGCCTCTCCCAGGCCCTCGAACTGTGCGACGACTCCCGACAGCCCGGCAACGTCGCCTTCGTGCTGGCGCACTGGGCCCGGATCTGCCAGCGCCTCGGCGAGCGGGACGCGGCCGCCGAACACGCCGAGCGCGCCCTCGACCTGGTCTCCGCGGAGGGCACGGTGCTGCGCCAGGCGGCCGTGGTCAACGTGGTCGGTCTGGTCCACCTGCGCGGCGGCGCCCCTGCCCGGGCGATGGAACTCCACCGGCACGCCCACGAGCTGGCCTCACGGCTCGGCTACCGCTTCGAGACGGCCCGCGCCCTGCACGGCATGGCCGAGGCGGCGCAGGCGCTGGGCGACGAATCGACGGCGTCGCGCCACCAGTCGGCGGCGGACAAGATGTACGACGCGATGGGGGTGACCCCGGAGGGCCGCCGCCTGTGACGCCGGGTGCCGCCGCCGTCCGTCCGCGGTCCTGCCGCGCGCCGACGGTATCGGCCCGGTGCGGCTCGGCCCAGGCCGGCCCGGTCCGGGTCGATACCGGTCCAGGCCGATCAGATTCGGTACCGGTCCGGTCCCGGTGCGCAACGGCACCGACCGGGCGGGTGCCAGGCCGGTGCCGTCGACGTCGTGCGCGTGCCGTGCGAGCGGCCGCGGGATCAGGCGTGGATCAGCGTGGGCTCCCGGTCGTCCGCCAGGAAGGACACGGAGTGCGAGTGGCTTCCCGTCGCTCCCGAGGCGATGTGCACCAGGGCGTCCTGCACACCGGTCGCCGGGACGGCCGCCGCGGTGCCGAGCGTCAGGACTCCTGCGCCGGCGAGCGTGGCCAGAACCGTCTTCGTACGCAGTGTGATGGTGCGCATAGGTGAAACCCCCAGGAAGAGACGGACTCGTGATCCGGTCGCCGGGCCTCTCCCCAGCGCCGTCACCGATGCTCTTGGGAGGCGATCCCCATGCCGTCCCCGCCGGTTCCCGGCCCGGGTCAGGCTCCCGGTACTCCTGGTTTCAACTGGTTCTGGGCCTCCTCGGGGCGGGGTCTCCGGGCGAACAGGAAGGCCTGGGCCACCTGCTCACCGAGGGATTCCGAGGGTTCGCGCACGGTCCGGGAGAGGACGCCGAAACCGGCGTCCGTGAGCAGCTCCGCGACGTGCTCGGGGCGGCGCCGGTGGAAGTCCAGCACCACCGGGTGACCCCAGGGCCGGTCGTGGCGGCGGGTGTGGTCCCCGGCCTGGAACCCGAGCAGGAGGTGGCCGCCGGGCGCCAGCACCCGGTGGAACTCGGCGAAGAGCGCGGGCAGTCGCTCGGCGGGGGTGTGGATGCTGGAGTACCAGGAGACGACCCCGGACAGCGCGCCGTCCGGGAGGTCGAGCTCCAGCATGGAGCCGAGCTCGAAGCGCAGCCCCGGGTTCTCGCGCCGGGCGATCGCGAGCATGGACTCCGACAGGTCGAGCCCGAACACGTCCAGGCCGAGCGCGGCGAGGCGTCCCGTCACCCGCCCGGGACCGCAGCCGAGGTCGGCCACCCGGCCGCCGGGACCGACGAGTTCGGCGTACGTGGCGAGCAGAGCCAGCTCCAGGGGCCGGCCCACGAACTCGTCCCGGAAGCGGTCGGCGTAGTCGTCGGCGACGGTGTCCCAGAAGACGCGGGTGGCGGCGATGAAGTCATGGGCGGGCGGGCCGGAAGGGGGGTGGGCGTCAGTCATGGACAGCGACCGTAGTGGCCGGCTGTGACAGCGCACCGTGGCGAACGGACGGCGGAGAAGGGAAACTCGACGCCGGCGATTGTCCACGATGGCGCACCCGGAGAATTCGCCGGGAATTCACCGGGACGACGGCCCGGAAAAGGCAGGAGCCCCGTCGCCGTACGGCGCGGGGCTCCTTGGGTACTGCACTCAGGTTCTGCGATCAGGCAGTGATCAGACGGGGGTGACGTTCTCCGCCTGCGGGCCCTTCGGGCCCTGCGTCACGTCGAAGCTCACCTGCTGGTTCTCCTCGAGGGAGCGGAAGCCGGTGGCGTTGATCGCGGAGTAGTGAACGAAGACGTCGGGGCCGCCGCCCTCCTGGGCGATGAAGCCAAAGCCCTTTTCGGCGTTGAACCACTTAACGGTTCCGGTAGCCATAAGCCCTCCTTGGGCCCAAAAGGGTTGCCCTGCTCCAGAACCTGCACGTGCGAAACGGTGCTGCACAACTGCATTCGTCTGAAAACGACGAGAGCCCGCGGTCACATGCTCCGCAGGCTCTGTACTGCAAGGGAAACCAAACTGCAACTTGCGGCGAGCCTAGCATGTGGGCAGCCGAATGCAATAGAGGTCAAGATCACTTCACCCGAAGGTTTGAACCCTCGGGTGGATGTGCTGACGGTGGGGTCGGTCTGAGCACCGTACAGGACGGGGTCTAGTCTCGCGATGTGGACAATTCTCGCACCCGGCCGCGCGTCGGCCACATCCAGTTCCTGAACTGCCTGCCCCTCTACTGGGGGCTCGCGAGAACCGGCACGCTCCTCGACTTCGAGCTGACGAAGGACACCCCGGAGAAGCTCAGCGAGCAGCTCGTGCGCGGCGACCTGGACATCGGTCCGGTCACCCTCGTGGAGTTCCTGCGCAACGCCGACGACCTCGTCGCCTTCCCGGACATCGCCGTCGGCTGCGACGGCGACGTGATGTCGTGCGTGATCGTCTCGCAGGTGCCCCTCGACCGGCTGGACGGCGCCCGGGTCGCCCTCGGCTCGACCTCCCGGACCTCGGTCCGGCTGGCCCAGCTCCTGCTGGCCGAGCGGTTCGGCGTGCGGCCCGACTACTACACCTGCCCGCCCGACCTCAGCCTGATGATGCAGGAGGCGGACGCCGCCGTCCTCATCGGCGACGCCGCCCTGCGCGCCAACCTGATCGACGGACCCCGCTACGGGCTCGCCGTCCACGACCTGGGCGCGCTGTGGAAGGAGTGGACGGGCCTGCCGTTCGTCTTCGCGGTCTGGGCGGCCCGGCGCGACTACGCGGAGCGCGAGCCGTTCATCACCCGCAAGGTCCACGAGGCCTTCCTCGCCTCCCGCAACCTCTCCCTCGAGGAGGTCGGCAAGGTCGCCGAGCAGGCCGCCCGCTGGGAGTCCTTCGACGAGGCCACCCTGGAGCAGTACTTCACCACCCTCGACTTCAGCTTCGGCGGGCCGCAGCTGGAGGCGGTCGCGGAGTTCGCCCGCCGGGTCGGCCCGACGGCCGGCTTCCCGGGGGACGTACGGGTGGACCTGCTGCAGCCGTGAACCCCGCGGCACTACGCTGCGGACAGCAGTGAGGCGTTGCGCAAAGGCGTTACGGGGGAGAGGTGGACGCCATGCAGCCGCTCGGAGCCGACGAACCGGCCGCCGTCGGGCCCTACCGGCTGCTCGGCCGGCTCGGCTCCGGCGGCATGGGCCGGGTCTACCTGGGCCGCAGCGCGGGCGGCCGCACGGTCGCCGTGAAGATCGTGCACCCGCACTTCGCGCTCGACGAGGAGTTCCGGGCCCGCTTCCGACGTGAGGTGGAGGCCGCCCGCCGGGTCGGCGGCGCCTGGACGGCGTCCGTCCTCGACGCCGACCCCGAGGCCGCCGTGCCCTGGGTCGCCACCGCCTACGCGGCCGGTCCCTCCCTCGCCGCTGCCGTCACCGAGGGCGGCGCGCTGCCCGCGCACACCGTACGGGCCCTGGGCGCCGGCCTCGCCGAGGCCCTGGCGGCGGTGCACGAACTGGGCCTGGTCCACCGGGACGTGAAGCCCTCCAACGTGCTGCTGACCCTGGACGGCCCGCTCCTCATCGACTTCGGCATCGCGCGGGCCACCGCCGGCACGGCGTCCCTGACCGCGACCGGCGTCTCGGTCGGCTCCCCCGGCTACATGGCCCCCGAACAGATCCTCGGCAAGGGGGTCACCGGCGCGGCCGACGTCTTCTCGCTCGGCGCGGTGCTGGCCTACGCGGCGACCGGCGAGCCCCCCTTCCCCGGCGACTCCTCGGCGGCGCTGCTCTACAAGGTGGTCCACGAGGAACCGGAACTGGGGTCGCTGACCGGCGAGTTGCGCCAGGCTGCGGCCGCCTGCCTGGCGAAGGACCCGGCGGCCCGCCCGGCCCCCGCGGAGCTGGCCCGCCGGCTCGCCCCCGAGGGCGCCGCCCGGCTGGTCGCCAGCGGCTGGCTCCCGGGCCCCCTGGTGGAACAGGTCAGCCGCGGCGCCGTACACCTCCTCAACCTCGACACGACGGACCCGATCCCATCGGGCCCGGTCCGCTTCAGCAGCCCCTCGATCACCGGGACTTACCCGACGGGGGCGCCGGCGGACGGTGTGCTGGCAGGCGGCTCCCCGGCGGGTGGGGCTGCGGGGGTGACGCCGCCGGGGGCGGGTGCTTCGGCGGCCGGGTTCCCGGGGGGCGGCTCCCTGGCGGGGGGCTTGCCGGCGGGAGGGGCCGCGGGGGTGACGCCGCCGGGGGCAGGCACTTCGGCGGGCGGGTTCCCGGGGGCTGGGCCTTCGATGGGCGGCGCCTCGAACGCAGGCGCTTCGGCGGCCGGCGCCGCGGTGCCCGGTCTGTCCGGGGGCGAGTTCTCGGTGGTCGGCCACTCCGACGGCGGGGCCGCAGTCCCCGGCTTCGCCAAGGGCGGGGCCGCGGTGGGCGACCTTGCCGAGAGCGGAGCCGCGAACTCCGGGTTCGCCGGGGGCGGCTCCGCTGTGGAGAGCCCCTCGGTGGGTGGGCCCGCCGGGCCGGTGCCGGACGGCGGGCGGCCGGGAGGCGGTCCGGGCGAGTCCGGGGCGGACGGGGTGTTCGGGCCGGCTCCGCTGATGACGCCGCCGCCGGCCGGAGCTCCCTCCCCGGGGACGGGCCCCGCGGGCGGGGAGCCGACCGTGGTGCCCGGGCCGCGGGACGCGGTGCCCGGGCCCGGCAAGGTCACCGTCAGCGTCGCGGCCGCCTCGGCGCCGGGGGAGTTCGGGCGCGGACGGCGGGTGAGCTGCACCGTCGCGCTGGCCGTGGCCGGCGCCCTGGCCGCGGTGACCGTGGGACTCGGGGCGCTGCTGCAGCCGTGGGCCCGCGGTGACCACGACTCGGCGGGCAGCGCACCCTCCGCCTCCCACTCGTCGTCGCAGCCCGCCGACGGCCAGACCCGGGAGCCGGGTGGCACCCAGGGAGCCCAGACGCCGTCCCCCAGCCGCAGCCGCGGAGGCCCTTCGGGCGGCGCCGTCCCCGCGCGCTACATCGGCACCTGGGAGGGCGAGGCCACCGGGCTCGGCGGCAGCCTGCCCATGGGCACCTTCCGGCTCACCGTCCACCGGGCGGGACCCGGCCAGGAACTGGGACGGCTCCAACAGACCGACCAGCTCGGCGGCGTCTGCACCGACATCCTCACCCTGAAGAAGGTGACGGACACGGGCATCGAGGCGACCTCGACGGGCGCGCCGGACAACCACGCGGGCTGCAACCCCACTCCTCACCCGGTGCGGTTGACGCCGGTGGGCGACGACCTGAAGTACACCTCGGACAGCGCGGCCGAGGGCAATCCGGTCGCCCGCATGTCGAAGGCGGGCTGATCCCGGGCCCATGAGCACCGCACCGAGCACCGCACTGATCAGCACCGCGCTGACCGGCGCAGCCGAGGCGAGCACCGGCGTGCTGGTCCTCGTCGCCGTGCTGTGGGGCTCGGCGGCGGGCGCCCTGCTCCCGCGGGCCGCCTACCGCTTCGCCGCCCCGGACGAGGAGCCCTGGCGGGACCGGTGCCCGGCGGGCCACCCCGTACACGGCTGGCTCGGCCGGGCGGTGTGCGGGGAGTGCGGCCCCGCACCGCGACCGGTGACACCCTCCGCCGCCCGGCTCGCCGTCGCCACCGCCGTGGTCTGCGCGGCGCTCGCCGCGGCCACCGGCACCCGGCCCGAGCTGGCCGTCTGGCTGCTGCTCACCCCGGTGTGGGTGCTGCTGGCCGCCGTGGACCTGCGGGTCCGGCGGTTGCCCGACCCGCTGACCCTGCCGCTCGCGGCCGCCGCGCTCGCGCTGCTCGGGCTGGCCGCGCTGCTGCCCGAGCACGCCGGGCACTGGCCCACCGCGCTGTACGGCGCCCTCGCGCTCGGCGGCGGCTACTTCGTGCTGTTCCTCGTCAACTCGGCGGGCATGGGCTTCGGCGACGTGAAGCTGGCCCTCGGCGCGGGCGCCGTCCTCGGCTGGTACGGCTGGCCGACCGTCCTGCTCGGCACCTTCGCCGGCTTCGCGCTCGGCGCGCTCTACGGCGGCGCACTGGTCCTCGCCCGGCGGGCGGACCGCAAGACGGCGATCCCGTTCGGGCCGTTCCTCCTCGCCGGAGCCGTCGCGGGCCTGCTGATCGGCGCGTACGCGGCCTGACGGCGGGCGGACGAAGGGGCTGGCGTAGGCTGGTTCGGTCCGTCCACAACCCTTGACGAAAGGGACGCCCGGTGACCGAGAAGGCCGACCTCGCTTCCGTTGATGTCACAGCCGTACTCGACCGAGCGGCAGGGGGCGGACGCATCACACCCGAGGAAGCGCTGGTCCTCTACCGCGACGCGCCCCTGCACGCGCTGGGCGCCGCCGCTGACGCCGTACGCCGCCGCAAGTACGCCGGCATCGAGCACATCGCGACGTACATCATCGAGCGCAACATCAACTACACGAACGTGTGCGTCACGGCGTGCAAGTTCTGCGCGTTCTACGCGGCCCCCAAGGACACCGCCAAGGGCTGGACCCGCGACCTCGACGACATCCTGCGCCGCTGCGCCGAGACGGTCGAACTGGGCGGCACCCAGATCATGTTCCAGGGCGGTCACCACCCGGACTACGGCGTCGAGTACTACGAGTCGCACTTCAAGGCCATCAAGGACGCCTTCCCGCAGCTCGTGATCCACTCGCTGGGCGCCTCCGAGGTCGAGCACATGGCCCGGATCAGCGGCGTCTCGGTGGAAGAGGCCATCACCCGCATCCACGAGGCGGGCCTGGACTCCTTCGCCGGCGCCGGCGCCGAACTCCTCCCGGAGCGGCCGCGCAAGGCCATCGCCCCGCTGAAGGAGAGCGGCGAGCGCTGGCTGGAGATCATGGAGACGGCGCACGGGCTGGGCGTGGAGTCGACGTCCACCATGCTGATGGGCACGGGCGAGACGAACGCCGAGCGCATCGAGCACCTGCGCATGATCCGGGACGTGCAGGACCGCACGGGCGGCTTCCGCGCCTTCATCCCGTACACCTACCAGCCCGAGAACAACCACCTGAAGGGCCGCACCCAGGCGACCCTCTTCGAGTACCTGCGGATGATCGCGATCGCCCGCCTCTTCCTCGACAACGTCCAGCACATCCAGGGCTCGTGGCTGACCACCGGCAAGGAGGTCGGCCAGCTCTCCCTGCACTACGGCGCGGACGACCTCGGCTCGATCATGCTGGAGGAGAACGTGGTCTCCTCGGCCGGCGCCAAGCACCGCTCCAACCGGCTCGAGATCATCGACCTCATCCGCAAGGCGGGCCGCGTCCCGGCGCAGCGCGCCACGACCTACGAGCACCTGGTGGTGCACGACGACCCGGCGAACGACCCGGTCGACGACCGGGTGGTCTCCCACATCTCCTCCACGGCGATCGAGGGCGGCACCGCCCACCCCGAGCTGAAGCTGCTGGCCTCCAACTAGAGCGAATCGGGCCTCTTGTGCTGACCCTTCACGTCGCCGAGCAGTCGCCCGACGCGGCGGTGCTGGCCGACGGCGCGTCCGTCGCCGCCGTCGGCCCGTTCCAGGAACTGGCCGACGGCCACCCCGGGGCCCGGGTGCGGCGCTGGCCCGGGATCCTGACCCCGGGCCTGCTGAACCCGTACGGCCCGGAGCTGCTGGAAGCCACCTACCACCCCGACCCGCGCGAGGCCGACGCGCTCGGCACCGAGCCCATCGGCGGGGAGCGGGCGCGGGAGATCTTCCGCGCCGATCCCGCGCGCCTCGGCGCGAGCGCGCGGCGCGGGGTGCAGCGGATGCTGGCGCACGGCACGGTGGCGGTGGCCGGGGAACTGCGGTCGCGGGCCGCGCTCGACGCGGTGCGCAGGGCGGGCCTCGCGGTGGGACGGCGGCCGGACCGGCTGCCCGGCCCGGCGGCGTTGTCCCCGGCACCGCTGATCCTGCTGCCCGGCCTGGTGCCGGGCGGCCCGGCCCGGTTCGCCGTGTTCGACGTCGGCGACCGTGCCGAACTGGTCCGGCGCGGCGCCGGGACCTGCGTGGCGACCGTGATCGGCGGACGGCTGGTCTACCGCGCCCGCTGACCCCGGCTCAGCCCGACAGCGCCCGCGCGAAGGCCCCCGAACCAGACCGAACACCTTCTTGAGCTGGGCGTGCGCGGCCCGGGCAGCGGTGACGGCGTAGTCGCCCATGTCCCCGTCGTAGGACTCGCCGTGGTTCATGGTCATGAGGTCGACCGTGGCGACCTGGACGTCGTACCTGTTCGCGGACTCCAGCAGGCCAGGAAGAAGCCGCGACTGGTCCCGTGGGACCGTGCTGCAACAATGGGCGGGTGACCCGCGCTTCCCTGAACAAGCAGCCGCACGAAGTCGCCTCGATGTTCGACGACGTGGCGGAACGGTACGACCTGACCAACGACGTGCTGTCGCTCGGCCAGGACCGGCGCTGGCGCAAGGAGGTGGCGAAGGCGGTCGACGCGCGCCCCGCGCAGAAGATCCTCGACCTCGCGGCCGGCACCGCGACCTCCTCGCTGCCCTTCGCGCAGGCGGGCGCGTACGTGGTGCCCTGTGACTTCTCCCTCGGGATGCTCCAGGTCGGCAAGAAGCGCAACACCTGGCTGCCGTTCACGGCGGGCGACGCGACGCGGCTGCCGTTCCGTGACGACACCTTCGACGCCGTCACCATCTCCTTCGGGCTGCGCAACGTGCAGGACACCGACGCGGCCCTGCGCGAGATGTACCGGGTGACCCGACCCGGCGGCCGCGTGGTGATCTGCGAGTTCTCGCACCCGACCTGGGCGCCCTTCCGCACCGTCTACACCGAGTACCTGATGCGCGCGCTGCCGCCGGTCGCGCGCGCGGTGTCCTCGAACCCGGACGCGTACGTCTACCTCGCCGAGTCCATCCGGGCCTGGCCCGACCAGCCCGGCCTCGCCGAACGGCTGCGCAAGGCGGGCTGGTCGAAGCCGGCCTGGCGCAACCTGACCGGCGGCGTGGTCGCGCTGCACCGGGGCTTCAAGGAGAGCTGAACCCCGCCGGGCCGCAGGCGGCGCGGCGGCGCGCTCAGCGGTTGATCATCTCGAAGGCGTCCCCGGGCTCGCCGAGCTCCCGCTGGACCCCTCCGGAGGGCGGCCGTGGGATGCGTGGCTCGCGCACGCCTCCGCCGCCCTCGCCCTCACCGAAGTCGAACCACACGTAGACCATCGAGTCCGGCGGCACCTCGGCGCCGGGCTGCGGATACTGGCGTACGACGTAGTCGACGACCGTGTGCGCGAAGTCGGGGCGGTCCGGCGCGTTGAGGAACAGGCCCCGCGCCCGGGCCGTTTCGCGCGCGTCCATGGCCATGAGACCGACCAGACGAGGAACGCGCGTCTCAGGTGATTTGGGTGTTATACGCAAGATGTCACCCCCAGCGGTACTGGCAGGGTAACTCCGTGGCGGTGCCACCCGGAAGCGTCAGGTGGCTATCTGTAACACTTGGTCACTTTCAGTCACCAAAATGGTGATCGTAGGTTCCGGTCACAGGTCGAGCCGGTAGCAGTGCCCCTCCCGCTCCGAGGCCGGGGTCGTGAACTGCTCCACGAGCCGCATGCCGAGACGCCGGGTGACCGCGATGGAGCGGGCGTTGCGCGCGTCGACCATCGCCACCACGTGCGGCACCCCCGCCTTCCGCAGCCGGCCGAGGGTCTCCTCGGCCGCCGCCGAGGCGTATCCCAGGCCCCAGTGCGCCCGGCCGAGCCGCCAGCCGATCTCGATCTCGCCCGCCGGACCCCACGCGTGCGGCCACGGCTGCGCGCCGGTGAAGCCGACGACGTCCCCCGAGCCGTCCAGCACCGACCACAGGCAGAACCCCCGCTCCGCATCGTGCCGGCGCTGCCGCGCGGTCAGCTCCTCGTACACCGAGAGTTCGGCCGCGCGGCCGCCGTGGAACTCCATGACCTCGGGGTCCGCGAAGACCCGGTGCCAGGCGAACGCGTCCTCGTCGGTGGGCACACGCAGCCGTACTGCGGGGAGAGCTCGGTTCACGGGGCAGCCCTTCAGCCGGGTGATCAATTCTGCTGAATAGACTGCCCGTGTCCAGTGCCGGTCGGCACGCAGATTTCGAACCTGGGGGAGATCCCGCCGTGACCGAGCCCCTCTCCGACAACAGCGCCGATGTGATCGTCGTGGGCGCGGGGCCAGCCGGCTCCACCACCGCTTACCACCTGGCCAAGGCCGGACTCGACGTCCTGCTGCTGGAGAAGACCGAGTTCCCGCGGGAGAAGGTCTGCGGCGACGGCCTGACCCCGCGCGCGGTCAAGCAGCTCGTGGCGATGGGCATCGACATCTCCGAGGAAGCCGGCTGGCTGCGCAACAAGGGCCTGCGGATCATCGGCGGGGGCGTCCGCCTCCAGCTCGACTGGCCCGATCTCGCCTCCTTCCCGAACTACGGCCTCGTCCGCAAGCGCGACGACTTCGACGAGCAGCTCGCCCGCAACGCCCAGAAGGCCGGCGCCCGGCTGTACGAGCGCTGCAACGTCTCCGGCCCCGTCGTCGACGACCGCACCGGCCGCATCACCGGCGTGACCGCGAAGCTCGGCGAGGAGAAGCGCGAGGTCACCTTCCACGCGCCGCTCGTCGTCGCCGCCGACGGCAACTCCACCCGGCTGTCCCTCGCGATGGGCCTGCACCGCCGCGAGGACCGTCCGATGGGCGTCGCGGTCCGCACGTACTTCGAGAGCCCCCGGCACGAGGACGACTACCTGGAGTCCTGGCTGGAGCTGTGGGACCGCCGCGGCGCCGAGGACCGCCTGCTGCCCGGCTACGGCTGGATCTTCGGCATGGGCGACGGCACCTCCAACGTCGGCCTCGGCGTGCTCAACACCTCGGCCGCCTTCAAGGAGCTCGACTGGCGCGAGATCCTCAAGGCCTGGTGCGCCTCCATGCCCGAGGACTGGGGGTACACCCCCGAGAACATGACCGGCCCGATCCGCGGCGCCGCCCTGCCCATGGCCTTCAACCGCCAGCCCCACTACACCAAGGGCCTGCTGCTCGTCGGCGACGCCGGCGGCCTGGTGAACCCCTTCAACGGCGAGGGCATCGCCTACGCCATGGAGTCCGGCCAGCTCGCCGCCGACGTCATCGTCCAGGCCCACGCGCGGGCCACGCCCGCCCAGCGCGAGATCGCCCTCCAGCGCTACCCGCGCGTCCTCAAGGACACCTACGGCGGCTACTACAGCCTGGGCCGCGCCTTCGTGAAGCTCATCGGCAACCCGAAGGTCATGCAGATCGCCGCCCAGCGCGGCCTCACCCACCCGATGCTGATGAAGTTCACCCTCAAGCTGCTGGCGAACCTCACCGACCCCACCGGCGGCGACGCCATGGACCGCATCATCAACGGCCTGAGCAGGGTGGCCCCGAAGGCCTGAGCTGTCGCGGGGCCCTCGCGGGGCCCCGCGAGAGCCTTTGCGGGCCCTAGGCCCGGCTCAGCTGCTCGGCCCTGGCGGCCCGGCGTGCGAACACCTCGTCCCGCCGGTCCGCCATCTGCCGCAGCGCGTCCTTCTTCTCCCGTTTCGAGAGCCGGTCCAGGTAGATGTGGCCCTCGGTGTGGTCGGTCTCGTGGACCAGGCAGCGCGCGAAGTACCCCGTGCCCTCGATCAACAGCGGGCTGCCGTCCCTGTCCTGCCCGCGCACCACGGCGCGTTCCGGCCGCGCCACGCTCATCACGGCACCCGGCACGGACAGGCACCCCTCGCCCTCGTCGATCAGCCGCCGCCCGGCGGAGGCGGCCTCCAGCACCGGATTGACGATATGCCCGACATGACGGACACCGTCGTCGTCGGGGCAGTCGTACACGAACAACCGCAGATCCACCCCCACCTGATTGGCCGCCAGTCCCGCGCCCTCGGCCACGTACATGGTGCGGAACATGTCGTCGATCAGTGCGGCGAGATCGGGCCCGAACTCGGTCACGTCCCGGCAGGGCCGGTGCAGGACCTCCTCGCCGACCTCGGTGATGCGGCGCACCGCGCCGCGTCCGGCCTCGGGGGCGTGGCGGGGGTAGTGGTCGGCGGGGGCGCCCTGGACGAACACGCTCGGCATCGCTGTGTCTCCCTGCGTCGTGAGGATGTGGGTCTCATGACAACAGAACGGGCCCGGCCGTCACAGGGGCACGCCGGACACGTGGGACCCGCCGGAACCGGCCGGGAGGTGCCGGAACCGGCCGGGACGCGCCGCGGGCGCCCCTCGGTGAGGGCGGCGCGGGTACGCCGAAGGGCCGCTGCCCCCGAGCGGCTGCGGCCCTACGTGCGTGAGACGGCGTCCCGGATGCTCAGAGCACCCGCACGGCGCCGGTCGGCGGGTCGTACGACAGCGGGTGCTCCCCGACGCCGCTGGACGGGTTCTGCGCGCCGACGAACATGCCGTCGCCCACGTACACCGCCACGTGGTACGCGCTGCCGGCGCTGCCCCAGTACAGGATGTCGCCCGGCTGCAGGTTGCTCAGCGAGACCTGGGTGCCGGCGGTCGACTGGTCCTGGGAGACGCGCGGCAGGCTGATGCCCACCTGCTTGAAGGCCGTCTGCACCAGACCGGAGCAGTCGTAGGCCGAGGGACCGGTGGCGCCGGAGACGTACGCCTTGCCGATCTGCGCCTTCACGAAGTTCACGACGGCGGCGGCCGAACCGGTGGCCGTGGACGTGCTGGTGGACGTGGAGGTCGAGACGTCGGTGCCCGCCGTGGTGGAGAGCGTCGTCCGCTCCGCGTTGCGCGAGGCGCGCGCCGCGGCGGCCTTCCGGGCGGCCTCCTGGGCCTTCTTCTTGGCCTCCGCCGCCTTCTGCTTCGCGTCCGCCAGGTCCGACTTGGCCTGCTTGGCGGCATTTGCGGCGGCCGCGTCACGCTCGGCCTGCAGCTGGTAGTTGGCGGCGGCCTGCTGCGTGGCGTCAGCGGACTGGGCGACCTGAGCGGCCAGGTCGGCCGTCAGGGTGGGCAGTTCGAGGGTCTGCGTCACGGGCTCGGCGGCGTTCGCCGAGCCGGCCGCCCCGGCTACTGCCAGGGTGCCGAGAACGCCACCGGCAACTCCCGCCCGCATCGCGATGGTGGACGCGCTGCGGCGGGGCTTCCGGTGGCTGCGTATGTGAGCGGTGTGGGACATGGGAACAACCGGTACCAGGGGCTCCTTCATATCTTCAAGAAACGTGTGGTGCGCCACAGTTACTCAATCGAGGCCAGAAAACCCGGGCGTGTCGCTCTTTATTGACGCCGTAACGGACATTGCGGACCCACGCGATCAAGCCCTTGATCACGGTCTTTGATCATTAAGTCCGAATTGCCCCGCGCCTACCATCGGTTGGGGTGGATGGCCAAGCCCCGTTCTCAGACGACTCTCATGGATGTGGCGGAGGTCACGGAACGGTCCCCCGGAGGACTGCGTCTCGCGCGCCCGGCAGTTCGTGAACGCGTGCACGCGTCCGCACCCCGTCCACATCGCGCCCCGAACCTCCCCCTGACGTGTGAACGCGGCTCTCTATCAGGAGGCACCGCCCAACACCAATTTGCATGCAACGGAACTCTCTTGATATGGAGACGCCCCCTCTGGCCTGCGATGACGAGCGAAAATGTCACTTCTGGTGATCAGCTGAACGCTTCGCGTACGAAGATCACCCATCATCCGACTTCATGATCCTTCGTCAGGTGGTGGAGATCACAAAGCTTGTGTAATACCCCGTGTCGCAGATCACAGAGCGGCAGGCATAAGATGCGAGGCAGTTGGGCTTGTGACCTGCTTCACATGTTCTCGATCTTCGCCCGGAACGGGCGTGGTGCGAGGGGCCGGTGGGGCGGACGTGAGCCCAGTGCAACCGCCAGCAGTCAGCGCCGACTGAGAGGAGCGAGGAGCGGTGAACGCGTATGCGCCCATCCTCGTACTGGGAGCCCTCGGGGCAGGCTTTGCGATCTTCTCCGTGGTCATGGCCACGCTGATCGGTCCGAAGCGGTACAACCGGGCCAAACTCGAGGCCTACGAGTGCGGCATCGAGCCGACCCCCACGCCGGCCGGCGGCGGGCGCTTCCCCATCAAGTACTACCTGACGGCGATGCTCTTCATCGTCTTCGACATCGAGATCGTCTTCCTCTACCCCTGGGCCGTCACCTTCGACGCCCTGGGTGTTTTCGGGCTCGTGGAGATGCTGCTCTTCGTGCTCACCGTCTTCGTCGCGTACGCGTACGTATGGCGGCGCGGCGGCCTGGAATGGGACTGAGGGGCCTTTAGAGACATGGGACTCGAAGAAAAGCTGCCGAGCGGCTTCCTGCTCACCACCGTCGAGCAGGCCGCGGGCTGGGTGCGCAAGGCGTCCGTCTTCCCGGCCACGTTCGGCCTGGCCTGCTGCGCCATCGAGATGATGACCACCGGCGCCGGACGCTACGACCTCGCGCGCTTCGGCATGGAGGTCTTCCGCGGCTCGCCGCGCCAGGCGGACCTGATGATCGTCGCCGGCCGGGTCAGCCAGAAGATGGCGCCGGTGCTCAGGCAGGTCTACGACCAGATGCCGGCCCCGAAGTGGGTGATCTCCATGGGCGTCTGCGCCTCCTCGGGCGGCATGTTCAACAACTACGCGATCGTCCAGGGCGTCGACCACATCGTCCCGGTCGACATCTATCTGCCCGGCTGCCCGCCCCGGCCCGAGATGCTGATGGACGCGATCCTCAAGCTCCACCAGAAGATCCAGTCCTCCAAGCTCGGCGTGAACGCCGAGGAAGCGGCCCGCGAGGCGGAGGAGGCGGCGCTCAAGGCCCTGCCCACGATCGAGATGAAGGGGCTGCTGCGGTGAGCGACGCGAACGGCACCAACGGCGCGGGCGGGTCCGCGGACGGGGTGAACCCCGAGAAGGACCTCGCCGCCTCCAACCTCCCCGGCCAGCGCGGCCAGGGCGGCGAGGAGATCCGCGTCCAGCGCGGCATGTTCGGCGCCGACAACGGCGGCGACACCTCCGGCTACGGCGGACTGGTCCGCTCGGTCCGCCTCCCCGGACCCGCGGCCCGGCCCTACGGCGGCTGGTTCGACGAGGTCGCCGACGAGCTGGAGGGCGCCCTGGAGGAGCAGGGACTGCTCCCCGGCAACGCCATCGAGAAGACGGTCGTCGACCGCGGCGAGATCACCTTCCACATCGAGCGCGAGCACCTGGTCCGCGTCGCCCGCACCCTGCGCGACGACCCCGCCCTGCGCTTCGAGCTGTGCACGGGCGTCAGTGGCGTCCACTACCCGCACGACAAGGGTCGCGAGCTGCACGCCGTCTACCACCTGCGCTCGATCACCCACAACCGGCTCGTACGGCTCGAGGTCAGCGCCCCGGACAGCGACCCGCGCATCCCGTCGCTGGTCCCCGTCTACCCGACGAACGACTGGCACGAGCGCGAGACGTACGACTTCTTCGGAATCGTCTTCGACGGTCATCCGGCCCTGACGCGGATCATGATGCCGGACGACTGGCAGGGCCACCCGCAGCGCAAGGACTACCCCCTCGGCGGCATCCCCGTCGAGTACAAGGGCGCCCAGATCCCGGCTCCGGACCAGCGGAGGTCGTACTCGTGAGCACAGAGTCAGCATCGGCGCGCGAGACCACCGAGGGCACCGTCTACACGGTCACCGGTGGCGACTGGGACGAGGTCGTCCAGTCCGCGGCCCGCGCCGACGACGAGCGCATCGTCGTCAACATGGGTCCCCAGCACCCGTCCACCCATGGAGTGCTCCGCCTGATCCTGGAGATCGAGGGCGAGACGGTCACCGAGGCCCGCTGCGGCATCGGCTACCTGCACACCGGCATCGAGAAGAACCTCGAGTTCCGCACGTGGACGCAGGGCACCACGTTCGTGACGCGCATGGACTACCTGACGTCCTTCTTCAACGAGACCGCCTACTGTCTCGCCGTCGAGAAGCTCCTCGGCATCGAGGACCAGATCACCGAGCGCGCCAAGATCATCCGGGTGCTCCTGATGGAGCTGAACCGGCTCTCCTCGCACCTGGTGTGCATCGCCACCGGCGGCATGGAGCTGGGCGCCACCACGATCATGATCTACGGATTCCGTGATCGTGAAATGATTCTCGACATCTACGAGCTCATCACGGGCCTCAGGATGAACCACGCGTACATCCGGCCCGGCGGACTCGCCCAGGACCTGCCGCCCGGCGCGGTGGACCAGATCCGCGAGTTCGTGAAGAAGATGAAGAAGAACCTCCCGGAGTACGACAAGCTCGCCACCGGGAACCCCATCTTCAAGGCCCGTATGCAGGACGTCGGCTACCTCGACCTGGCCGGCTGCATGGCCCTCGGCGCCACCGGCCCGATCCTGCGCTCCACCGGCCTGCCGCACGACCTGCGCAAGACGCAGCCGTACTGCGACTACGAGACGTACGACTTCGACGTCCCGACCGCCGACAGCTGCGACTCCTACGGGCGCTTCCTGATCCGCCTGGAGGAGATGCGCCAGTCGCTCGGGATCGTCGAGCAGTGCCTCGACCGGCTCCAGCCCGGCCCGGTCATGGTCGCCGACAAGAAGATCGCCTGGCCGGCCCAGCTCGCCCTGGGACCGGACGGGCTCGGCAACTCCCTCGACCACATCAAGAAGATCATGGGCACCTCCATGGAGGCCCTGATCCACCACTTCAAGCTGGTCACCGAGGGCTTCCGGGTACCGCCGGGACAGGCCTACGCGGCCGTCGAGTCGCCCAAGGGCGAGCTCGGGGTCCATGCCGTCTCCGACGGCGGCACCCGCCCCTTCCGGGTCCACTTCCGCGACCCGTCCTTCACCAACCTGCAGGCCATGGCGGCGATGTGCGAGGGCGGCCAGGTCGCCGACGTCATCGTCGCCGTCGCGTCCATCGACCCCGTGATGGGAGGCGTCGACCGGTGACCACCAGTTCCTCGGAGCGGGGCGTCAGCCTGGGCATGCCCGGACTGCCCGCACCCGCGTACCCGGACGACGTCCGGACCCGGCTGGAGACGGACGCGCGCGAGGTCATCGCGCGCTACCCGGACTCCCGGTCGGCCCTGCTGCCGCTGCTCCACCTCGTGCAGTCGGAGGAGGGCCACGTCACGCGCACCGGCATGCGGTTCTGCGCGGAGATGCTCGGCCTGACCACCGCCGAGGTCACCGCCGTCGCCACCTTCTACACCATGTACCGGCGCAGGCCGTCCGGCGACTACCAGGTCGGCGTGTGCACCAACACCCTGTGCGCGGTGATGGGTGGCGACGCGATCTTCGAGACCCTCCAGGAGCACCTGGGCGTCGGCAACGGCGAGACCACCGCCGACGGCAAGGTCACCCTGGAGCACATCGAGTGCAACGCGGCCTGCGACTTCGCGCCGGTCGTGATGGTCAACTGGGAGTTCTTCGACAACCAGACCCCCGGCAGCGCCAAGCGCCTGGTCGACGACCTGCGCGAGGGACGGCCCGTCCAGCCCACGCGCGGGGCGCGGCTGTGCACCTTCAAGGAGACCGCGCGGATCCTGGCCGGCTTCCCCGACGAGCGGCCCGGCGCCGTCGAGGAGAGCGGCGGCGCGGGACCGGCGTCGCTGGTGGGCCTCCGCCTGGCAAGGGGAGAGACCGCACCCGCGCGCGTGGTTCACCCGCGCGGAGGCCCGCACGAGGAGCCGCAGGGCAAGGCGCACGAGCCGTCCCCGGCCGAGCACCTCAGCTCCCATGACGCGCCGCAGGACACATCGGCCTCCGACCCCGCCCACCCGGCCGGGCCCGCCGCCGAGGAGGGGGAGTGATGACCGTGGTACCCGAGGTCAAGGACACGAGCCCGGAGAAGCTGCTCGCACCCGTGCTGTCGGCCTTCTGGGACGAGGACCGGTCCTGGAGCCTGGACGTCTACCGCAGGCACGAGGGGTACGAGGGGCTCCGCAAGGCGCTCGCCATGTCCCCGGACGACCTGATCGCCTACGTCAAGGAGTCCGGGCTGCGCGGCCGCGGCGGCGCGGGGTTCCCGACCGGGATGAAGTGGCAGTTCATCCCGCAGGGAGACGGAAAGCCGCACTATCTTGTTGTCAACGCCGACGAGTCGGAGCCCGGGACCTGCAAGGACATCCCGCTCCTCTTCGCGAACCCGCACAGCCTCATCGAGGGCATCGTCATCGCGTGTTACGCCATCAGGTCGTCGCATGCCTTCATCTATCTGCGGGGCGAGGTCGTCCCCGTCCTGCGGCGGCTGCACGAGGCGGTGCGCGAGGCCTACGCGGCGGGCTACCTCGGCGAGAACATCCTGGGCAGCGGACTCGACCTGGAACTCACCGTGCACGCCGGCGCCGGCGCGTACATCTGCGGTGAGGAGACCGCACTGCTCGACTCGCTCGAAGGCCGCCGTGGCCAGCCGCGGCTGCGTCCTCCCTTCCCTGCCGTCGAAGGGCTCTATGCCTGCCCGACTGTGGTGAACAACGTCGAGTCGATCGCGTCGGTTCCCGCCATCCTGAAGAACGGGAAAGACTGGTTCAGGTCCATGGGCAGCGAGAAGTCCCCGGGCTTCACGCTCTACTCGCTCAGCGGCCACGTCGCCAGCCCCGGCCAGTACGAGGCCCCGCTCGGCATCACCCTCCGCCAGCTCCTCGACATGAGCGGCGGGATGCGCACCGGGCACCGCCTCAAGTTCTGGACCCCGGGCGGCTCCTCGACCCCGATGTTCACCGACGAGCACCTCGACGTCCCGCTGGACTACGAGGGCGTCGGCGCCGCCGGCTCCATGCTCGGCACCAAGGCCCTGCAGTGCTTCGACGAGACGACCTGCGTCGTGCGCGCCGTCACCCGCTGGACCGAGTTCTACGCCCACGAGTCCTGCGGCAAGTGCACGCCCTGCCGCGAGGGCACCTACTGGCTCGTGCAGTTGCTGCGCGACATCGAGGCCGGCAAGGGCGTCATGAGTGACCTCGACAAGCTGAACGACATCGCCGACAACATCAACGGCAAGTCGTTCTGCGCCCTCGGCGACGGCGCCGCCTCGCCGATCTTCTCCTCGCTGAAGTACTTCCGCGAGGAGTACGAGCAGCACATCACGGGCCGTGGCTGCCCCTTCGACCCGGCCAAGTCCACGGCCTGGGCCGACCACCGCACGGAGGTGAACGCATGACTGTGACCACCAGCGCTCCCTCCGGAGGAGGAGAGGCGGCGGTCCCGCCGGAAGACCTCGTCACGCTGACGATCGACGGCGCCGAGATCAGCGTGCCCAAGGGCACCCTGGTCATCCGGGCCGCCGAGCAGCTCGGCATCGAGATCCCGCGCTTCTGCGACCACCCCCTCCTGGACCCGGCCGGCGCCTGCCGCCAGTGCATCGTCGAGGTCGAGGGCCAGCGCAAGCCGATGGCGTCCTGCACCATCACCTGCACGGACGGGATGGTGGTGAAGACCCACCTCACGTCCCCCGTGGCCGAGAAGGCCCAGCACGGCGTGATGGAGCTGCTGCTCATCAACCACCCGCTGGACTGCCCGGTCTGCGACAAGGGCGGCGAGTGCCCGCTGCAGAACCAGGCCATGTCGCACGGCCAGGCGGAGTCCCGCTTCGACGGCCGCAAGCGGACCTACGAGAAGCCGGTCCCCATCTCTACGCAGGTGCTGCTCGACCGCGAGCGGTGCGTGCTGTGCGCCCGCTGCACCCGGTTCTCCAACCAGGTCGCGGGCGACCCGATGATCGAGCTGGTCGAGCGGGGCGCGCTCCAGCAGGTCGGCACCGGCGAAGGCGACCCGTTCGAGTCGTACTTCTCCGGGAACACCATCCAGATCTGCCCGGTCGGCGCCCTCACCTCGGCCGCCTACCGCTTCCGCTCCCGCCCCTTCGACCTGGTCTCCTCGCCGTCGGTGTGCGAGCACTGCTCCGGCGGCTGCGCCACCCGCACCGACCACCGGCGTGGCAAGGTCATGCGGCGGCTCGCGGCCAACGACCCCGAGGTCAACGAGGAGTGGATGTGCGACAAGGGACGCTTCGCGTTCCGGTACGCACAGCTCAAGGACCGCCTCGACGTCCCCCTGGTGCGCAACGCCGAGGGCGTCCTGGAGGCCGCCTCCTGGCCCGAGGCGCTGGAGGTGGCCGCGCGCGGACTGACCGCCGCCCGGTCCCGGGCCGGTGTCCTCACCGGCGGCCGGCTGACCGTCGAGGACGCCTACGCGTACAGCAAGTTCGCGCGCGTGGCGCTCGACACCAACGACATCGACTTCCGCGCGCGCGTGCACAGCGGCGAGGAGGCCGACTTCCTGGCGTCCCGGGTGGCCGGCCGGGGCCGTGACCTCGACGGCACGGGTGTCACGTACACCTCCCTGGAGAAGGCGCCCGCCGTCCTGCTCGTCGGGTTCGAGTCGGAGGAGGAGGCGCCCGGCGTCTTCCTGCGGCTGCGCAAGGCCTGGCGGCGGCACAAGCAGCGGGTCTACGCCCTCGCCACGCATGCCACCCGAGGCCTGGAGAAGGCGGGCGGCACCCTGCTGCCGGCCGCTCCCGGCACCGAGACCGAGTGGCTGGACGCCCTCGCGAGCGGCGTCGGCCTGGAGGACTCCGGCACGGCCGCCGCGCAGGCGCTGCGCGCCGAGGGTGCCGTGATCGTGGTGGGGGAGCGGCTCGCCGCGGTCGCCGGCGGGCTCACCGCCGCCGTACGCGCCGCCGTCGCGACCGGCGCCCGGCTCGTGTGGATCCCTCGGCGGGCCGGTGAGCGCGGCGCCGTCGAGGTGGGCGCGCTGCCGTCGCTGCTGCCGGGCGGCCGCCCGGCGACCGACCCGCGCGCGCGGGAGGAGGTCGCCGCCGTCTGGGGGCTGGCCGAACTGCCCGCGCGCTACGGCCGCGACACCCACCAGATCATCGAGGCCGCCGCCACCGGCGAACTCTCGGCCCTCGTGGTCGCCGGCGTGGAGCCGGCCGACCTGCCCGACCCGGCACGCGCGCGTGAGGCGCTCGACAGCGTCGGCTTCCTGGTGTCGCTGGAACTGCGGCCCAGCGAGGTCACCGAACGCGCCGACGTCGTCCTGCCGGTCGCCGCGGTCGCCGAGAAGCCCGGCACCTTCCTGAACTGGGAGGGCAGGGTGCGCTTCTTCGACGCCGCCCTGAAGCCCGAGCAGATGACCCGCCGCCTCGCTCCGACCGACACGCGGGTGCTGCAGATGCTGGCCGACGCCATGGACGTCCACCTGGGCCTGCCCGATCTGCGCACCACGCGCGCGGAGATCGACCGGCTCGGCGCCTGGGACGGCCCGCGGGCCTCCGAGCCCAGGGAGTTCGCCAGGGCGCTGCCGCGTCCGGCCGCCGGTGAGGCCGTGCTCGCCGGCCACCGGCTGCTGCTCGACCAGGGCGTCCTGCAGGAGGGCGACGAGGCGCTCGCCGGTACCCGGCACGCCGCCCACGCCCGGCTGTCGTCCGCCACGGCCGCCGAGGCGGGCGTCGCGGACGGCGAGGTCCTGACCGTCACCGGCCCCCGGGGCACGGTCGGACTCCCGCTGCGGATCACCGACATGCCCGACCGGGTGGTCTGGCTCCCGCTGAACTCCGTCGGCGGCGGCATCGCCTCCGACACCGGGGCCACTCCCGGCTCCCTCGTCCGCATCGGCCCGGCGGCACGTGCCGAAGAAGCCCCCGAGGAGGTGGAGGCATGAGCCCGTACCTCGCCGCTGAAGACCTCTCGATGTTCGGCCGCGACCCCTGGTGGCTGGTCGTGGTCAAGGCGGTCTTCTGCTTCGCCTTCCTGATGGTGACCGTGCTCTTCTCGATCGTCTGGGAGCGCAAGGTCGTCGCCTGGATGCAGCTGCGCATCGGCCCCAACCGGCACGGCCCCTGGGGCATGCTCCAGTCGCTCGCCGACGGCGTGAAGCTGATGCTCAAGGAAGACCTCATCGTCAAGCGCGCGGACAAGGTGGTCTACGTCCTCGCGCCGATCGTCGCGGCCATCCCGGCCTTCATGGCGATCGCGGTGATCCCCTTCGGGCCGGCCGACAACGAGATCTCGGTCTTCGGCACCCGGACCTCGATGCAGCTCACCGACCTGCCGATCGCGATGCTCTACATCCTCGCGGTCGCCTCGGTCGGCATCTACGGCATCGTGCTGGCGGGCTGGAGCTCCGGCTCCACCTACCCGCTGCTCGGCGGGCTGCGTTCGTGCGCCCAGATGATCTCCTACGAGATCGCCATGGGCGCCGCGTTCGCCTCGGTGTTCCTTTACTCCGGGTCGATGTCGACGTCCACGATCGTGCAGCAGCAGCAGGACCGCTGGTACATCCTGCTGCTGCCGGTCTCGTTCATCCTCTACATCGTCACGATGGTCGGCGAGACCAACCGCGCCCCCTTCGACATGCCGGAGTCCGAGGGCGACCTCGTCGGCGGCTTCAACACCGAGTACTCGTCCATCAAGTTCGCGATGTTCATGCTCGCCGAGTACGTGAACATGGTGACCGTCTCGGCCGTGTCGACCACCCTGTTCCTCGGCGGCTGGCGCGCCCCCTGGCCCATCAGCGGCGTCTGGGCGGGCGCGAACCACGGCTGGTGGCCGCTGCTCTGGTTCGTCATCAAGGTCCAGCTGCTGCTGTTCTTCTTCATCTGGCTGCGCGGCACGCTCCCACGCGTCCGCTACGACCAGCTGATGAAGCTCGGCTGGAAGGTCCTCATCCCGGTCTCGGTGGTCTGGCTGATGCTCGTCGCGACCGTACGGGTGCTGCGCAACGAGCACTACGACTTCGCCGACATCGCCCTCTACGTCGGCGGGGGCGTCCTCGCCCTGCTGCTGCTCTCCTTCGTCGCCGACATCTTCCGCGACAGGGGCGAGAAGGGCGGCAAGGGGGCCGAGCAGCCGGCCGCCGCCGGACCGGCCGGGTTCGACCCGATGGCGGGCGGGTTCCCCGTACCGCCGCTGCCCGGACAGGAGTTGCCCCCGGTGCCCAGGCGCCGCTCGCGCCGCGACGGCGAGCTGATTGTCAGTGGCGGACCGGACACTGTCAGTGACGGATCAACGGATGGAAAGGAGGCGTCCGATGGCTGAGGAGCCGAAGGAGTCCGGGCAGACGAAGCCCGGCTTCCAGAACCCGGTGGCCGGCTTCGGCGTGACCTTCAAGGCCATGTTCAAGAAGCGGCTGACCGAGCAGTACCCGGAGCAGCACAAGACCACGGCTCCGCGGTTCCACGGACGGCACCAGCTCAACCGCCATCCGGACGGCCTGGAGAAGTGCGTCGGCTGCGAGCTGTGCGCCTGGGCCTGCCCCGCCGACGCCATCTACGTGGAGGGCGCCGACAACACCGAGGAGGAGCGCTACTCCCCGGGCGAGCGCTACGGCCGCGTCTACCAGATCAACTACGCCCGCTGCATCCTGTGCGGGCTGTGCATCGAGGCGTGCCCCACGCGCGCGCTGACGATGACCAACGAGTTCGAACTGGCCGACTCCAGCCGCGCCAACCTCATCTACACCAAGGAGCAGCTGCTCGCCGGTCTCGAGGACGGCATGGTCGACACGCCCCACGCGATCTTCCCGGGCACCGACGAACAGGACTACTACCGGGGCCTGGTGAGCGAGGCGGCGCCGGGGACCGTGCGGCAGGTCGCCGTGTCCAAGGGCGAGGAGCCCGAGGAGGCCGCGGCCACCACCGGCGCGCAGGAACCCGCCTCGCGGGAGGTGACAGGCCGATGAGCGCGCAGCAACTCGCCGCCGCCTACACCACGTCCACCGGTGAGGCCTTCCAGTTCTGGATCCTCGGCACCGTCGCGGTGCTGGGCGCCCTCGGCACCGTCTTCATGAAGAAGGCCGTGCACAGCGCGCTCAGCCTCGCCGGAACCATGATCATCCTGGCGGTGTTCTACCTCGCCAACGGCGCCTACTTCCTCGGCATCGTCCAGATCGTCGTCTACACCGGCGCGATCATGATGCTGTTCCTGTTCGTGGTGATGCTCGTCGGCGTCACGGCCGCGGACTCGCTCAAGGAGACCATCAAGGGCCAGCGCTGGCTGGCCCTGCTGTGCGGGGTCGGCTTCGGCGTCCTGCTGTTCGCGGGCATCGGGCACGCTTCCCTGACGCAGTTCGACGGCACCGGCCAGGCGAACGCGAACGGCAACGTGGAGGGGCTCGCGTCCCTCATCTTCACCAAGTACGTCTTCGCCTTCGAGATCACCGGCGCCCTGCTGATCACGGCCGCCGTCGGCGCCATGGTGCTCACCCACCGCGAGCGCACCGAGCGGGCCAGGACCCAGCGCGAGCTGTCCGAGCAGCGCATCCGCGAGGGCAAGCACATTCCGCCGCTGCCGGCCCCCGGCGTCTACGCCCGGCACAACGCCGTGGACATCGCCGGCCTGCTGCCCGACGGCACGCCGTCGGAGCTGACCGTCAGCAAGACGCTGCGCGAGCGCGGCCAGATCCGCGACGTGTCCACCGAGGCGCTCAACGACCTGCGGGCCCTGGAACAGCGCGCCGAGGAGCGCCTGGAGCGGACCGCGATCGTGCCGACGACGTTCAAGCGGTCCGAGGAGGCGTCGAAGTGAACCCGGTCAACTACCTCTATCTCGCGGCCCTGCTGTTCACCGTCGGCGCGACCGGGGTGCTGATCAGGCGCAACGCGATCGTCGTGTTCATGTGCGTCGAGCTGATGCTCAACGCCTGCAACCTCGCGTTCGTCGTCTTCTCCCGGATGCACGGCAACCTCGACGGCCAGATCATCGCCTTCTTCACGATGGTCGTCGCCGCCGCGGAGGTCGTGGTGGGCCTCGCGATCATCGTGTCGCTGTTCCGCACCCGCCACTCGGCCTCGGTCGACGACGCCAGCCTGATGAAGCTGTAAGGGGTCGGAAGAATCGTGGAGAACCTGATCGCGCTGCTCATCGCGGCGCCCCTGCTCGGAGCGGCCGTCCTCCTGACCGGCGGCCGGCGGCTGGACGCCGTCGGCCACTGGATCGGCACGCTCCTGTCGGCCACGTCCTTCGTGTTCGGCCTGATCCTCTTCGCCGACCTGCTCGGCAGGAACGCCGAACACCGCACGCTGACCCAGCACCTGTGGACGTGGATCTCGGTCGGCAGCTTCCAGGCGGACGTCACCTTCCGCCTCGACCAGCTGTCGATGACGTTCGTCCTGCTGATCACCGGCGTCGGCTCGCTCATCCACCTCTACTCGGTCGGGTACATGGAGCACGACGAGCGGCGCCGCCGCTTCTTCGGCTACCTGAACCTGTTCCTCGCGGCGATGCTGCTGCTCGTCCTCGCCGACAACTACCTGCTGCTGTACGTCGGCTGGGAGGGCGTCGGTCTCGCCTCCTACCTGCTGATCGGCTTCTGGCAGCACAAGCCCAGCGCCGCCACGGCGGCGAAGAAGGCCTTCCTGGTCAACCGGGTCGGCGACATGGGCCTGTCCATCGCGATCATGCTGATGTTCACCACCTTCGGCACCTTCGCCTTCGGCCCGGTCCTCAGCCACACCGGTGACGCCTCCGAGGGCAGGCTCACCGCGATCGGCCTGATGCTGCTCCTGGCCGCCTGCGGCAAGTCGGCCCAGGTGCCGCTGCAGTCCTGGCTCGGGGACGCCATGGAGGGCCCCACCCCGGTGTCGGCCCTGATCCACGCCGCCACGATGGTGACCGCCGGCGTCTACCTGATCGTCCGGTCCGGCGCCATTTTCAACGCGGCTCCCGACGCGCAGCTCGCCGTCACCGTCGTCGGCGCGGTCACGCTGCTGTTCGGTGCGATCGTCGGTTGCGCCAAGGACGACATCAAGAAGGCGCTGGCCGGCTCGACCATGTCGCAGATCGGCTACATGGTGCTGGCCGCGGGCCTCGGCCCCATCGGCTACGTCTTCGCGATCATGCACCTGGTCACGCACGGCTTCTTCAAGGCCGGGCTGTTCCTCGGCGCCGGTTCCGTCATGCACGGCATGAACGACGAGGTCGACATGCGCAAGTACGGCGGCCTGCGCAAGTACATGCCGATCACCTTCGCCACCTTCGGCCTCGGCTACCTCGCCATCATCGGCTTCCCGTTCCTGTCCGGCTTCTACTCCAAGGACGCCATCATCGAGGCGGCCTTCGCCAAGGGTGGCACCCAGGGCTGGATCCTCGGGAGCGTGGCCCTGCTGGGCGCGGCCATCACGGCCTTCTACATGACGCGCGTGATGCTGATGACGTTCTTCGGCGAGGAGCGCTGGCGGAACCAGCCCACCCGTTCCCCGCAGGCGCCGAGCGCCGAGCCCGCGGCGGAGCAGCACGGCGAGCACGCCGAGCCGCACCCGCACGAGTCGCCCAAGATCATGACGATCCCCATGATCGTGCTGGCCGTCGGCTCGGTCTTCGCCGGCTTCCTCTTCCACCTCGGCGACCGCTTCCTGCACTGGCTGGAGCCGGTCACCGGCCACAGCGAGGGCAACTCCCCGGTCAGCGCCATGACGGTGACCGGCGCGACCCTGGTCTGCCTGGTCGTCGGCGTCGCCATCGCCTGGGCCCAGTACGGCCGCAAGCCCGTCCCGGTCGTGCCCCCGCGCGGCTCGCTGCTCACCCGGGCGGCGCGGCGCGACCTGCTCCAGGACGACTTCAACCACGTCGTCCTGGTGCGCGGCGGCGAGCACCTCACGCGCTCCCTGGTCTACGTCGACCACACCCTGGTCGACGGCGTCGTCAACGGCACGGCGGCCGGCTTCGGCGGACTGTCCGGCCGGCTGCGCCGGGTCCAGAACGGCTTCGCCCGCTCCTACGCGGTCTCGATGTTCGGCGGTGCGGCACTCCTCGTCGCCGCGACCCTGCTGATGAGGGCGGTCTGATACCGATGTCCTTTCCCCTGCTGACAGCGGCGGCGGCGCTCCCGGCCGTCGGAGCGGTCGCCACGGCCGCCGTGCCGGCCAAGAGCCGCACCGCCGCCAAGTGGCTGGCGCTGGTGGTCTCGCTCGCCACCCTCGCGCTGGCGATCACCGTCCTGGTCCGCTTCGAACCGGGCGGAGCCCGCTACCAGCTCACCGAGTCCCACGCGTGGATCGCGGACTTCGGGGTCAGGTACGAACTGGGCGTCGACGGCATCGCCGTCACCCTGATCGCCCTGACCGCGCTGCTGATCCCCTTCGTGATCCTCGCCGGCTGGCACGACGCCGATCCGCTGGAGACCGGCAGCCGGCGCTGGCGGCCCACCCAGGGCTTCTTCGCGCTGATCCTGGCCGTCGAGGCGATGGTGATCATCTCCTTCGAGGCCACCGACGTCTTCCTCTTCTACATCTTCTTCGAAGCCATGCTCATCCCGATGTACTTCCTGATCGGCGGCTTCGGGGACCGTGCCCACGAGCACGGCGAGGAGGCGGCGTCGACGCAGCGGTCGTACGCGGCGGTGAAGTTCCTGCTCTACAACCTCGTCGGCGGCCTGATCATGCTGGCCGCGGTGATCGGCCTCTACGTGGTGGCGGGGAACTTCTCGCTCACGGAGATCGTCCAGGCCCGCGCCAACGGCTCGCTGCACATGGCGTCGAGCACCGAACGCTGGCTGTTCCTCGGCTTCTTCTTCGCCTTCGCGGTGAAGGCGCCGCTGTGGCCGCTGCACACCTGGCTGCCCAACGCGATGCAGGAGTCCACCGCCCCGGTCGCCGTGCTCATCACGGCGGTCGTGGACAAGGTGGGCACCTTCGCGATGCTCCGCTACTGCCTCCAGCTGTTCCCGGACGCCAGCCGGTGGGCGACACCGGTCATCCTCGTGCTGGCGCTCATCAGCATCATCTACGGGGCGCTGCTCGCGGTCGGCCAGCGGGACATCAAGCGGCTGGTGGCCTACGCGTCGGTCTCGCACTTCGGGTTCATCATCCTGGGCATCTTCGCGATGACCACCCAGGGCCAGTCCGGCGCCACGCTCTACATGGTCAACCACGGCATCTCCACGGCCGCCCTGATGCTGGTCGCGGGCTTCCTGATCTCCCGGCGGGGATCGCGGCTCATCGCCGACTACGGCGGTGTCCAGAAGGTCGCCCCGGTGCTCGCCGGCACCTTCCTGATCGGCGGCCTCGCCACCCTCTCCCTGCCCGGACTCGCCCCGTTCGTGAGCGAGTTCCTGGTCCTGGTCGGCACGTTCACGCGCTACCCGGCCATCGGCATCATCGCCACCTTCGGCATCGTCCTCGCCGCGCTGTACACCCTCGTGCTGTACCAGCGGACGATGACGGGCCCGGTGAAGCCCGAGGTCTCGGCGATGCCCGACCTCCGGGCGCGCGAGCTGGTGGTCGTCGCGCCGCTGATCGTGCTGCTGATCTTCCTGGGCGTCTACCCGAAGCCCGTCACGGACATCGTCAACCCGGCGGTCAAGCAGACCATGTCCGACGTACACAAGACCGACCCCAAGCCCTCGGTGGAGGCGGCCAAGTGAGCGCAACAGCCGTCCACAGCCTGTGGACAACCGCGGCCGACCCGATCTCGAAGATCCCGGCGCCGAAGATCGAGTACGGGCAGCTGTCGCCGACCCTGATCGTCATCGGCGCGGCGCTGGTCGGGGTCCTCGTCGAGGCCTTCGTCCCGCGGAGATCCCGTTACTACGCCCAGGTGTTCGTGTCCGTCGTGGCGCTCTGCGCCGCGTTCGCCGCGGTCGTCGCGCTGGCGGCCGACGGGTACGGCACCACCAAGGCGCACATCGCGGCCATGGGCGCGATCGCGGTCGACGGGCCGTCCCTGTTCCTGCAGGGCACGATCCTGCTGGCCGGTCTGGTCGCCCTGTTCACGTTCGCCGAGCGGCGCCTCGACCCCGAGGCGCACGGCAACCGGGTCGACTCCTTCGCCGCGCAGGCCGCGTCGGTGCCGGGCAGCGACAGCGAGAAGGCCGCCGTGAAGGCCGGGTTCACCACGACCGAGGTCTTCCCGCTGCTGCTCTTCGCGATCGGCGGCATGCTGGTGTTCCCCTCGGCCAACGACCTGCTGACGCTGTTCGTGGCCCTCGAGGTCTTCTCCCTGCCGCTGTACCTGCTGTGCGCGCTGGCCCGCCGCAAGCGGCTCATGTCGCAGGAGGCCGCGGTCAAGTACTTCCTGCTCGGCGCGTTCGCCTCCGCGTTCACCCTGTTCGGCATCGCCCTGCTGTACGGCTACGCGGGCTCGGTGTCGTACGGGCGCATCGCGCAGGTCGTCGACGGGACCGTCTCCAACGTCGATCCGGCGCTCGCCAACACCATGGGCAACGACGCGCTGCTGCTCATCGGCACCGCGCTGGTCGTCATGGGCCTGCTGTTCAAGGTGGGCGCGGTGCCGTTCCACATGTGGACGCCCGACGTCTACCAGGGCGCGCCGACCCCGGTGACCGGCTTCATGGCGGCGGCGACGAAGGTCGCGGCGTTCGGCGCGCTGCTCCGCCTGCTGTACGTCGTCCTGCCGGGCATGCGCTGGGACTGGCGGCCGGTCATGTGGGGGGTGGCGGTCATCACCATGCTGGGCGGTGCGATCGTCGCGATCACGCAGACCGACATCAAGCGGCTGCTGGCGTACTCGTCCATCGCGCACGCCGGCTTCATCCTCGCGGGTGTCATCGCGACGTCGAAGGACGGCGTGTCGTCCGTCCTCTTCTACCTGGCCGGGTACTCGTTCGTGACGATCGGCGCCTTCGCCGTGGTCACGCTGGTGCGCGACGCGGGCGGCGAGGCGACCCACCTGTCCAAGTGGGCCGGGCTCGGCCGCCGCTCACCGCTGGTGGCGGCCGTGTTCGCGGTGTTCCTGCTGGCCTTCGCCGGTATCCCGCTGACCTCCGGCTTCTCCGGGAAGTTCGCCGTGTTCAAGGCGGCGGCGGACGGCGGCGCGGCCCCACTGGTCGTGATCGGTGTGATCTCCTCCGCGATCGCCGCGTTCTTCTACATCCGGGTGATCGTGCTGATGTTCTTCAGCGAGCCGCGGCCCGAGGGCCCGACGGTTGCCGTGCCGTCGCCGCTCACCATGACGGCGATCGGCGTGGGTGTGGCGGTGACGGTGGTGCTCGGTGTGGCGCCGCAGTACTTCCTGAACCTGGCGAGCCAGGCGGGAGTCTTCGTGCGCTGAGGTGCTGTCCCGCGGCCCCGGTTCCTCCCGGTGAGGAACCGGGGCCGTCGCACGTCAGCGACCCGCCATGCCCTTCATGCCCTTCATTCCCTGCATGTCGTCCATGCCGTTCGTTTTGTCGGCTTCGTTCGTTTGCTTCATGCCCGACATGCCCGGGGCGGCCGAGGCGGGGCACGTCACCCGCGGGTTCCACTGCGCGAAGAGGCCGCTGGGGTTCTTCTTGTACAGCCACACGTGCAGGTCGTAGTGGGTGGGCATGCCCGGGTAGTGGCCGGGCATCGGGCCCTGGAAGTCCTGCCCGAACAGCCGGGGCCGCTTCATGTTCTTGCCCTTGACCGGGATGACCCACTCCACGCCGATGAGCCGGCGCTCGCCGTGCCCGGCGTCCTCGTAGAGCAGCGCGGCGGGCCGCTTCGGGTCCAGCGAGCCGAAGCGGGACTCGTTGAAGTAGTGGAAGCCCATGCCGCCCTGGGCGCGGGCCAGGCAGACGCGGGCCCGGTAGCCGTCCGCGGCCGCGAACGGCGTGTAGCCGTACCGCGCCGTGGCCGCGTACGCCTCCCCGAGCTGCTGTTCGACGGCGGGGTCGAGACCGGTGGCGTGGGCGGGCGCGGACGCGGGCACGGCGAGGGCCGCGACGAGGGTGAGGGCGGCTCCTGCGAAACGAGCGATCATGAGGTGGGGCTCCTAGGGGCAGGCGCGGGTGGAGTCGCGCACCCCTCGGGGGGCGCGCGACGTGATCCGTCGGCGGGCGGGCCTCCTCCCGGCCCGCTCCAGCAGCCTTTTCCCGTGCCGGGGCGGGCGGCCCTCCAGAAGCACCCGATGGGTCCATGGGCGGCTGCCGATAAGCACCCGATCGGTTCAGCGACGACCGCCGGACCGCACCCGATGGGCCGATACGACAAACCATGCGCATCTGTGGACAACTTCCGGCACTGTCGGCGCGGACCCCTATCGTGGAGGCAGCGGTCGAGGGACGACGACGCACGGGGGACGGGAAGACAGGACACGGGGGACCGGACGATGAGCACGACGGGCGGGATCAGCGAGATGCAGGCGGCGACCGAAGGACCGGACGCGACCACGAGCGAGGCGCTGGCCACGCTGCACCGGGTCTTCGGGTACGAGACCTTCCGCGGCGAGCAGCAGGCGGTCATCGAGCACGTGGTGGCGGGCGGTGACGCCGTCGTCCTCATGCCGACCGGTGGCGGCAAGTCGCTGTGCTACCAGATTCCCGCCCTGGTCAGACCGGGCACGGGCGTGGTGGTCTCCCCGCTGATCGCGCTGATGCAGGACCAGGTGGACGCCCTGCGCGCGCTCGGCGTGCGGGCCGGCTTCATCAACTCCACGCAGGACTTCGACGAGCGGCGCATGGTCGAGGCCGAGTTCCTCGCGGGCGAGCTGGACCTGCTCTACCTGGCCCCGGAGCGGCTGCGGGTGGAGAGCACGCTCGGCCTGCTCTCGCGCGGCAAGATCTCCCTGTTCGCGATCGACGAGGCGCACTGTGTCTCCCAGTGGGGCCACGACTTCCGCCCCGACTACCTCACTCTTTCCCTGCTCGGCGAGCGCTGGCCGGACGTCCCGCGGATCGCCCTCACGGCCACCGCCACGGACGCCACGCACCAGGAGATCACCCAGCGGCTGAACCTGCCGGCCGCCCGCCACTTCGTCGCCAGCTTCGACCGGCCCAACATCCAGTACCGGATCGTGCCCAAGGCCGACCCCAGGAAGCAGCTCCTCGCCTTCCTCAGGGAGGAGCACGCGGGCGACGCCGGGATCGTCTACTGCCTCTCCCGCAACTCGGTGGAGCGCACCGCCGAGTTCCTGAGCGCCAACGGCATCGAGGCGGTGCCCTACCACGCGGGCCTGGACGCCGGCACGCGCGCGGCCCACCAGTCGCGGTTCCTGCGCGAGGAGGGCCTGGTCGTGGTCGCGACCATCGCCTTCGGCATGGGCATCGACAAGCCGGACGTGCGGTTCGTCGCCCACCTGGACCTGCCCAAGTCGATCGAGGGCTACTACCAGGAGACAGGCCGCGCGGGGCGTGACGGCCTGCCCTCCACGGCCTGGATGGCCTACGGGCTCAACGACGTGATCCAGCAGCGCAAGCTGATCCAGTCCGGCGAGGGCGACGAGGCGTTCCGCCGCCGGGCCGCCTCCCACCTCGACGCCATGCTCGCCCTGTGCGAGACCGCCCGATGCCGGCGCGGCCAGCTCCTGGCCTACTTCGGCCAGGACGCCACCGCCGCGGGATGCGGCAACTGCGACACCTGCCTCACCCCGCCGGAGACCTGGGACGGCACGGTCGCCGCGCAGAAGGCGCTGTCGACGGTGGTACGGCTGCAGCGGGAGCGCGGGCAGAAGTTCGGCGCCGTGCAGATCGTCGACATCCTGCTCGGCAAGCGCACCGCCAAGGTGATCCAGTTCGACCACGACCAGCTCTCCGTCTTCGGCATCGGCCAGGACCTGAGCGACGGCGAGTGGCGGGGCGTCATCCGGCAGCTGCTGGCACAGGGACTCCTCGCGGTCGAGGGGGAGTACGGCACGCTGGCCCTCACCGAGGCCAGCGGTGCGGTGCTGCGCCGGGAGCGGGAGGTGCCGCTGCGCAAGGAGCCGAAGCGGCCGACCGCCTCCCGGTCGGGCTCGTCCTCCGGCCGGGGCGAGCGCAAGGCCAAGGCCGCCGCTGCCGAACTGCCCGACGAGCTGCTCCCCGCCTTCGAGGCGCTGCGCGCCTGGCGTGCCGAACAGGCCCGGGAGCAGGGCGTCCCGGCGTACGTCATCTTCCACGACGCCACCCTGCGGGAGATCGTCGCCCGCAGCCCCGGCTCGGTGCGCGACCTGGGCACGGTCAACGGCGTCGGCGAGAAGAAGCTGGCGACGTACGGCGAGGGCGTGCTCGCGGTGCTGAACTCGCTGGACGGCCAGGCACCGGCCGCCGCCGCGCCGCAGTCCGCGGCGGACCCGGACCCGGCGGACGAGTGGCCCGAACCGCAGGACGAGCCGCACGAGCCGGAGCCGGACGACTGGATGTAGCCCCCGGGCGCGCCCCGGCACGGCCGAGCCCGGGGCCGTACAGGCTAGGTCAGTGCCGTCAGCCCCGGGGCGAAGGTGATCAGCAGCGGCAGCAGCGGCACCAGGGCCGCCACCGTCGTCGTCAGGGCCCGGTGGCGGCGCAGCAGCCGGGGCGGCGGCTGCAGCAGGCGGTCCACCCGCTCGCCGAGGAGGCGCCGGCTGGAGGCGCAGGACAGGACGCCCCGGTGCTGGTTCAGCTCGATCAGGGCCAGGGCGGTGGTCAGGTGACCGCAGCGGCGGGAGGCCGTGTCGTCGGCGGCCAGTTCGACCAGCCGGTGCGTCTGGTCGCAGAAGTGGGCGAAGAGCGGGACGCGCGGGAAGCCGGTGGCGAGCGCGGTGGACAGGTGGAGCAGCCAGTCGTGGTGGGCGCGGGCGTGGCCGCGCTCGTGGGTGAGGACGGCGTCCAGCTGGTGGTCGGTGAGGCGGTGCAGCGCCCCGGTGGTCACCACGAGCTGCGCGGGGTGTCCGGGCATCCACCACGCGTCCGGGTACTCGTCCTCCAGCACCAGCATCGGGCCGCGCGCCGCGGGCAGCCCCCCGGGCAGGTCGGGCGCCCGCTCACGCAGGTGCGCCCGGGTCCGGCCCCGGCGCCGGCGGACCTCGGCCAGCTCCCGGGTCAGCATCGCCGTCGTCCAGGCCGCCCCGCAGGCCAGCAGCACGGTCAGGGCGACGGCCCAGACCGGGGCCGCGGAGAGGTCGTAGGCGGCGGTCACCGCCGGCGGCGCGGGGGCGAACACGCGGTCGCGGACGGTGTGGAAGACGGCCGCCGCGCCCAGCACCAGCGCGGTGAGACAGCACAGCAGCACCGTGGCGACCAGGCACTGCCACACCCACAGCGCGACCACGGGTTCCCGCTCGGTCCAGGCCGCCCGGGTCAGCGCGCGGGGTGCCGGCACGGCGGCCGTCAGGGCGACGACGCTCAGCAGGAGCAGGCAGACGGTCATGCCGGGGCTCCGGTTCCTGGTCGGAGAGGCGTGCGGGGCGGGTGGTGCGGTGCCGACACACCGGCCGGCGCGTCACGTGGTGCGTGTCCCCGCCAGTATGACGGGGACAGGGGCCACGAGTCAGGTGTCCGGCACCGAATCCCCTGGTACCGGCGCCTCGTACCGACACCGCGCACCGCCGCCTCCTGCCGGCGCCCGCTACGGGGCGGGGCTCACCTCGACACGACCCGTCCGGTGACCTCGCCCAGGCCGACCCGGGTGCCGTCCGCGCCCGGTGCCCACGCGGACATCGTGACGACGTCCCCGTCCTCGAGGAACGCCCGCTTGCCGTCCGGGAGTTCGAGCGGGTCGCGGCCGTTCCAGGTCAGCTCCAGGAGCGAACCGCGCTGGTTCTCCAGCGGGCCGCTCACCGTGCCCGAGCCGTACAGGTCACCGGTGCGCAGCGAGGCCCCGTTCACCGTCATGTGGGCGAGCTGCTGGGCGGCCGTCCAGTACATGGTGGAGAACGGCGGCTCGGACACCACCTGGCCGTTGATCGCGACGGAGATCCGCAGGTCGTAGCCGCCCGGCTCGATCCCGGGAGCCGAGTCGTCCAGGTAGGGCAGCAGGTCGTGGGTGCGCTCCGGGGGCGCCACGCGCGCGTGGTCCAGGGCCTCCAGCGGGGTGATCCACGCCGACACCGAGGTCGAGAAGGACTTGCCGAGGAACGGGCCGAGGGGGACGTACTCCCAGGCCTGGATGTCCCGTGCCGACCAGTCGTTGAGCAGGCACAGGCCGAAGACGTGCTCCCGGAAGTCGCCGAGCGCCACCGGGTCGCCCAGCCGCGAGGGCACGCCCACCACGAAGCCGACCTCGGCCTCGATGTCCAGCCTGACCGACGGGCCGAAGACGGGCGCCGGGTCGCCGGGGCCCTTGCGCTGGCCGGAGGGCCGTACGACGTCGGTGCCGGAGACGACCACGGTGCCGGAGCGGCCGTGGTAACCGATCGGCAGGTGCTTCCAGTTGGGCGTCAGCGAGTCCTCGGCGTCGGGCCGGAAGATGTGGCCGACGTTCCGGGCGTGGTTCTCGGAGGCGTAGAAGTCGACGTAGTCGGCGACCTCGAAGGGCAGGTGCAGCGTCACCTCCGACAGGTGGTGGAACAGCGGTTCGATCGTCGTCCGGTGCGAGGGCACCGTGACCCAGGCCGTCAGCGCCCGCCGCACGTCCGACCAGGCGGTGCGCCCGGCGGCCAGGAGGGGGGTGAGGGTGGGCTGCGCGAGCAGGGAGACGTAGGGCGAGCCGAGGGCGGCGGCCGCGGCGCCCGCGTCGAGGACGTGCTCACCGAGCCGGACGCCGACCCTCCGTTCCGTGCTGCCGGAGGGCGAGAACACGCCATAGGGAAGGTTGTGCGGACCGAAGGGGTCGCCCTCGGGGACGTCGAAGGGGGGCATGGGGTGCTGCCTCACTCTCATCCGCGCCATGCATGGCGATGCGTTCCATATGGTCGGGCCACACGTTACGGCCGAGGCACGGGTCTTGGGCAGTGCCACCCCTCTCGTGGCGCCGACCTCGAATGGTTGCTCGATTGATGTCTAAAGAGTTCGCAATGTCCGGATAGGTCTTGTCGGAGTGGGCAATTCCGGCTTAGCGTCCTTTGGGGGACACGGACGGGGTGGGTCCGTTCCGTAGGGGGGACACGTGGGGGGACCCGTGGCCGGAAACACCGTCAGCGTGCCGTGCGAGGCCGACCGTGACGTACCAGGACTGATCGTCAAGTTCGGTGACTACCCGCTGCACCACGGCGGGGTCGGCGCGATCCGCAGTCTGGGTCGGCTGGGTGTGCCCATGTACGCCATCACCGAGGACCCGTACACACCGGCGGCGTCCTCCCGCTATCTCACCCGCGCGTTCGTCTGGCCCACGACCGGGGCCGAGGAACCGGGGCACCTGGTCGAGGGCTTGTTGCGCATCGGCCGCCGGATCGGCCGCCCGGCCGTCCTGATCCCGACGGACGAGGAGGCCGCCGTCCTGATCGCCGAGCACCAGGACGACCTGGCCGGTCCCTTCCTCTTCCCGCGCGTCGACCCCGCGCTGCCGCGCCGGCTGGCCAGCAAGCAGGGCCTGCACGAACTGTGCGTGGAACACGGCGTCGCGAGCCCGTCGGCCGCGTTCCCCGAGTCCTACGAGGAGATCGCCGCCTTCGCCGACGAGGCCCGCTTCCCGGTGGTGGCCAAGAACCGAGAGGCGTTCGTGCGGCGCAGACGGCCCGCCGTCAACGGCACGACGCGGATCGCCACCCGCGAGGGACTGCTCACCCTGGCCCGCGACTGGGGCGAGCGCCCGGGGGTGATCCTCCAGGAGTACCTGCCGAGGGAGGAGGCCGAGGACTGGATCGTGCACGCCTGCTTCGACGCCGACTCCGCCCCGCTCGCCCTCTTCACCGGCGTCAAGGTGCGCTCCTGGCCCCCGCACGCGGGCATGACGGCGAACGCCTACGTCGTCGACAACCCGGAACTCGCCGACCTCGCCGCACGTTTCATCAAACAGATCGGCTTCAGCGGGATCATCGACCTGGACCTGCGCTTCGACCGGCGCGACGGGCAGTACAAACTCCTCGACTTCAACCCCCGCGTGGGCGCCCAGTTCCGGCTCTTCGAGAACGAGTCGGGCGTGGACGTCGTCCGCGCGATGCATCTGCACCTGACCGGCCGCCCTGTTCCGGAGGGGGAGCAGCGGGCCGGCCACCGCTACGTCGTGGAGAACATCGACCTGCCCGCCCTGCTCGCGTACCGCCGCAGCGGCTACACGACGCCGCACGCACCGGCGAGGGCGAGCGGCACGGAGCTGGCCTGGTTCGCGGGTGATGACCCGCTGCCGTTCCTCACGATGCTCGCCCGCTTCGTGCGCCCGGGCGCGAAGCACCTCTACCAGCTGTGGCGGACCAGCCGCCGCGGCGGCAGCACCATCACCACCACGAAGTAGGCAAGGCCACGAAGGTGGCGCACCGTGTCTCTGGGGAGGGACTTCGTGATTCGACCGGTTGCAGTCATCGGGGCCGGGCCGTTCGGCCTGTCCACCGCCGCCCATCTGCGGGCCCGCGGTATCCCCGTCCGCGTCTTCGGCGACCTCATGGTCAGCTGGCGCGACCACATGCCCGCGGGCATGCTCCTGAAGTCGACGCCCGCCGCCTCCAGCCTCGACTGCCCGCAGGCGGGCCACACCCTCGCCGACTACTGCGACGCGGCGGGCATCCGCCGGCTGGTGACCGACGAGGACATCATCCCCGTGGAGACCTTCATCGCCTACGGGGAGTGGTTCCAGCAGAAGCTGCTGCCCGGCCTGGAGCGGGTCCGGGTCGTCTCCGTCGACCGTGACAGCAGCGGCGGGTTCGCGCTCAAGCTGGACTCGGGCGAGACGTTCACCGCGCGCGCGGTCGTCGTCGCCACCGGCCTGTCCGGTCTCGACCACCTCCCGGCCGAGCTGGCGGGAGCCGCGGCCGACGGACCGGCGCCGACGGCCCCGGTCTCCCACAGCTCCCAGCACCACGACCTCACCCGGTTCGCCGGCAAGGAGCTGATCGTCGTCGGCGCCGGCCAGTCCGCCCTGGAGACGGCGGTGCTCGCGGCCGAGGCGGGCGCCCGGGTGCGCGTGGTCTCGCGCGGCCGCGGCCGGGTGGCCTTCGGCGCACCGCCCTGGCGCCAGCCGGGGCTGCGCCCCGAGTCGCCGTTCGGCCGGGCCTGGTCCCTGTGGGCGCTCAGCTACTACCCCCACCCCTACCGCTTCCTGCCCGACCGCACCCGCCACTACCTGGTCCGCAGAGTCCTCGGCCCGCTCGGCGCCTGGTGGCTGCGCGACCGCTTCGAGGGCAGGGTGCAGGTCCAGGAGGTGGACCGGGTGCTGGCCGCCGAGGCGCAGGACGGCAGTCCCGTCCTGACCGTCCGCACCCACGCGGGCGGCACCGAGCGGCTCTGCGCCGACCACGTCATCGCGGCCACCGGCTACCGCGTGGACATCGCGGCGATGGACTTCCTCGGCCACGGACTGCGCACCCGGCTCGCCGTCAGCCGGGGCACGCCCAGGCTGGGCGCCGGTTACGTCTCCTCCGTCCCCGGCCTCTACTTCACCGGCCTTCCCGCGGCCTCCTCGTACGGTCCGGTGATGCGCTTCGTGTGCGGCACCGAGTTCGCCTCGCCCCGGCTGGCCGGGCATCTGGCGGCCGCCCACGGCTGAGTCCGGGGGCGCCTCCTGCGGCTCCCCGGCCGCTGCCGCCCGCCGCCCTGTGGCGGTGCGCGGCAGCGGCCGGGCGGGCGCGGAGGGCAGGGCCATCGGGCAGGCGGCGGGCACCACTTGGGCCGGTCAGCACACAAGTCCGGCCGCAGCGCGGTGAGTCGGCGGGGCGCCGGATCCGTATTCTCTGATCATGGCCGTACCCCCCGCATACGCACTGATCGCCACCGACCTGGACGGGACGCTGCTGCGTGCTGACGACACCGTCTCCGACCGGTCGCTGGCCGCGCTCGAACGGGTGGCGCGGGCCGGCGCCCGGCACCTGGTGGTGACGGGCCGGCCGGCCCCCCGGGTACGGCCCCTGCTGGACACGCTCGGCTGCACGGGGCTCGCGGTGTGCGGGCAGGGCGCGCAGGTGTACGACGCCGGGGCGGACCGCATGCTGTGGTCGGTCCGGCTGGACCGGGAGCTGGCCGAGACCGCGCTCGGCAAGATCGAGGCCGAGGTGGGGCAGGTCTACGCGGCCGTCGACCAGGACGGCGTGGACGGGCTCACCCTGATCGAACCGGGGTACCTGATGCCGCACCCGACCCTGCCCGCGGTGCGGGTGGGCCGGCGCGACGACCTGTGGCGTGAGCCCATCAGCAAGGTGCTGCTGCGCCACCAGACGCTGTCCGACGACGCGTTGGCGTCGATCGCGCGGTCGGCGGTGGGCTCGCTCGCCACGGTCACGATGTCGGGGCCGGGGACGGTGGAGCTCCAGCCGTGCGGTGTGACCAAGGCGACGGGTCTTGCGCTGGCCGCGGACCGCCTGGGCCTCGCCGCCGACCGGGCCCTCGCCTTCGGCGACATGCCCAACGACATCCCCATGTTCGACTGGGCCGGGCGGGGGGTGGCCATGGCCAACGCCCATCCCGAGCTGAAGGCCGTGGCGGACGAGGTCACCACGTCGAACGAGGACGACGGCATCGCCGTCGTCCTCGAAAGACTGTTCCCGGCCGGCTGACCGGGACCTCAGTGGTGATCAGTCACCGGTGCCCGTCAGTAGGCGCCGAAGACGTTGTCGATCGACCCGTAGCGCTTGGCCGCGTAGTTGCAGGCGGCCGTGATGTTGGCGACCGGGTCGTAGATGTTGAAGGACGTTCCGGCCACGTGGTACGCGTTGAACGTCGGGTCGATGACCTGGAGCAGGCCCTTGGACGGGATGCCCGCGGCGGCGTTGGAGTCCCACAGGTTGATGGCGTTCGGGTTGCCGGACGACTCACGGATCACGTTGCGGTAGATGCCGTTGTAGGTACCCGGGATGGCCTTCTCCTTCATGATCGCGAGGGACTCGCGGATCCAGCCGTCGAGGTTGTTGGGGTACCCGGCCGGCGTGGTGGAGACGGTCGTGGCGGCGGGAGTGGCGGCGGAGGCGGCGGTGGCGCCGATGAGGGGGAGCGCGAGAACGGCGGCACCGGTACCGGCGACGGCGAGCGTGCGGAAGAGACGGTTGGTACGGCGCTGGGCGGCAGCGGGCATGGCGAAGATCCTCTCCGTCGCCTGCGAGGTGAGCTGTCGGGTTCGGGCGGGGAGGTGCCCGGCCGTGCCCCTGGGGGGAGGCACGACTTCACCCCTAGCCGTCCCGGCGCGACATGTGCCGTCCGGTCCGGCGACTTACCTGGGTCCCCCGCTCCTGCCCTACGAATGAGTCCGTCGATGGGTGATGTCAGACGCGGCAGGATTCGGCGTTCGTCTGACAGGCCCGGAAGCTATGCGAGAGCACATGTCCGGAACAAGCGTCGGATTCACATAAAGCGCTAGTTGACCTTGATCTGTGCCATTTGGGGTGCTTGATCCTTTGCGGTTGCCAACCCTCAACTGGCCGCTGCGGCAAGGGCGGACCGGTGGTGGCGCGATCGTTCGGGTGAGGTGGCCTACGTGACCCAACTCACGAAATGGCAAAGCGTACCAAATCAGACATGGGGGATTCGGGATATCTGCTGGTCATGGCACGAAAGAAGTAATCCTCCCTCCATATGGTTCGCGACAAAATGGACTAAGAGGTGTTAAGTCCGTGGATGTCAGTTCTTATCGGATGATCGAAAACATACCGGCCGTGATCCGATACCGCCCGGGCTGGACCGGTGGGCGCTATCGGTGATCGAAACAGGACCGGATACGCTGACTTGAGTGATGGCAGCGACCTATCGACAAACCGTGTAATCGCGCAGCAGACACCAGCAGACAGGAGACCCCTCGTGACCGTCGTCGGGCCGTTCGGGCTGAGCGTGCGGGACCAGGCTCTGGAAGCCGATGTCCAGGCCGGATTGGCGGCTGTCGAGGAAGGCTTGCTCGAAGCCACCAAGAGCGAGGTCCCGTTCATCACGGAGGCCGCGCAGCACCTTGTCAGGGCCGGCGGGAAGCGGTTCCGGCCGCTGCTCGTGATGCTCGCGGCGCAGTTCGGTGACCGGCACGCGCCCGGCATCGTGCCGTCGGCCGTGGTCGTGGAGCTCACCCACCTGGCGACGCTGTACCACGACGACGTCATGGACGAGGCGGCCGTGCGCCGCGGCGTGGACAGCGCCAACACGCGCTGGGGCAACTCCGTCGCGGTCCTGACCGGCGACTTCCTGTTCGCCCGCGCCTCCCAGATCCTCGCCGACCTCGGCCCCGAGGCGGTCCGGGTGCAGGCTCTCGCGTTCGAGCGGCTGGTCACGGGCCAGATCCTGGAGACGGCGGGCCCCTCGGACGGCCGCGACCCGGTCGAGCACTACCTGGACGTGCTGGGCGGCAAGACGGGCTCGCTGGTCGCGGTCTCCTGCCGGTTCGGCGCGATGATGTCCGGCGCCGACGAGACGGTCGTCGACGTGCTCACCCAGTACGGCGAGCGGCTCGGTGTCGCCTTCCAGCTCGCGGACGACGTCCTGGACATCGCCTCCGACTCCCACGAGTCCGGCAAGACGCCCGGGACCGACCTGCGCGAGGGCATCCCGACGCTGCCCGTGCTCCGGCTGCGCGAGCGCGCCGCCCGGCTGGGTCTGCCCGAGGACGCCGCGCTCTGCGAGCTGCTGGACTCCGACCTCAGCGACGACGCCCGGCACGCCGAGGCGCTCGCCGCGCTCCGCGCGCACCCCGCGCTCGAACAGGCCCGCCGGGACACCGTCCGGTACGCGGAGGAGGCGCGCGCCGCGCTGGCCCCGCTGCGGGAGTGCGACGCCAAGGCGGCCCTCCTGGAGCTGTGCGACGCGGTCGTGCACCGGGCCGGCTGAGCCCCCGTACCCGCCGCGAGGGCGGTGTCTCCGGCTCGACCCCTACGGGTCGGCGGGGGCACCGCCCTCGCGTGTCATACCGCAGGCGTACACGAGTTGGCTCCGTGGTCTGACGATTCCTCACGGCCGATTTGGTCAGATGGAAACCACGGAAATCACCACTCCTCACCGATTCGGGTGAGAATGGCGGCTCAGGTGGACCAGCGCGTGGACAGCCGCCGCCGACGACGGAGGTAAGGCACTGATGGCACCGTACGAATCCGACGACACGACGGGCACCGCGCAGGACGAGGACCTGCGCACCGGGCGCCGCAAGGCCGCCCGGTACGTGGTCCCGGTCGCGGTGGTGGGGGTGGCGGCGGCCACGATCGGGCTGGTCCCGGCGCTCGCCGACTCCGGTGACCCCGACCTGCCGAAGATCACCGCCCAGCAGCTCATCGACAAGATCGCCAAGTCGGACGTGCAGCGGCTGTCCGGCACCGTGAAGATCACCACCGACCTCGGCCTGCCGAACCTCGGCGGCCTGGAGAGCAGCCTGACGTCCGGCGCGGCCGGAGGCGGCGACGGCTCCTCCGCCGACCCCAGGGCCAAGCTCACCGAACTGGTCTCCGGCACGCACACGCTGCGGGTCGCGGCAGACGGCCCGGACCGGCAGAAGCTGTCGCTGCTGGAGAGCGGCGCCGAGTACAGCCTCATCCACGACGGCAAGGACGTCTGGGGCTACGACAGCAAGAGCAACGAGGTCTACCACGGCACCGCCGCCGAAGCCGGCAAGGAGCACCGGACCGAGCGGCCGGCCACGCCGAAGGACTTCGCCGACGAAGCCCTGAAGTCGGTCGACGACACCACGTCTGTGACCGTCGACGGCACCGCGCACGTCGCCGGACGCGACGCCTACAAGCTGCTGATCAAGCCCAAGCAGTCCGGCACCACCGTCGGCGCGATCAGCATCGCGGTGGACGCCGAGACGGGCCAGCCGCTGAAGTTCACCCTGACCCCGAGGAGCGGCGGCGCCGCCGTGCTCGACGCGGGCTTCACCCAGGTCTCCTTCGACCGGCCGGCCGCCTCCACCTTCGACTTCACCCCGCCCAAGGGTGCGAAGGTCACCGAGGGCAAGGCCGGGGACAAGGCCGGGCACGGGGAGTTCGGCGAGTTCGGCCACGGCAAGCGGACCGACGGCAAGCCCGACCTCGCGGGGGCCGGCCAGGGCTTCGGCAAGGGCATGGAGGGCGCCACCGTCCTCGGCACGGGCTGGACGTCCATCGCCACCTTCGACACCGGCGCCAAGGGCGGCCTGCCGACCGGCTCCTCCGACGGCGCCCTCGGCGGCTTCCTCGGCTCGCTCGGCGACCACGTCTCGGGCAAGTTCGGCAAGGGCACGGTCTTCTCCACCCGCCTGGTCAACGCCCTGATCACCGACGACGGCAAGGTCTACGCCGGAGCGGTCACCAAGGAGATGCTGGTGAAGGCGGCCGACGCGGGGAAGTGATCCCGCACCGGGGGGAAGCGGCCCTTCGCGGGCACGACGAGTCGGGGGGGAGCCGATGGACGAACCGTCCGCCGCACGGCGCGAGCCGGAGGAGGCGCCGGCGCAGGTCATCGCCACGCGCGGCCTCACCAAGCGCTACCGGGGCGGACAGCTCGCCGTCGACGGTCTCGACCTGACCGTCCCGGCGGGCAGCGTCTTCGGCTTCCTCGGACCCAACGGCTCCGGAAAGACGACCACCATCCGCATGCTGATGGGCCTGGTCGAGCCGACCTCGGGCACGGCCCGCGTCCTGGGCCGCCCCGTCCCCAGGGCCGGCCGCGCGATCCTGCCGCACGTCGGCGCGCTGATCGAGGGACCGGCGCTGTACGGCTTCCTGTCCGGCCGGGACAACCTGCTGCGCTACGACGCCGCCGACCCGACCGCCGACCCGCGCACCCGGCGCGCCCGTGCCGCGGCCGCCCTGGACCGGGTGGGCCTCACGGCCGCCGCCGGCAAGAAGGCGCGGGCGTACTCGCTCGGCATGAAGCAGCGCCTGGGGCTGGCCGCCGCCCTGCTCCGGCCGCGCCGGCTGCTGGTCCTGGACGAGCCGACCAACGGGCTCGACCCGCAGGGCATGCGCGAGATCAGGACCCTGATCAGGGAGCTGGCCTCCGACGGCACGACCGTGTTCCTCTCCTCCCACCTCCTCGACGAGATCGAGCAGGTGTGCACGCACGCGGCGGTCATGACCCGGGGCCGCCTGGTCAGGCAGGGCGCGGTCGCGGACCTGGCGGCCGGTGCGCGCGGCCGGCTGGTGGTGACCACCCCCGACCCCGGCGAGGCGGCCCGGGTGCTGAAGGAGCAGGGCGTCGCCGATGTGATCACGGACGGCGACCGGGTGACCGGTGAACCGCCCGAGCGGGACCTCGCCGAGGTGACCGCGGCGCTGGTCACGGCGGGCGTCCGGGTGCGCGGCCTGACGCTCGAACGTGCCTCCCTGGAGGACGCGTTCGTGGCGCTGACGGGGGAGGGTTTCGATGTCGCGGGCTGAGGCGGCGGGGGCCGAGGCGCCGACCGTGCGCCGGACCCGTCCCTTGTGGACCTTCGGGCTGCTGCGCAGCGAGCTGGTCATCACGCTCCGGCGCCGGCGCACGCTCGCGCTGCTCGCGGTGCTGGCGGCGGTGCCGGTGCTGGTCGGGATCGCGGTGAAACTGGAGACGCGCGGCGGCTCGTCGGCCGGTCCGGACGGCGGCGGGGGACCGGCGTTCCTGGCGCAGATCACCAACAACGGCCTGTTTTTGGTGTTCACGGCGCTGGCCGCGACCCTGCCGTTCTTCCTGCCCATGGCGGTCGGCGTCGTCGCGGGCGACGCGATCGCGGGCGAGGCGGGGGGCGGCACCCTGCGCTACCTGCTCGTCGCCCCGGCCGGCCGCACCCGGCTGCTGCTCACCAAGTACACGACGGTCATGGCCTTCTGCCTTCTGGCCACCCTGGTCGTGGCCGTCTCCGCGCTGGCCGTCGGGGCGCTGTTGTTCCCGCTCGGCGACCTCACGACCATCTCCGGCACCCGGATCACCTTCGCCGAGGGACTCGGCCGGGCGCTGCTGATCGCCCTCGTGGTCGCCGCCTCGCTGGTCGGCGTGGCCGCCCTCGGCCTGTTCGTGTCGACCCTGACCAACAGCGGCATCGCGGCGATGGCGACGACCGTCGGGCTGCTCATCACCGCCCAGATCCTGGACCAGATACCCCAGTTGCACGCCCTGCAGCCGTACCTCTTCCCGCACTACTGGCTGTCCTTCGCCGACCTGATGCGCGACCCCGTCTACTGGGACGGCCTGGTGCGCAACCTCGGCCTCCAGGCGCTGTACGCGGCCGTGTTCGGCTCCGCGGCCTGGGCGCGGTTCACGACGAAGGACATCAGCGTCTAGCCGGGCTCAGGCGTCCTGGTGGGGGAAGCGGGCGAGCGGTGCCTCGCGGGCGAAGAAGGTCTTGGCGCGGGCCAGCGCCTCGGTGTCCTTGGCGACGTCCCCGGGCGCGCTGCCGTTGCCCAGCAGCACCCCGCCGAAGCGCATCCCCAGGTAGGCGGCGGAGTTGTTGAGCGTGCCCACCAGCGGGTCGGCGACCGACGGTTCCCGGTCCGCGAGCGCGGCGACGCCCCACAGGGTGTGGCCGGCCATGCCGGCCCGGAAGTCCAGACCCGGGGTGCGCAGCCAGCCCGACCAGTAGTCCAGGTAGCGCTTGGTGAGGCTGGACACCGAGTACCAGTACAGCGGCGAGGCGATCACCAGGTCGGTCGCCGCGAGCGTCTCGTCAAGCAGCAGACCGGTGGCGGTGTCCGAGGACGGGCGCACGCGGTCGCTGTCGTGCCGCAGATCCTCGAAGTCGGGCAGCGGGTGGTCGGCGAGGCTGATCCAGCGCTGTTCGACGTCGGCGGGCAGTTGCTCGGCGGCCGCGCGGGCCAGCAGTTCGGTGTTGCCGTCGAGGCGGGCGCTGCCCAGGACGAACAGGAAGCGGCGGCTCATGGGACCCCCAGAGTGAGCGATGTCGTACCGCGAAAGTAGGCGTGTGCATCTTATGCATACGCAAGCACTTTTCCTCAAGGGGTTTTCGAGGCCTCTCAAGCTCCCGAGGAGGTCTCAAAGCGGGTTCAGGGGGTACGGCTGGTGCGAGGCTGTGACGTCGTGGTGACGCGGGAGCCGGGCCGAGCCGACACACTGGTCAGCAGGACGCGTACGACCGGATCGTGACGCCGGGGGAGTGAGGGAACCGATGTCTCGACTCAGCTTCGAGAAGAGGCGGGCGCAGCAGCCCGCGGGACACCCGTCGGCGGTGCACGTCCGGGTGTCCGGCGAGGGCGGCGCGTCGGTGGGCGGGACGGTGCTGGCCGCGGCTCCGGGCGAGGACATCCAGCAGGCCGTGCTGAACCACCTGCAGCGCCTGGCCATCAGCCTGGGCGCCCCGATACGGGCCACGATCCACGACGACCGCGCCGGTTGCGTGGTCCCGCTGGAGGTCTTCGCGGACGGCTCCAGCCGGATGGCGGGCGCCCCCGTACGCGTCGCCCCCGGCACCTCCACCGCGAGCACCGGGGCTGCCGCCTCCACCACGGGCACCGGGGTCGCCTCCTCCGCCACGGGCTCGCCCCCGGAGCCCACCGGACAGTTCGGCCCGCCCCCGGCCTGGCCCGAGCCCGCGGTCGACGTGCGGTCCGCGCCCGCTGCCGTGTCCTGGCCCGAGCCCGCCACCGACTCCGCCCATCAGCCCGCCGCCCCGCCCCGGCCCGCCCCGGAGCTTCGCCGGGTGCCCGTGGCCGCTCCGGTTCCCGCGCCGCTGCTCGACCCCGCGCCCGCGCCGGCCGGTTCCGCAACGCCCACCCCCGCGCGCGGCTTCGACGCCGTCGCCGAGGAGGTGCTCGGCGACGAGCCCGTGACCGAGACCGCCGAGGGCGCGGAACTGCTCGCCGAGCCCCTGGCGCGCATCAACGAGGCCGTGCGGGACGGCCGTATCGAGGCCGCGGCGGAACTCGCCGACCGCACGGTCACCGAGGCCTCCGGTGTGCTGGGCCCGCACCACCCCGAGGTGCTGCACCTGGGCGAACTCACCGCCTACATCGCCTACCTCGCGGGCGACCCGGTCCGCTCCTTCCACCGCTGCCTGGACCTCGCCCGGCTGCGCCGGCGGGCCGGGGACGCGGAGGCGGCCTACGGCAACGTGCAGAGCGCGGCCACCGCCTGGCGGGCCGTGCGCGATCCGCAGGAGGGCCTGCGGCTCGGCCGCGAGCTGATCGAGCTGTGGACCGAACTCGAAGCGGAGCCGGGACCCGCGGCCGAGGACCCGGACCCGCTGCGGTCCGCGCGGGCCCGCATGGTCCGCCTGACCGACCGCGCGGCCCGCGCCGAACGGGCCTGACCGGCCCGGCCCGGCGCGGGCGCCGGCTCACCCGCGGGTCAGTGGACGCAGAACTCGTTGCCCTCCGGGTCGGCCATCAGCACCCACTCGCCGCCCGGCTCCTTCACCTCGCGCAGCACGCGCGCCCCGAGGGCCTCCAGCCGTGCCACCTCCTCCGCGCGGCGGCCGGCGCCGGGGTGCAGGTCGAGGTGGAGCCGGTTCTTGACGGTCTTCGCCTCCGGGACGCGCTGGAAGAGCAGCCGCCGCCCCAGCCCGGTGCCCGAGTCCGGGTCGACCGGGTCGTCGGGGTGGCGCACCGCGATCAGGTCCCGGAAGGCGGGGCGGCCGTGGTGGTCGACGGTGGCCGCTTCGGGCAGCGCGCCGAACGACAGCAGCCGTTCGACGAGCGCGCTGTTGTCCTCGGCCTCGTAGCGCAGCGCCGCGGCCCAGAAGTCGGCCTGCGCGTGCGGGTCGGCCGCGTCGATGACGAGCTTCCAGTGCAGCGGTTCGGGTGTCTGCGTCGGCATGGGCCCAGTTATAACGGCCACCCCTGACAGCCGGCCCCCGTCAGGCCTCCACCGGCGCGGAGTCGGGCGTCGTCTCCACGCGCGGCGACACCACGACCACCCTCGTCCTGCGCGCGGAGCGCAGCGCGTCGGCCGTGAGCAGGCTCAGCGCCAGCCACACCAGCGCGAAACCGGCCCAGCGCGCGAGCGGCATCGACTCGTGGAAGTAGACGATGCCGAGCACGAACTGGAAGACGGGCGCCAGGTACTGCAGCAGCCCCAGCGTGGACAGGGGCACCCGGATCGCCGCGGCGCCGAAGCAGACCAGCGGCAGCGCGGTGACGAGGCCGGTCGCGGCCAGCAGGGCCCCGTGGCCGGCGCCCTCGGAGGTGAAGGTGGAGCCGCCGTGCGCGGACAGCCACAGCAGGTAGCCGAGCGCGGGCACGAACTGGACGGCGGTCTCGGCGGCCAGCGATTCGACGCCGCCGAGGGCGACCTTCTTCTTCATCAGCCCGTAGGTGGCGAACGAGAAGGCCAGGCAGAGGGAGATCCACGGCGGATGGCCGTAGCCGACGGTCAGCACGACCACGGCGGCGAAGCCCACCGCGACCGCCGCCCACTGCGCGCGCCGCAGCCGCTCCTTGAGCAGCAGCACGCCCATCGCGATCGTCACCAGCGGGTTGATGAAGTACCCGAGCGACGCCTCGACCACGTGGCCGGAGTTCACCGCCCAGATGTAGACGCCCCAGTTCACGGTGATGACGGCCGCGGCCAGCACCACGAGCGCCAGCCGCCGCGGCTGCCGCAGCAGCTCACCGGCCCAGGCCCAGCGCCGTACGACGACCAGGGCGGCGATGACGAAGACGAGGGACCACACCATGCGGTGGGCCAGGATCTCCATGGCCCCTGCGGGCTTCAGCAACGGCCAGAACAGCGGGACGAGGCCCCACATGCCGTACGCGGCGAAACCGTTCAGCAGGCCTATCCGGTGCTCACCCTTGGACGTCCCGGGCACGGGCCCCTCCTTCTCACCTCACACACGCAGCACGCGAGAACGAAGGTAGCGCCGGAAACCCCGCCTGTCATGCCCGTATCGCCATACGGTCATGACAGGCGGGGTGAGGGTGCTCACGCGCGCGTGCTCAGCCCTTGAGCGCGGCGGCGACCGCCTCCGCGAGCGGGGTGGTCGGACGGCCGGTCAGGCGGGACAGGTCGCCGGTGGAGACGACCAGTTCGCCCCTGCCGATCGACACGTCGACCCCGGCGAAGATCTCGACGAGCGGCTCCGGCAGCCCGGCGCCCGCCAGGATGCCCTTCAGCGCCTCCACGGTGACGGCGTTGTAGGCGATCTCCCGGCCGGTCTGCCGGCTCAGCTCGGCCGCGTACTCGGCGAAGCTCCACGCCTCGTCGCCGCCCAGTTCGTACGTCGTGTTCTCGTGCCCCTCGCCGGTCAGCACGGCGACCGCCGCGGCGGCGTAGTCGGCGCGCGAGGCCGAGGAGACCCGGCCCTCGCCGGCCGCGGCGACGACGGCGTCGTGCTCCAGCACCGGGCCCAGGTTCTCGGTGTAGTTCTCGTGGTACCAGCCGTTGCGCAGCAGGCTGTAGGGCAGGCCGGAGGCGATCAGCGCCTCCTCGGTGGCACGGTGGTCGTCGGCGAGCGCGGCCTTGAGGCTGCCGGGCGCGCTCGTGTAGGCCAGCAGGGCCACGCCCGCCGCGCGGGCGGCGTCGATGACGACCTGGTGCTGGCCCACCCGGCCCTTGGCGAACTCGTTGCCGGAGATCAGCAGGACCTTGTCACCGGCCGCGAACAGGCCGTCGAAGGTCTCGGGCCGGTTGTAGTCGGCGACGGCGAGACGGACGCCGCTGGCCGCGAGCCCGGCGGCCTTCGCCTCGTCGCGCACGACGGCGGTGATCCGCTCGGCCGGGATCTTCTCCAGCAGCCGCTCCACGACGAGGCGCCCGAGGTGTCCGGTGGCTCCGGTGACGACGATGCTCATGAGGGGGAACTCCTTGGGGGTTGGCTCTGCACTCAGCTCTGCACTCACCCTAGGAGCAGCACTAACCAAGGGAAAGTACCCACTTTGAAGTAAGGTACTTCCATGGCGGTAAGTGAGAAGGTCCTGGAGTCCGAGGCGATGTGCCCCCACCGGCTCGTGCTGGAGCACGTCACCAGCCGCTGGGGCGTCCTCGTGCTGATCGAGCTGCTGGAGCGGCCGTACCGCTTCAGCGAGCTGCGCCGGGCCATCGGCCGGTGGGGCGGCCGGGGCGTCAGCGAGAAGATGCTCACCCAGACCCTCCAGACCCTGGAACGCGATGGGCTGGTCCACCGCGACGCCAAGCCGGTCATCCCGCCCCGCGTCGACTACTCGCTCACCGCCCTCGGCCGTGAGGCGGCGCTGCAGGTGCGCTCCCTGGCGCGGTGGACCGACGAGCGCATGGCCCAGGTGGAACAGGCCAGGCAGGCGTACGACGAGGCCCGGGAAGCGACGTCCCGGGCCTCGTAGGAACCGCCGCGACGGCGCCGGCCGTCGCGGTCCGCACGGCTCAGCCGACGACCGTCCAGGTGTCGCCGCCGGCCAGCAGCGCCCCGAGGTCGCCCTTGCCGCGCTGCTCGATGGCCGCGTCGAGCTGATCGGCCATCGCGGTGTCGTAGACCGGCCGCTCAACGGACCGGAACACGCCGATCGGGGTGTGGTGCAGGGTGTCGGGGTCGGCCAGCCGGGAGAGCGCGAAGGCGGTGGTGGGGGACGCCGCGCCGGCGTCGTGCACCAGGATGTCCGCCTCGTTCTCGGCAGTCACCGTCACCACCTTCAGATCACCGGTCCGCCCGTCCCGCACAACCCCGCGGCCGCCGTCGGTCCCGAACCGGATCGGCTGCCCGTGCTCCAGGCGGATCAGCGCCTCCTCGGCCTGCTGCTTGTCCTTCAGCGCGTCGAAGGCGCCGTCGTTGAAGATGTTGCAGTTCTGGTAGATCTCGATCAGGGCCGTGCCCTGGTGGTCGGCGGCCGCCCGCAGCACCTCGGTCAGGTGCTTGCGGTCGGAGTCGATCGTGCGCGCGACGAAGGACGCCTCCGCGCCGATCGCCAGCGACACCGGGTTGAAGGGCGCGTCCAGCGAGCCCATGGGCGTCGACTTGGTGACCTTGCCGACCTCCGAGGTGGGGCTGTACTGCCCCTTGGTCAGGCCGTAGATCCGGTTGTTGAACAGCAGGATCTTCAGGTTCACGTTCCGGCGCAGGGCGTGGATCAGGTGGTTGCCGCCGATGGACAGCGCGTCGCCGTCACCGGTGACCACCCACACGCTCAGGTCGCGCCGCGAGGTCGCGAGGCCGGTGGCGATGGCCGGGGCACGACCGTGGATGGAGTGCATCCCGTAGGTGTTCATGTAGTACGGGAACCGGGAGGAACAGCCGATCCCGGAGACGAAGACGATGTTCTCCCTCGCCAGCCCCAGCTCCGGCATGAAGCCCTGCACCGCGGCCAGGATCGCGTAGTCACCGCAGCCCGGGCACCAGCGCACCTCCTGGTCGGACTTGAAGTCCCGCATCGACTGCTTGGCCTCGGCCTTCGGGACCAGCTGCAGCAGCCCGTTGGTGGCGTCAGTCATCGATGGCCTCCTTCAGCGCGGTGGCGAGCTGTTCCGCCTTGAACGGCATGCCGTTGACCTGGTTGTACGAGTGGGCGTCGACCAGGTACTTCGCCCGGATCAGGGTGGCCAGCTGCCCGAGGTTCATCTCGGGGATCACGACCTTGTCGTAGCGCCCCAGCACCGCGCCCAGGTTGCGCGGGAAGGGGTTCAGGTGCCGCAGGTGAGCCTGCGCGATCGACTCGCCGGCCGCGCGCAGCCGCCGTACCGCCGCCGTGATCGGGCCGTACGTCGAACCCCAGCCGAGAACCAGCGTCCGCGCCTCGTGCGGGTCGTCGACCTCCAGGTCCGGGACCTCGATGCCGTCGATCTTGGCCTGGCGGATGCGGACCATGAAGTCGTGGTTGGCCGGGTCGTAGGAGATGTTGCCCGTGCCGTCCTGCTTCTCGATGCCGCCGATGCGGTGCTCCAGGCCCGGCGTGCCCGGGACCGCCCACGGCCGCGCGAGGGTCTGCGGGTCCCGCTTGTACGGCCAGAAGACCTCGGTGCCGTCCTCCAGCGTGTGGTTCGGGCCCGAGGCGAACTGCACCCTGAGGTCCGGCAGCTCCTCCAGGTCCGGGATCCGCCACGGCTCGGAGCCGTTGGCCAGATAGCCGTCGGACAGCAGGAACACCGGGGTGCGGTAGGCCAGCGCGATCCTGGCCGCCTCCAGCGCCGCGTCGAAGCAGTCCGCCGGCGTCATCGGGGCGACGACCGGGACCGGCGCCTCGCCGTTGCGGCCGAACATCGCCTGCAGCAGGTCCGCCTGCTCGGTCTTGGTGGGCAGCCCCGTCGACGGGCCGCCGCGCTGGATGTCGACCACCAGCAGCGGCAGCTCCAGCGAGACCGCGAGACCGATCGTCTCGCTCTTGAGCGCCACACCCGGGCCGGACGTGGTCGTCACGGCCAGCGAACCGCCGAAGGCGGCGCCCAGCGCGGCGCCGATGCCGGCGATCTCGTCCTCGGCCTGGAAGGTGCGCACGCCGAAGTTCTTGTGCTTGGACAGCTCGTGCAGGATGTCGGAGGCCGGGGTGATCGGGTACGAGCCGAGGAACAGCGGCAGGTCCGCCTGCTGGGAAGCGGCGACCAGGCCGTAGGCCAGGGCCAGGTTCCCGGAGATGTTCCGGTAGGTGCCGACCGGGAACGCCTTCGCGGCCGGGGCGACCTCGTAGGAGACGGCGAAGTCCTCCGTGGTCTCGCCGAAGTTCCAGCCCGCGCGGAACGCGGCGATGTTGGCCGCGGCGATCTCGGGCTTCTTGGCGAACTTGCTCCGCAGGAACTTCTCGGTGTTCTCGGTGGGCCGGTGGTACATCCAGCTCAGCAGGCCCAGGGCGAACATGTTCTTGCTGCGCTCGGCCTCCTTGCGGGAGAGGTCGAACTCCTTCAGCGCCTCCACGGTGAGCGTGGTCAGCGGCACCGGGTGCAGGTTGTAGCCGTCCAGCGAGCCGTCCTCCAGCGGGGAGGCGGCGTAGCCGACCTTCTGCAGGGCGCGCTTGCCGAACTCGTCGGTGTTGACGATGATCTCGGCGCCGCGCGGCACGTCGCCGATGTTGGCCTTCAGGGCGGCCGGGTTCATCGCGACCAGCACGTTCGGCGCGTCGCCCGGGGTCAGGATGTCGTGGTCGGCGAAGTGGAGCTGGAACGAGGAGACACCGGGCAGGGTGCCGGCGGGGGCACGGATCTCGGCGGGGAAGTTGGGGAGGGTGGAGAGGTCGTTGCCGAAGGACGCGGTCTCCGAGGTGAACCGGTCACCGGTGAGCTGCATGCCGTCACCCGAGTCCCCCGCGAACCGGATGATCACCCGGTCCAGGCGCCGCACGTCCTTCGCTCCGCCCGGTTTGCGCTGCTCTCCCACGACGGCGGCGTCGGCCTGCTCCGCTGGGCTGCTGACCTGGCTGGTCACTGAACTGGACCTCCTTCGAGGCGGCTGTCCGGGCGTGGTCTTCCCAGGGACCATCCCAGGATCAACCCTACGTCGGTTAGGGTCGCCTTCCCGGGGCCATCCGTATCGTGGACGGCCTTTCGAGACGGCCTGTCGCGCTGACTTGTCATGATGTCCCGCACCGCTCGAGCGCCGGTGTAGACGCTCCCCGCGATTCCCTCGGTTCTCCTGCGTGACCTCCCACCCGAGTACCCGGCTTCCACAGAAGCCGGACGGACTGACGCGCTGCTGACACAGTGTCGGCCCGTTACGAGTTGAGGTAGGTCAGGACGGCCAGAACACGCCGGTGGTCGCCGTCGCTCGGCGACAGCCCGAGTTTCAGGAAGATGTTGCTGACGTGCTTCTCCACCGCCCCGTCGCTGACCACGAGCTGCCGCGCGATGGCCGAGTTCGTCCGCCCCTCCGCCATCAGTCCCAGCACCTCGCGCTCACGCGGAGTGAGCCCCGTCAGCACGTCCTGCTTGCGGCTGCGGCCGAGCAGCTGCGCGACCACCTCGGGGTCCAGCGCCGTGCCGCCCCCGGCCACCCGCACCACCGCGTCGACGAACTCGCGCACCTCGGCGACCCGGTCCTTCAGCAGATAGCCCACGCCCCGGCTGGAACCGGCCAGCAGTTCGGTGGCGTAACGCTCCTCCACGTACTGTGACAGCACCAGCACGCCGAGTCCCGGGTGCTCCTTGCGCAGCCGTACGGCGGCTCGCACCCCCTCGTCGGTGTGTGTCGGCGGCATCCGCACGTCCGCCACCACCACGTCCGGCAGCGCGCCCTGCGCGTCCAGGTCGGCGATGGTCTTGACCAGTGCCTCCGCGTCCCCGACGCCGGCCACGACGTCGTGCCCGCGGTCGGTCAGGAGCCGGGTCAGGCCCTCCCTGAGCAGCACCGAGTCCTCGGCGATGACCACCCGCACCCTGTCCTCCACGTTCTCCCGGCCCCCCACAGCCCCGACCTTCCGACGGCGTCTCGTACGGAAGTCCAGCATTCCAGCAAACGGGCCGTCGTGCGCAGGAGCCGGGCAAAGCACGGTGTCGGGGAGTGCCGGGGATTTCCCTGACGGGAAGCCGGGGGGCAGGCCCGCCAGGGCAGCTCGGCGCGGTCAGCTCCTCAGGCCCGCCAGGGCAGCTCGGCGATCACGCGGGTGGGGCCGCCGGCCGGCGAGTCCACCACCAGGACGCCGTCCACCGCGTCCAGCCGGCCCGCCAGGCCCCCCAGGCCCGAGCCGCGGGTCGCGTCCGCGCCGCCCACCCCGTCGTCCATCACCTGGATCATCAGCCGGTCCTCCGAGCGCCACACGTCCACCGACGCCGACCGCGCCCGGCTGTGCTTGCTGATGTTCTGCAGCAGCTCGGAGACGGTGAAGTAGGCGATGCCCTCGATGGCCGGGACCGGCCGGGCCGGCAGGTCGACCTCCACCCGCACCGGCACCGTGCACCGGGAGGCGACCGACGACAGCGCCGCGTCCAGACCGCGGTCCGTCAGCACCGCCGGATGGATGCCCCGCGCCAGGTCCCGCAGCTCCTGCAGGGCCGTCTTCACCTCGCCGTGCGCGTCCTCCACCATCCGGGCCGCCGCCCGCGGGTCCTCCCGCAGCTTCTCCTTGGCCAGCCCCAGGTCCATGGCCAGCGCCACCAGCCGGGCCTGCGCCCCGTCGTGCAGGTCCCGCTCGATCCGGCGCAGGTCGGCCGCCGCCGTGTCGACCACCACCCCGCGGTCCTCCTCCAGCTCCACCACCCGCGCCGACAGCCGCGACGGCCCCAGCAGCCCCCGCACCATCAGCCCGTCCACCGTGGTCAGCCCCCGCACGACCCACGGCGTGGCCAGCGTGAACAGCAGCCCGACCAGCGAGGCCATGGTGATCTCGAACGGGTTGTCGAGATAGACGCTGTGGTGCGCGTCGCCGTACAGCTGCAGACCGCCCTGCCCGGCGTACATCGGGAACACCCAGAACCACAGCGGGTACGTCAGCAGCGCCCAGCCGTACGCCCAGAAGTTCACCGCCACCACGAACGAGAACACCGACCACGGGAACCGCAGCAACGCGTACAGCAGGCTCCGCCACGAGGCGCCGCTCTTGAGCACCGCCCCCATCCACGCGAAGACACCCGGCTTGGCGGTCCGCAGCGGCTCCGGGGCCGCCACCTCCACGCCCAGCAGCGAGCGGGCACGGGACCGCTCCAGGGCGCCGAACCCCCGGCAGCCGGCCAGCGCCACCGCGAGCACCGGGACGCCGAGGAAGGTCACCAGCAGGCCGGCGCCGAGCGCCACCATGGTGACCGTCCAGGTGAACAGCACGATCGCGACCGGCAGGCTCAGCAGCACATAGCCGAACTCGCGCCAGCTGCGCCCGTCGACGGGCGCCCGCAGCGCGGCGGGCAGCGCGGAGCGCCGGGCCCCCTCGTGGGCGGGGAAGCCGGATCCGGCCGGGTGCCCGTGTCCCCGCCCGTGCTCCTGTCCGTACTCCGTGGCCATCGGCGTCGTCCCGTTCTCCTCGTCATGGCGGTGGTGCCGCCGTGTCCGCCGTGTCTTCTGCGGCGTGTCACAAGCCTGGCGAGCGAGGCCCGCCCGGGCCATGGAGGCCGTCGGCCTCTTCGAGCGGGGGTTTTCCCCACCCCCCGGCCCCGCATCGGCACCCGCGGCCCCGCTCCGGCACCTCCGGCTCCGCTTTCGGCCCCGCTCCGGGCCCGGTCAGTCCGTGCCCGGCCAGTAGCGCCCGGTCAGTCCGTGCCGGTGCGGTCCCGCCACGGCAGTTCCGCCGTGACCACCGTCGGGCCGCCCACCGGCGAGTCCACGACGAACAGCCCGTCCACCGCGCCCAGCCGGTCCGCCAGCCCCCGCATCCCGCTGCCGCCGTCCAGCCGGGCGCCCCCGCGGCCGTCGTCCAGGACCTGGATGAGCAGCCGGTCCTCCGAGCGCCACACCTCCACCGACGCGGACCGCGCCCCGCTGTGCTTGCTGATGTTCTGCAGCAGCTCGGAGACGGTGAAGTAGGCGATGCCCTCGATGGCCGCCGCCGGCCGCTCCGGCAGGTCCGCCGTCACCCGCACCGGCACCGTGCACCGGGAGGCGACCGACGACAGCGCCGCGTCCAGGCCGCGGTCGGTCAGCACCGCCGGATGGATGCCCCGGGCCAGATCGCGCAGCTCCTGCAGCGCGAGCTTCACCTCGCCGTGCGCCTCCGCCACCATCGCCGCGGCCGTGTCCGGGTCCTCCAGCAGTTTCTCCTTGGCCAGACCGAGCCCCATCGCCAGGTTCACCAGCCGGGCCTGCGCCCCGTCGTGCAGGTCCCGCTCGATCCGGCGCAGGTCGGCGGCCGCCGTGTCGACGACCACCCCACGGTCCGACTCCAGCTCGGCGATCCGGCGCTCCAGCTCGTCCGACGGCGACAGCAGCCCGCGCACCATCGCCCGGTCCGCGTTGGCCAGCCCCCGGGCGACGAACGGCAGCACCGGCCACAGCACGAACAGCGAGACCAGCACGACGGCGAAGGTGAGGACTCCCCACGGCAGCCGGATCAGGTCGTACAGCAGGGTCCGCCAGCCCACCGGGTCCTTCAGCGCCAGCCACAGCCGCTGCACCGGACCACCGCCACGGGCGATCGGCAGCGGCGTCGGCTCCTCCACCCGCAGCCCGAGCAGCGCCCTGGCCCGGGCCCGTTCCAGCTTGCCGAACTGGCGGGCGCCCAGCAGACAGACGGCCAGCAACGGGAGCCCGACCACCGTGACGGTGAGGACCCCGCTGACGAGCACCACGGTGAACACGTACGTGAAACCGAACAGCGACACCGGCAGGTTCAGCAGGAGATGCGCGATCTCCTTCCAGGTGTACGCGTCCAGGGCGAGCCGGGCCGCGGGCAGGCGGTCGGGGCCGTCGGTCCGGTCGGCGGCGGAGGCGGAAGCGGTCATGGCGGCCAGCCTGCCGTGCCCGGCACCCCTCGCGCCATGCGGTGCGCCGCCGCCGTGTGCGGGGGAAAACCCCACCCCGCGCACCGCCCCCGCGTCTCATGCCGTGACAGGCCGCTTACCGTGTCTTTATCAGGGCCTAGACTCCCGTGCGTACAGATCCTCGAATCACGGCGCGCCACAGGGTTCGGCAAGGCCACGAGGTCAGGGAACGAGGGAGAGGGAGACGGACGGTGCGGGAGACGTTGGGGCACTCGACGGTCGCCGCGGAGAACGTCATCGCGGCCGGCTACTTCCGGTCCTACTCGGTCGTGGGACTGCTCGCCCTCATGGGCGTGCTGTTCGTCGCGGTCGCCTTCGGCGCGGGCCGGCTGCTGCGGCCGGTCGTGCCCACTCCCGAGAAACTCCTCACCTACGAGTGCGGCGTCGACCCCGTCGGCGAGGGCTGGGCCCACACCCAGGTCCGCTACTACGTCTACGCCTTCCTCTACGTGATCTTCGCGGTCGACTCCGTCTTCCTGTTCCCGTGGGCGACGGTCTTCGCCGCCCCCGGCTACGGCGCGACGACCCTCGTGGAGATGTTCATCTTCCTCGGCTTCCTCGCCGTGGGCCTGCTCTACGCCTACAAGAAGGGGGTCCTGGCATGGACGTGAACCCCGAGCCCGCGCACCAGCCCGTGCACCTGCCGGAGCCGAAGCGCCTGGGCGCGCTCGCCCGGCTGGCTCCCGAGCCGATGAAGGTGGTCCTGAACTGGGGCCGCCGCTACTCGCTGTGGGTCTTCAACTTCGGCCTCGCCTGCTGCGCGATCGAGTTCATCGCCGCGTCGATGGCCCGCCACGACTTCATCCGGCTCGGCGTCATCCCCTTCGCGCCGGGCCCCCGCCAGGCCGACCTGATGGTCGTCTCCGGCACGGTCACGGACAAGATGGCCCCGGCCGTCAAGCGCCTGTACGAGCAGATGCCGGAACCGAAGTACGTCATCTCCTTCGGCGCCTGTTCCAACTGCGGCGGCCCCTACTGGGACTCCTACTCCGTCACCAAGGGCGTCGACCAGATCATCCCGGTGGACGTGTACGTCCCCGGCTGCCCGCCGCGCCCCGAGGCGCTGCTCCAGGGCATCCTCAAGCTCCAGGAGAAGATCGCCCGAGAGTCGCTCGAACACCGCTACGGCGACGCCCGGCCGTCCGCCGCCGCGCTGCAGAGCGGTCTGGTGAAGCCGCCGGTGCCCGCGGCCGACGAGGGGGACGCGCGATGAGCACGGCCGGCTGGCTGCCCGCCCCCGCCGAGGAGCTGTTCGGCCCCGAGGCCACGGCCGAGGAGGCGTACGAGGTCCTGACGGTGGACGTCCCGCCGTCCGCCTGGCTCACCGCCCTGGAAACCGCCCGTACGACCCTGTCCTGCACCTACTTCGACTGGCTCAGCGCGGTCGACGAGCCCGGCACCGGCTTCCGTGTCTCCGCCCACGTCGTCGCCCTCTCACCGGTCCGCCGGCTGCTCCTGCGCACGACCGTCCCGCACGAGGCGCCGGCCCTGCCCTCCGCCGTCGGCGTCTACGCCGGCGCCGCCTGGCACGAGCGCGAGACGCACGAGATGTTCGGGGTCGACTTCGAGAACCACCCCGGCCTGGACCACCTGCTCCTCCCGGACACCTTCGAGGGCCACCCGCTGCGCAAGGACTTCGTCCTCGCGGCACGCGTCGCCAAGGCATGGCCCGGCGCCAAGGAGCCGGGCGAGTCCGACCACGGCGGCCCCAGGCGCCGCCAGATGCTGCCCCCGGGCGTCCCGGACCCCAACGAGTGGGGCCCGCTCAAGGGCACCCTCCCCGCCGCCCCGGCCCGCCCGGCCCGCGCTGCGGGCGAGCGACCCGCGCGCGCGGCGGGGGAGCGCCCGGTACGACGCACCCGCACGGCAGCAGCGGGCTCGGCAAGCCAGGCGGCCGAGCCCGGCACCGCCGCGACCGCCCCCGGCGCGACGGAGACTGCGTCCGGTACGGCGGCTGGACCCGCCGGTGCGGCTGCGCGGCCGCGGCGGACGAGGAGCGCGAGCGAAGGTTCGGCGAGCCAGGCGGCTGGGCCGGGGGACGCCGGTACTCCGGCCGGGGCCCCGTCCGGAGATGCGGCCGAGTCTGCGTCCGGTGCGGCCACTGGTCCCGCTGCTGCTGCCGGCGCGGCCGGTGCGGCTGGTGCGGCTGGTCGGCCGCGGCGGAGCAGGAGTGCGAGCGAGGGCTCGGTGAGCCAGACGGCGGCCAAGGACGACGCGGCGGAGCGGAAGCAGGCTGCGGCCGAGGGCGACGCCTCCCGCGCGGCGGCGGAGACCCCCGGGGCCGAGGGCCCGGCGGCCGAGGGCTCGGTGGCACATGAGCCCACGTCCGCGCCCGCGCCGACGCCGGCAGGGCCGCGCCGCGCCCGCAGTGTCTCGGGCGGCTCGGCCTCCCAGCGGGCCGCGACGGAGGAACCGGCGGGGACCGAGCCGGCAGGGAGCGAGCCGGCGGGCGCCGAACCGTCGGGTCCGGGTGAAGGTCCCGGCCGTCCCGCCCGGCGCAGCACGGCCCCGCGCAGCTCCGACGCCCCGTGGCACCACGCCCGCCCGGCCTTCGACGAGAAACGCGAGCCGGAGCGGGCACAGTCGCCCGAGCCCCGGCCCGAGTCACCGGAGCCCCGGCCCGAGGCGGAGGCGCCACAGCCCGAAACGCCAGAGGACCCCAAGGAGCGCGAACCCGCCGACCGAGACACCCCCGAAGACCCCACAGGAGGCCCGCAGTGAACGACGCGCTGGACGTCGCCCTGCGACTCCTGATCGTGTTCGTCGTCTTCCTCACCTTCCCCCTGATCGTCGGCCAGACCGAGCACAAGGTGATGGCCCACATGCAGGGCCGCCTCGGCCCGATGTACGCGGGCGGCTTCCACGGCTGGGCCCAGCTCATCGCCGACGGCGTGAAGTTCGCGCAGAAGGAGGACGTGGTCCCGGCCGGCGCCGACCGCCGCGTCTTCCAGCTGGCCCCCGCCGTCGCCCTGCTGCCGTACCTGCTCGTCCTGCTCGCCATCCCGATCGGACCGGGCGAGGGAGCCGTCGGACAGGTCCTCGACGCGGGCGTCTTCTTCGTGCTCGCGGTGATGGGCGTCGGCGTCCTCGGCTCGCTCATGGCCGGCTGGGCCAGCGCGAACAAGTTCTCCCTGCTCGGCGGCCTGCGCACAGCCGCCCAGCTACTCGCCTACGAACTCCCGATGCTGCTCGCCGCGGCCTCCGTCGCCATGGCCGCCGGAACCGTCTCCCTGCCGGGCATCCTGCACGCCTTCCACTGGTGGTGGCTGCCCTGGCAGATCGTCGGCGCGGTGGTGTTCTTCGTGGCCGGCCTCGCCGAGCTGCAACGGCCGCCGTTCGACATGCCCGTCGCCGACTCGGAGATCATCTTCGGCGCGTACACCGAGTACACGGGCCTCAGGTTCGCCCTGTTCCTGCTCGCCGAGTACGCCGGCATCATCGTGCTGTGCGGCCTGACCACCGTTCTCTTCCTGGGCGGCTGGCACGGCCCCTGGGGGGCCGACGGCCTGGGCTGGGTGTGGACCCTGCTGAAGACCGCGGTCCTCGCCTTCGTCGTCATCTGGCTCCGCGTGACCTACCCCCGCCTGCGCGAGGACCAGCTCCAGAAGCTCTCCTGGACCCTCCTCGTCCCCCTCGCCCTCGCCCAGATCGCCCTCACCGGCATCGTCAAGGTGGTGATCTCCTAACCATGTCCCCCATCCCCGGCTCCGGCCTCGCCAAGGGCCTGGCCGTCACCCTGCGCACGATGACGAAGAAGACGGTCACCGAGCAGTACCCGGACGTCCTGCCCGAACTGCCGCCCCGCACCCGCGGCGTCATCGGCCTCTTCGAGGAGAACTGCACGGTCTGCATGCTGTGCGCCCGGGAGTGCCCGGACTGGTGCATCTACATCGACTCCCACAAGGAGACCGTCCCGCCCGCCGCCCCCGGCGGACGCGAGCGCAGCCGCAACGTCCTCGACCGGTTCGCCATCGACTTCTCCCTGTGCATGTACTGCGGTATCTGCATCGAGGTCTGCCCCTTCGACGCGCTGTTCTGGTCGCCGGAGTTCGAGTACGCCGAGACCGACATCCGCGAACTCACCCACGAGCGGGACAAGCTCCGCGAGTGGATGTGGACGGTCCCCGCCCCGCCCGCCCTGGACGCCGGCGCGGAGGAACCCAAGGAGATCGCCGCCGCCCGCAAGACCGCCGAGAAGCTGGCGGCCGCGCAGGCCGAGCCGCAGCAGGGCGGTGAGGCATGAGCCCCGCCGCAGCCCGGCACAGCCTCGGCCTCGATCTCGCCTCGGCCCAGCACGGCTTCCTCTCGCCGACCGGCGTCGAGATCGCCTTCCTGCTCGTCGGCCTGGTCACCTTCGGCGCCGCGCTCGTCACGGTCACCACCCGGCAGCTGGTGCACGCCGCGCTGTGGCTGGTGGTCGCGCTCGGCGGCCTCGCCGTCGAGTACCTGCTGCTCACGGCGGAGTTCATCGCCTGGGTGCAGGTCCTCATCTACGTGGGTTCCGTCGTCGTCCTCCTCCTGTTCGGCCTGATGCTCACCCGCGCCCCCATCGGGCGGTCCCCGGACGCGGACTCCGGCAACCGGTGGGCGGCCCTCGCCGTCGCGCTGGCCGCCGCCGTCGCCCTGGTCTGGGTGGTCGTCGACGCGTTCCGCACCACCTGGATCGACCTGGGCGGCCCGGCCGCCGGCACCACCCGCGTCACCGGCGAGAGCCTCTTCCGGAACTGGGTCCTGCCCTTCGAGGCCCTCTCCGTGCTCCTGCTCGCCGCCCTGGTCGGCGCGATCGTCCTGTCCCGCAAGGCGAAGGCGGAGGCCCAGGCGGACCCCGCGAGCGGCGCCGAGGCCGCCGGCGCCCCGGGCACCGCGGACGCACCCGCGGCCCGCCCCGGCGCGAAGGAAGGCGCCCGCTGATGCACCTCGCCTATCCCGCCGTCCTCTCCGCCCTCCTCTTCTGCACCGGCCTGTACGGCGTCCTCGCCCGCCGCAACGCGATCCTGGTCCTGATGTCGGTCGAGCTGATGCTCAACGCCGTCAACCTCAACCTGGTCGCCTTCGACGTCTGGCTCAGCCGGGCCGCCCGGGACACCCTGCACTCCGGTCAGGCGCTGACCCTGTTCACCATCGCCATCGCCGCCGCCGAGATCGGCATCGGCCTGGCCATCGTGCTCGCCGTCCACCGCAACCGCGGCACCTCCGACATCGACCGACTCCGCGACACCGCCGAGGGCCACGGCGACGACACCGACGGCCCCGGCACCGGCACCTCCGCGGCCGAGAAGGCTGAGGCCACCGCGTGACCACGACCACCCTCGCCGTACTCGTCCCCCTTCTGCCGTTCCTGGGCGCCGCCGCCGGACTCCTCCTGGGCCGCACCGCGCCCGGATTCGTCCGCCCGCTCGCCGTACTGCCGGCCCTCGCCGCGCTCGCGCTCGCCGCGACGGTCGCCGCACGCCAGGGCGGCGGCCCGGCCCTCCACGCCCAGACCGAACTGACGCCCACGGGCTCGGTCCCGATCGACCTCGCCCTGGACATCGACGGCTTCGCCGCGCTCGTCGCCGTCCTCGTCGCCTTCGTCGCGACCTGCGTGCAGATCTACTCGACCGGCTACCTGCGCGACGACCCGCGCTACCCCTCCTACGCGGCCCTCGTCTCCCTGTTCACCTCCGCGATGCTCCTCGTCGTCTACTCGGGCGACCTGATCGTGCTGCTGGTCGGCTGGGAGGTCATGGGCATCTGCTCCTACTTCCTGGTCGGCCACTACTGGGAGACCCCCGAGGCCCGCGCCGCCTCCCTCAAGGCCTTCCTCGTCACCAAGCTCGGCGACGTGCCCTTCCTCATCGGCCTGTTCGCGCTGGGCACCGACGCCGGGTCCTTCGACATCCCCCGCGTCCTCGCCACCGTGGCGAGCGGCGGACTCCACCACCCGACCCTGGTCGCCCTGCTGCTGCTCGCGGGCGTGGCCGGCAAGTCGGCACAGTTCCCGCTGCACACCTGGCTCCCCGACGCGATGGCGGGCCCGACCCCCGTCTCGGCGCTGATCCACGCCGCGACGATGGTCGCCGCCGGTGTCTACTTCGTCGCCCGCCTCCTCCCGGTGTTCGAGGCCTCCCAGGCCGCGATGGTGGTCCTCGCCGTGATGGCCGCCGTGACCATGACCGGCTCGGGCCTGGCCGCCCTGGCCCAGGACGACATCAAACGCGTCCTCGCCTACTCGACCATCGGCCAGCTCGGCTACATGACCGGCGCCCTCGCCGTCGGCGAACGCGGCGCCGCCGTCTTCCACCTCCTGTCCCACGGCGCCTTCAAGGCGCTGCTGTTCCTCGCCGCCGGCGTGATCATCCACGCCGCCGGCACCAACTCGCTGGCCGCCATGTCCCGCATGAGCCATCTGCGCGACCGCGTCCCGGACGCCTACTGGACGATGACCGTGGCGCTCCTCGCGCTCGCCGCGATCCCTCCCTTCAGCGGCTTCTTCTCCAAGGAGTCCGTCCTCGGCGCCGCCGAGCACGTGGCCGCCGGGCACACCGCCCACGCCCCCGGCGCCGCCGGCTGGCTCGTCCTGGTCGCCGGCCTGCTCACCGCCCTGCTGACGGCCGCCTACGCCACCCGCCTGTGGCTGCTGGCCTTCCACGGCCGAGGCGCCGAGGCACCCGACCACGGTCGCCAGCCGCTGACCATGACCGTGGTGCTGTGGGTCCTGGCCGTGCCCTCCCTCGCCTTCGGCGGGCTCGCCTACCGCTCGCTGCCCGGCTGGTTCGACGGCCACGACCTGACCCCGACCCTCACCACCTCGATCCTCGGCACCGGCCTCGCCGTGGTCGGCGGGCTCGTCACCTACGGCGTCTGGCAGCGCACCAGCCCGCTCGCCGCCCGGGTCCCGCTGGGCGCGGTCGCCGCCCACCCCGAGGGCGACGCCGGGCTGGTCGAGGCGGAGGCCATCGCCACCCACGAACCCGCCTACGGCGACATCGCCTACGCACCCGACCCGGCCGACCCCGGCCGGCTGCTGCTCGGCCCGCTGCACCGGCACGCGGCCGCCGGCTTCCACCTGGACGCCGTGTACTCGGCACTGTTCGTCCGCCCGGTCCGGGCCGCGGCGAGCCTCGTCCAGTTCCTCGACCGCGAGGTCGTCGACACCTACGTGCGCGGTGCGGCCGCCCTGCCCCGACTGCTCGGGGCCGCCGTACGCCGTGCGCAGACCGGCAATGTGCAGACCTATGTGAGCGCGCTGCTCGCCGGCACCGTCGTCCTGGCGGTCGCCGTCCTCCTCGTCGCCACGGGAGCGTGAGCAGGCGTGATCGATATCAGCGAGTCCGTGATGCAGTTCCTTCTGGCGTTCGTCGTCGTCGGCCCGCTCCTCGGCGCCGTCGCCGCCCTCCTGCCCGCCCCGCCCGGGCTGAAGGGGAAGTCACCCGCGCAGGCCGTGCTCCGGCACGGCGTGACCGTCACCGGCGTGATCCTCGCCGCCGCGATCGTCCTCGCGCTCGGCTTCGACCACGACCATCCGTCGAAGATGCAGGCCACGACCGACATCAGCTGGATCCCCGCACTCGACGTGCGGATCCACCTCGGCATCGACGGCATCTCCCTCCCCCTTCTGGTCCTGACCGCGCTGCTGACCTTCCTCTGCGCGCTCTACTCCTACTTCAAGCCGCCCAAGGGCCCGTCCCCGAAGGCCTTCGTCGCGCTGCTGCTCCTGCTCGAGACCGGCACCCTCGCCACCTTCGCCGTCCTCGACCTGCTGCTGTTCTTCCTCGCCTTCGAGACCGTGCTCATCCCCATGTACTTCCTCATCGCCCGCTGGGGCGGCGAGGGCAGGACCCGGGCCGCGTGGAAGTTCATCCTGTTCACGCTGCTCGGCTCCGTCGTCATGCTGCTCGGCCTGCTCCTGATCGGAATCAAGGCGGGCACGTTCGACATGGTGGCACTCGCCACTGACAACGGCCGGTCGCTGACCACATCCGTGCAGGTCATCGCCGTTCTGGCGATCGGTCTCGGGCTCGCGGTCAAGACGCCGATGTGGCCGCTGCACAGCTGGCTGCCCGACGCCCACACCGCCGCCCCGACCGTCGGCTCCGTGCTGCTCGCCGGCGTCCTGCTGAAGATGGGCACGTACGGGTTCGTCCGCATCCTGCTGCCCGTCGCGCCGGACGGCTTCCACACCTTCGCCCCCTACCTCGCCGCGTTCGCCGTCGTAGGGATCATCTACGGCTCCCTGGCCTGCCTGGCCCTGGCCAAGCGGGGCGCCAAGGGCGACCTCAAGCGGCTCATCGCCTACTCCTCCGTCGGTCACATGGGCTTCGTCCTGCTGGGCATCGCCACCATGACCCCGACCGGTGTGAACGGCGCCCTGTTCGCGAACATCGCCCACGGCCTCATCACCGGCCTGCTGTTCTTCCTGGTCGGCGCGCTCAAGGACCGTACGGGCAGCACCGACCTCGACACCCTCGCCGAGGAGACCGGCGCCGCCCTCTACGGCAAGGCCCCACGTCTCGGCGGACTGCTCGCCTTCGCCGCCGTCGCCTCCCTCGGCCTGCCCGGACTCGCCGGGTTCTGGGGCGAGATGCTCTCCCTGTTCGGCGCGTTCGAGCCCGGGGCCGGCCTCAGCCGCCCCGCGTTCCTCACCTTCATGGCGATCGGCGCCTTCGGCACCCTGCTGACCGCCGCGTACATGCTCGTCGTGGTCCGCCGGGTCTGCATGGGCGACGTGCCGCAGGAAGCCCCCCGCCTCGCCGACGTGCACGGCTACGAGTTCGCGGCCTGGACCCCGCTCGTCACCCTCACCGTCCTCGCCGGACTGTGGCCGAGGGCGCTGCTCGGCCTGACCGACCCGGCCGTGCAGCAGCTCCTCGCAGGAGGCACCCGATGAGCGTCCTGGCCCAGCCCCTGGCCGAGTCCGCGGTCCCGTCGGCGGTCCAGTCCGTCGACTGGCTCGCGATCGCGCCCCCCACCGTCACCGCCCTGGTCGGCCTCGCGGTGCTGGTCGCCGACCTGTTCGTGCCCGCGGCGCGCAAGCCGCTGCTCGGCTGGGTATCCGTCGCCGGCCTGGCCGTCGCCGCGCTGACCCTGCTGCCGCTCCTGGACGGCGACCGCAGCACCTTCTGCCTGCCCGGGAACGCGCGCGTGTGCAGCTACACCGCCGACCACTTCACGCTCGTCATCCAGTTCCTCGTCCTCGGCGGCGCCCTGCTCGCGGCCCTGCTGTCGGTCACGAACGTCCAGGACGAGCACCGGCGCGTCCCGGCGGGGGAGTTCTGGTTCCTGCTGCTCTCCTCCGCGGCCGGCGCCGCCCTGCTGCCCGCCTCCCGCGACCTGGCCACCCTGATCGTCGCCCTGGAGGTCGCCTCCCTGCCCGCCTTCGCCCTCGTCGGCATCCGGCACGGCGACAAGCGGTCCGCCGAGGCGGCCCTGAAGTTCTTCCTGTCCTCGGTCACCGCCACCGCGGTCAGCCTCATGGGCGTCAGCTTCGTCTACGCCTCCACCGGCACCCTCTACCTCACCCAGGTCGCCCAGCGGATCCAGCACGTCGACGGACAGCTCCACACCCTCGCCCAGACCGGCGTCGTCCTCACCCTCGTCGGCTTCGCCTTCAAGACGGCCGCCGTCCCCTTCCACTTCTGGGTGCCCGACACCTACGTGGGCGCGCCGCTGCCCATCGCCGCCTACCTGTCGGTCGTCGGCAAGGCGGTCGGCTTCTCCGGCCTGATCCTCGTCACCGTCCTCGCCTTCCCGTCGTACGCCGACGTCTGGGGGCCCGCGCTCGCCGCCCTGGCCGCCCTGACCATGACCGTCGGCAACGTCGGCGCCCTGCGCCAGCAGGCCACGCGCGCGTACAGCGCCGTACGGCTGCTCGCCTGGTCCTCCGTCGGCCAGGCCGGCTACCTGCTGGTGCCCATCGCCGCCGCCGGGTACGTCAGGGACGGCCAGAAGGCGATCGGGTCCACGGTCGCCTACGCCCTCATGTACGCCGCCGTGAACCTCGGCGCGTTCGCCGTGGCCGCCGTGGTCGGCCGGTCGAAGTCCCTCAACCGGATCAGCGACTACCGCGGCCTGTACGCCACCAACCCCGTCACGGCGCTGCTGCTGGCCTTCTTCCTGCTGTGCCTCGCCGGACTGCCGCCGGGCGTCATCGGCCTGTTCGCCAAGGTCACCGTGTTCTCCACGGCCGTCGACGCGGGTCTGGGCTGGCTCGCCGTGGTCATGGCCGTCAACGTCGTGATCGCCCTCTTCTACTACCTGCAGTGGGCGGCCCTGCTCTTCCGCGCCCCCGAGGGCGAACCCGCACGCCACCCGGTCCCCGCGCCCCTCACCGCGGCCCTCGCCCTCACCGGCGTCCTCGGCGTGGCCCTGTCCGGCGTGCCCCAGCTGGTCCTGCGCTTCGCCGCCACCGGACTGTTCTGAGGACTTGTCACACGCGCGTGGGGCACCCGTGGCCCCCACGCGCGCACAGCCGTACGAGCACGTACGAGCACGTCACCCTTACGGCCGACGCGTGCCCACGCACGCACCAGGGAACTCGCGCCCGCCGCCTGGCGTTGACCAGAGCAGGAGGGTCCACTGGACCAAAGGGTTCCCCCGCTGCACGACTTGGAGGGCGTACCGTGCACCGCCGGCACAACGGGCTCAGGACCGCAGTACTCCTCGGGGGACTGTCCGCGCTCATCATCGTCATCGGCAGCTTCTTCGGCCGGACGGGACTGATCGTGGCGGTCCTGATCGCGCTGGGCACGAACGCGTACGCGTACTGGAACAGCGACAAGCTGGCGCTGCGCGCGATGCGCGCCCGCCCGGTCAGCGAGTTCGAGGCCCCCGCGCTGTACCGGATGGTCCGTGAGCTGTCCACGCAGGCCCGCCAGCCCATGCCCCGCCTGTACATCTCCCCGACCGAGGCGCCCAACGCGTTCGCCACCGGCCGCAACCCGCGCAACGCGGCCGTGTGCTGCACCGAGGGCATCCTGCGCCTGCTCGACGAGCGCGAGCTGCGCGGGGTCATCGGCCACGAGCTGAGCCACGTCTACAACCGCGACATCCTGATCTCCTCGGTGGCCGGCGCCCTCGCCTCGGTGATCATGTTCCTGGTCAACTTCGCCTGGCTGATCCCCATCGGCCGGTCGGACGACGACGACGGCCCCGGACTGCTCGGCATGTTGCTGATCATGATCCTGGGCCCGCTCGCCGCCAGCCTCATCCAGCTCGCCATCAGCCGCTCCCGGGAGTACGAGGCCGACGCCTCGGGCGCCCAGCTCACCGGCGACCCGCTGGCCCTCGCCGGCGCCCTGCGCAAGCTGGAGGTCGGCACCCAGCAGCTCCCGCTGCCCCCCGAGCCGCGGATCGAGACCGCGAGCCACATGATGATCGCGAATCCGTTCCGCGCCGGTCAGGGACTGACGAAGATGTTCTCCACGCACCCGCCGATGGCGGACCGCATCGCCCGGCTCGAGAAGATGGCAGGTCGACACCAGTGAAGATCATCCTGAACATCATCTGGCTCGTCCTGAGCGGCTTCTGGCTGTTCCTCGCCTACCTGCTCGCGGGCGTCCTGCTGTGCGTCACGATCATCGGCATCCCGTTCGGGATCGCCTCCTTCCGCATCGGCGTCTACGCCCTGTGGCCCTTCGGGTACACCACGGTCGAGCGCCGGGACGCGGGCGCGCCCTCCTGCGTCGGCAACGTGCTCTGGCTGGTCCTCGCCGGCTGGTGGCTGGCCCTCGCCCACATCACCACCGGCATCGCCCTGTGCCTGACGATCATCGGCATCCCCTTCGGCATCGCCAACTTCAAGCTGATCCCGGTCTCCCTGCTGCCCCTGGGCCGCGAGATCGTCAGCACGGACGAGCCGTTCGCGGCCCGCTGAGTAACCGCCCCTGGGCGCCGACCTACCGCCCCCGGGCCCGGCCGGAGCCGTCGGCGCCCCGCCCCGCCCACCGGCGCCGTACGCCGTAGGCCACCACACCCACGACCAGCACCGCGGCCCCCACGGCGACCGAGACCAACGGAAGCGCGAACGCCAGCGTGGCGCACCCCAGCAGCCCCACCGCCGGCACCACCCGTGACCGGACGGCGGGGCTCAGCGTCCAGGCGGAGGCGTTGGCCACGGCGTAATAGGCCAGGACGCCGAACGAGGAGAAGCCGATCGCGCCGCGCACGTCCACCGTCGCGGCCAGCACGGCGACCACCGCGCCGACGGCCGGCTCCGCCCGGTGCGGGATCCGGTACCGCGGATGCACGGCGGCCAGCGCCCCCGGCAGATGGCGGTCGCGGGCCATGGCGAGCGTCGTGCGGGACACACCGAGAATCAGCGCGAGCAGCGACCCGAGCGCCGCCACCGCGGCCCCCACCCGCACCACGGGCACCAGACCGGGCGCCCCGGCCGCCCGCACCGCGTCGGCCAGCGGCGCCGTGGCGTCCCCCAGCCGGCCGGGGCCGAGCACGCTCAGCACGGCCACGGCGACGGCCGCGTAGACCACCAGGGTGATCCCGAGGGCCACCGGGACGGCCCGGGGGATGGTGCGCGCGGGATCGCGGACCTCCTCGCCCAGGGTCGCGATCCGGGCGTACCCGGCGAACGCGAAGAACAGCAGCCCCGCCGCCTGGAGCACACCGCCCGCACCGGACGGCACCCCGATCCCGAGCCGCCCCGCACCGGCCGCCGGCGAGGTCAGGCACGCCACCACCACGGCGGCGAGAACGGCGAGCACGAAGGCCACGATCACCCGGTTCAGCCAGGCGGACTTCTGGATGCCGCCGTAGTTCACGGCGGTCAGGACCACCACGGCCGCCACCGCCGCCGCGTGCGCCTGCCCCGGCCAGACGTACGCCCCCACGGTGAGCGCCATGGCCGCGCAGGAGGCCGTCTTGCCGACGACGAAGGCCCAGCCGGCGAGGTAGCCCCAGAACGGGCCCAGCCGCTCCCTGCCGTACACGTACGTCCCGCCGGACGCCGGATACAGGGCGGCCAGGCGGGCCGAGGACATGGCGTTGCAGTAGGCCACCACGGCCGCGACGGCCAGCCCGAGCAGCAGACCCGGCCCTGCGGCGCGCGCGGCCGGGCCGAGGGCGGAGAAGACGCCGGCGCCGATCATCGAACCGAGACCGACGAGGACGGCGTCCCGCAGCCCCAGGGTGCGCCGCAGCTCGGTGCCGGAGATGGTCATGGGCCGCACCCTACTGAGGCGCGCAACCGTGCGAGGGACCGGTGACGTCCTCTTCCCCGACACAGCATGAACACGCGCGCGCCGGACAGCCGATCCTCACCGGATTCTCAGAGGCCGGACAGTACGGGGACAGCGCGGGAGGGCAGGTTCAGGGCATGAGCATCATCGGTTGGATCATCCTGGGGCTTCTGGCCGGAGCCATCGCCAAGCTTCTGCTCCCGGGCCGCGACCCGGGCGGATTCATCGGTACGACCCTCATCGGCGTCGCGGGCGCGTTCATCGGCGGCTGGATCTCGGCCCGCTGGCTGGACCACCCGGTCAGCAAGCACTTCTACGACGGCGCGACCTGGGCCGCCGCGATCGGCGGCTCCCTCGTCCTGCTGATCCTGTACCGGATCCTGTTCGGCAACTCGCGCGACTGAGGCGGGGTGCCCGGTTGCGGGCGGACGTGACGGAGGGGGCGGGCACCACCGGGTGCCCGCCCCCTCCGTCACGTCACCTGTCGCCCACCGGTCCTACCGGTAGTTCACGAACTGCAGCGCGAAGTCGAAGTCCTTGCCCTTCAGCAGGGCGATCACGGTCTGGAGGTCGTCGCGGCTCTTGGAGCTGACACGCAGCTCCTCGCCCTGGACCTGGGCCTTGACGCCCTTGGGGCCCTCGTCACGGATGATCTTCGCCACCTTCTTGGCGTTCTCCTGCGAGATGCCCTCCTCGATGGAGGCGAAGATCTTGTACTCCTTGCCGGACAGCTGCGGCTCGCCGGCGTCCAGCGCCTTGAGCGAGATGCCGCGCTTGATCAGCTTGGACTGGAAGACATCGAGGACGGCGTTGACCCGGTCCTCGGAGTTGGCCTCCATCAGGATCTTCTCGCCGGACCACGAGATCGAGGCGCCCACACCCTTGAAGTCGTAGCGCTGCGAGATCTCCTTGGCGGCCTGGTTGAGGGCGTTGTCGACCTCCTGCCGCTCGACCTTCGAGACGATGTCGAAACTGGAGTCGGCCATGTCCTGTGGCTCCTTGTATCGGGGTGCGTATCGGGTGCGTACCGGCGTTCGCGGCGGCGGCCGCCGGGCCCGGCGGGGAGCCGGTCGCATCCGCCCCAGCCTAGCCACCCCGCGACCCGCCGGGTGCAGATCAATCGGGTGGCGAAGCACCCCTCTGCATCGGGTATTGTTTACGTCGTTGCCACGGAGCACCGCCGAAAAGCGGTTCGAACGGCAGCATCCCAGGCGGTGTGCCCGAGCGGCCAAAGGGAGCAGACTGTAAATCTGCCGGCTCAGCCTTCCCAGGTTCGAATCCTGGCGCCGCCACACGACCGAAAGGGTCTGTGACCAGCAGCAATGCTGATCACAGGCCCTTTCGTCGTTGACGGGCCCAAGGTGGGAATGGGCCCCGCCGGCTTTCGGCGGTCCGGGCTGTCGGCCGGGGTGGAGCCGTGGCTTCCGGCGAGGCAGGCTTGGTGCATGAAGTCGCTCTTGCGCTCACCCGCGTGGCCTGGAGCAGGCGGTCATCACCGGGTCCTCTTCACGCTGATGCAGTGTGTGCCCTTCGCCATCGCGCTGGCCGTGCTGGTCATCGAGCTCACGCCTGCGCACTTCATCTACACAGGCCCCTTCCTTACCGCGGTCCCGGCCCTGGCCGCAGTGACGTTGGGGCCCAAGGGCACCACCGCGGCGGCGGCCCTCGCACTGGCGATCAGTGCGACCACCGCAACCCGCAACGAGGCATGGGGCACCCCGCAGGTCTACAGCAACTTCCTGGCTCTGGCTCTGGTCTCCGTGGCCGGGTTCATCACCAGCCGCGCCATGCAGGAGCGCAGGCAGAGAGAGCTCGACCGGGTCCGCCGCATCGCGGTGGCGGCCCAGGAGGTCGTGTTGCGGGCCGTGCCCGCAAGCCTGGGCCCGCTGCGGGCCGGCAGCCTATGTCTTGCGGCCGGGACCGGGGCACGAGTGGGCGGTGATCTCTACGAGGCCGTGCAGACCCGCTACGGCGTTCGGCTGATCGTCGGGGACGTGCGGGGCAAGGGACTGTCCGCGGTGCGAGCCGTCGCGGTGGCGCTGGGCGCGTTCCGGGAAGCCGTGCACTATGAGGAGGACCTGATGGAGGTCATGAACCGCTGTGCGGCTGCCCTGCGACGGGAGATATCCCTGCCCGACGCGTATGGGCCGGAGGTTCTGCTGGAAGGGTTCACCACGGCCCTCATCGCGCAGGTGCCGGACCAGCCCATCGTGCAGCTGGTCAACCGTGGACATCCACCACCAATGCTGCTGCACCAGGGCAGGGCTGCACCCCTGACGCCGAGCTTGGAGTCGCCGCCGCTCGGCCTCGAAGACCTCATCGACGGCCTCCCCGAGAAGCCGGAGAGCTATGAGTTCCTCCCCGGTGACCGTCTGCTGTTGTACACCGACGGTGTGATCGAGGCGCGCAACCGCGAGGGCGAATTCTTCGCCCTGCCGGAGGTCATGGAGGGGATAGGCGCCGGCCCCACCCCGCCGGAATTCCTGGAGCGACTGCACCAGGCGTTGACCCGCCACACCGGCGGGGACCTGGCCGACGACGTGGCGATGGTCGTCGCCGACCGGTGCAACGGCCTGCCACGGACACCTGCCGGAGGGGCAGACGCGGGGTGACCGTCGTTCTCGGCACGAAGGTGCGGCTCAGGGGCTGTCCTCTGCACGGACTGCAGATCTGCCGGCTCAGCCTTCCCAGGTGCCCGACTGGTTCATGGCGGACGTCGAGCGGCGGTACCAGGAGATCCGCAAGCGCCGTTGACGTGTGCGGCGGCGGTGGTCAGCGCCAGTCGGTGTCGTGGGTGAGTCGGTGGTCGCCGGTGTCGTACTGGTCGACGGCGGTGATGGTCTGTCCGTTGGGGACGGGTGCGGCCCACGCGCGGTAGGTGGTGCCTGGGACCGTGACGGTGGTGGCTTTGACGTGGGTGCCGTCGGCGAGGGTGACGATGCCGTAGGCGACCTCGGCCTCGGGGGTGGAGACCATGAGGCGGGTGCCGTTGACGCCCTTGTCGTGCAGGCCCCACAGGCCCATTCCGCCTGAGGCTCCGGGGTCCTGGGTGCCGGTGACGGTTTGGCAGTCGGACCAGGGGCCGCCCTGGTGGTCGATGCGGACGCCGCCGATGTACATGCGCTGACAGAGCAGGGATGTCCCCTGTGGCGTGGTTCCGTCGGGGAGTTTCGGCGCGGTGTACCCCTTGGGCAGGGTGCGGTGGAACTCCAGTGTCACCGACCAACGGTGCCCGTCCGCCGTTCCCTCGGCGACCCGGGTACTGACCGTGTGGGGGGCCGGGTTGACGGGTGAGCTTGCGACGGGTGCGGGGCGGTGCGCAGGGGCGACGGTACCGGGCGGTGGCCTCAGGAACGCGGCCGTCAGGCCGATGCCGAGGACGCAGGCGGCGCTCGCCACGGCAGCCGCGGCACGACGGCGTTTTCTGCGGGTGCGCGCGGTGGTCAGGATCCGGTGGACGGGGGCCTGGGACGCGGGGTAGGTCTCGCGTGACCGGGCGAAGGCGGCGCGCGCCCACTCTTCTTGGCCGTGGTCAGGAGTCATCGTGCCTCTGCGGGGCGGCTGGGCGGGTGGTTGGAGACAAGGGTCGGCCGGTTGCGCAGTTTGGCCAGAGCCCGGGACGCCTGGCTCTTCACGGTGCCGACCGAGCAGCCGAGGATGTCCGCCACTTCCTCGGCGGACAGGTCCTCGCAGTAGCGCAGCACCACGACCGCCCGCTGCCGCTCGGGCAGGTCGGCGAGCTCACGAGCCAGGGTGTCGTACACGTCCACGCCTTCGACACCGGCCCCGTCGTCGTGGACGGGGCCGGTGTCGGGCAGCGCCGGGAGAAGGAGGTGGGTGATCCTGCGGCGGCGGTGCCGGCTGCGGTTGGTGTTGACCAGTGCGCGGCGAACGTAGTGTTCGGCACGCTCCGGGTCCAGCCGCCGCCAGTGCGGGTACACCTTCGCCAGCGTCGTCTGCACCAGGTCTTCCGCCTCGTGGAAGTCGCCGGTGAGCAGGTACGCGGTGTGGGTCAGGGCCCGCCAGCGGGCGGCGACGAACCGGGTGAACTCCGCGTCCGGTCCGCTGTCCGCGGCCCTGCGGTCACTTGGCTGCACAGCAGGAGGTGCCCGTCCTTCGTCTGGCCGGTCAGCGCCAGTAGGTGTCGTGGGTGAGTCGGTTGGCGTGGGTGTCGTACTGGTCGACGGTGGTGATGGTCTTCCGCCGGGGAGGGGGGCGGCCCAGGCGCGGTAGGTCGTGCCGGGGACCTTGACGGTGGTGGCCCTGACGTGGGTCCCGTCGGAGAGGGACACCACGCCGTAGGCGACCTCGGTCTCGGGGGTGGAGACCATGAGGCGGGTGCCGTTGACGCCCTTGTCGTGCAGGCCCCACAGGCCCATTCCGCCTGAGGCTCCGGGGTCCTGGGTGCCGGTGACGGTTTGGCAGTCGGACCAGGGGCCGCCCTGGTGGTCGATGCGGACACCGCCGATGTACATGCGCTGGCACAGCAGGGACGTGCCCTGCGTCGTGGTTCCGTCGGGGAGTTTCGGCGGGGTGTAGCCCTTGGGCAGGGTGGGGTGGAACTCCAGCGCCACCGACCAACGGTGCCCGTCCACCCGGCCCCCGCCGATCACCTGCGTGACCACCTGCGGCTCCTGCCGGTGAGCGGGAGCGGACCGCTTGGCGGCGACGGACGCGGGCGCGGACGCCCGGTGGTGGGCGGCCTGGCCCGGCGCCGCCTCGCTCGCGGAGGCGCCGAACGAGACGCCTCCGAGCGCGGCGAGCGCGGTGGCCGCCATGGCTGCCTTCCTGGCAAAACTGAGAGCCACGGAGCGTTTTCTCCTTCAGAGCTGCCGCCCGGCGCCACGCCGGGCGGTCGTCGACGGCCGGCGCGCTGGGCCCGCGTGCCGGCCTGCGGCGACCACCAGGAGTGGTGGCCGCCGCTTGGACGTCCGCCCGTAGGTACTCCCAAACGCTCACGGCGGGTTGCACGCCGCGCGACATTGCTTCAGGGCACCTCGGTCGCGAGGTCGCGAGGTCGCGAGGTCGCTCGGTCGCTCGGTCGCGCGGGCGTGCGGCTGCCGTTGGAGGAGTCCTACTTCAGTGCGACCCCGTCACCCGCCGCCGTCGCCGAGCCGGTCGTCCCCGTTCCCGCGAAGTGCCAGCGCCAGGTGCCGGAGGCGTTCGCCGTGGTCGTCGTCCTCAGCTTGCCGGCGCTGTCGGTGGTCACCGTCTTGACGGTGGTGTAGGTCGAGGCGCCGGACTTCCTGAACTGGAGGGCGACCTTCTGGGCGGCGAAGCCGGTGTAGGTGTTCGTGTTCCAGTCGGCTCGGGTCAGGGCGCCGGTCACCGTCAGGGTCCGCCCCTTGACGACCGGTTCGGGCGTCGCCTGGGTCGTCGCCAGCTTCCCGTAGCGCTTGACCTTCACCTTGGCGCTGCTGTCGAGCGTGTAGAAGTCGCCGTCGTAGGCGGCGGCCTCCACGTCGAGGTGCCAGGTGCCGGCCGAACTGTTGCGGAGGTCGGCGTAGTCGGTGCGGTCGGGCTCCAGGCTGTACGACCAGGAGCACTTCATGGTCTTCGACGTGGGACGCGTGCACGTCGGCGACTTCGCGTACTGGATGCGGTTGTCGGAGCTCACCAGCTTGAGGCCGGCCATGCTCCTGATGCCGGAGTCGTCCTTGGCGGTGGCTGTCACGGCCAGCTTCTGCGGCGCGCTGATGCCTACGTCGACCGTGGACTTGCTGAAGGTCACCGAGGTGAAGACGATGTCGCCCTTGTGTTCGTCCGCCTGCGCGAGGGGTGCGACGAGGGTGAGCAGCATCAGGCTGCCGACGGTGGCGGCCGCGGCCGTACGGATGTGCATGGCTCTCCTGGAACGGGGGACCGGAGCTCTGCTCATGGAGTCCGGGTGTGCAGGAGACCGTCCACCGCGGGCATTGGTTGTACGTCCACCTGGCGTTTCGGGGTGCAGAAGGCATGGGCGTGCCGATCAGGCCACCGCTTCCGGTGCCCTGCCTCCGCCGCCGGTCGCGATGCCACCCCTCGGGCCCGGCGGGTCAAATGGGGGTGTGTCCTGGTGGCAGGTGGTTCCGGGCGGTGGGAGGGTGCCGTCGGTCAGGTAGCGGGCCTCGTGGGTCTGGACGCAGCCGCTGGGGTTGGCCAGGGCTGTGTGGCCGTAGCCGTCGTTGGTGAGCAGGTGGGCGTCGGCCAGTTCGGCGGCCATGGCCTGCGCGCCCGAGTAGGGGGTGGCCGGGTCGTAGCGTGTGCCGACCACCAGGACGGGGTGTGCCGTGGGTTTGTTCCACGGGCCGCGGTAGCGGTCGGCGGCGACCGCCGGCCAGGGGGCGCATCCCGAGGTGGACCAGGTCCAGTAGCGCCCGGCGTCACCCGCGCGCTGGGCGGCGGCCTCCTCGAACACGGCGTAGGCGCCCAGGCCGCGCGGGTTGGGGCTGTCGCCGCAGAACACCGCGGCGGCCTGCTCCTCGCCCACGTACGGGTTCGGGTGCGGGACCGGTGGCGGGGGAGGCGGCGTCGCCGGTTTCGGGGCGCGGCCCTGCCACAGGTCCTGCAGCCTGCCGGCGAGTTCCGTCCACCCGGGGTGCACGATGTACAGGCTGCTCATCACGTCCGCGACCGTGCCGGCGTAGGTCGACCTGCCCACGGGACGCTTGCGGAGCCGCTGCATCAACTCGTCGTACTTGGCCCTGGTCGCTTGCGGGCTGCCCGCGGAGAAGGCGCATCGGGCGGTGGTGGTGGCCCCGCACAGGGCGAGGAACCGGTCCAGCGTCGCCGCCGCGCTGCGGTCCGAGCCCAGGCGCAGGTACGTCGGGAGCCGGGCATCGTCGGAGCCGTGGTTCGTCCAGGCCTCGGGGTCCCAGTTGCTGTCGAGGACCATCGCGCGCACCTTGCCCGGGAAGAGGTTGGCGTAGGTGGCGCCCAGGAACGAGCCGTAGGACGTCCCCAGGTAGGTGAGCTGGGCCTCGCCCGTCGCGGCGCGGAGCTGGTCGAGGTCGCGGGCGGTGTCCGCGGTCGACACATGGCGCAGGAGTTCGGGGTCACGCCGCTCGCAGCGCCGGGCCAGGTCCCGGTAGGCGGCCGCCCAGGCCACCCGCTCCTTCGTGCCCTCCGGGAAGCCCGCCGCTTTGGTCGCGTTCCACGCGGCGGCTTCCTTCGGGTTCGCGAAGCAGTTCACCGCGGTGCTGCTGCCGACCCCGCGGGGGTCCCAGCTGACGATGTCGAAGCGCTCCCGCACCTCGCGCGGGAAGTTCTTGTACTGCTGCGGCATCTGGACCGTTCCCGGTCCGCCGGGTCCGCCCGGGTTGAAGAAGAGGGTGCCGACGCGTCGGCGGGGGTCGGTCGCCTTCCGTCTGACGACCGCGAGTTCGATGGTGCGGCCCACCGGCTTGCCGTAGTCCAGCGGCACCTGGGCGGTCGCGCAGTCGAACGGGCTGTCCTTGACGCAAGGCCGCCAGGCCAGGGTCGGGGGTGGTAGCGAGGGGGTGGGCACACCGCCCCCTTTTCCGGTCGTGGCGAAGTCCTGCCCGGTCAGCACGGTCGAGCAGATCACCGACGCGGCTACGACCGTGACACCACCCCGGCGAATGGCCGCCGGTCCGGATATGCGCATGGCTCGTCCTTCCACGGCTGAATGCCGGACGCCCTTCCGTGCGGGGCGTCGGCACGCATCCGTGTCCACCGCATCGCGGCTCGGCCGCACGCGCGAGCGGGCTGCCGCCGAATGGCCGAACCACCGGCCGGAGGCGCGGAGCGCCGGGGCGGTCGGTTCTCAGTGGTCCGGCTTGCCGGCAGTGGTTCGGCCTGCCCCAGCGCCCGCGGCCGCCGTGTCCGCGGCGGGCTCGGCCGGGCCACCCGAGCCCTCAGCGGCCCGCCGCGGGCCGGGCCGGGTCGCCCTGCGTGGACTCGGGCTTGGTGTGGAGGACTTCGCGGGCCTGTTCCGCCGCGCGCAGGATGCTCTCGGACACGAAGTCGACGAAGCGGGCGATGTTCTCCAGGCGGGCGGCGGCCGGGGTGCCCGCGCCGAGGATGCCGACGCCCTGGCGTGCGGTCTCGCCGAGGTGGGCGGTGGCGCGGGCGCTGGCCACCGTGGACTGGTACATGACGTCGTCGTCCACGACGTAGCGCTCGCGGCGGCGTTCGTCCCGTTCCCGGCGGATCAGGCCCTGACTCTCCAGGAACGCGACCGCCTTCGAGACGGTCGCCGGGCTCACCTGGAGACGCTGGACGAGTTCGGACGCGGTGAGGCTGCCGGCGTCGGTGGTGTAGAGGCAGACCAGGACCCGGGCCGTCATCCTGGGCAGGCCCGACTGCATGAAAACGGTGGTGAGCGTCTCCTCGTACGCGCGGACGCTCTCGGTGTCGCGGCCGTCGGACTGGGGCGCGTTCGCGTCCCGGGGGGCGGCCTGTCTGCGGCGGTGGGCGCGGTGTTCGGTGGCGCGGTGGGCGACTTCCGCGCGGTAGGCGGTCGGGCCGCCGTTGCGCATGACCTCGCGGGTGACGGTCGAGGTCGGGCGTTCGAGGCGCCTGGCGATCTCCGCATAGGCGAGGCCGTCGGCCAGCCCCAGCGCGATCTGCTGACGTTCCTGCTGGGTGAGCCTGCCTCCCGGCATCGCGGCCTCCTCCGTGCTTCTTCGTGCTTCTTGGTGCTTCGTCGTGGTGCGGGTGGCTGTCAGCATAGCGTTCACTCTTCACCCATTGCAACGAAGCCACTGAACTGTCGTTGCGTTAGATTCCATTCCGTTGCAACGATTTCCTTGTTCTGACCTGTGATTACAGCGATCTGACGCAACGAGCACGTTGCCGGATCTATGAATGCAACGTAGCGTTTCGCGTGTTGGAAACGGCGGGCCGCACCGGCCCGCCCCGCAGACCATGGAGGAACACCGTGCAGAAGTTCGCCACCACCGCCCCCGTCACCGCCGTCCTGGACATCCCCGCCGGCCGCATCCAACTCATCGCCGCCGACCGCGACGACACCACCGTCGAGGTCCGCCCCGCCGACGCCACCAAGAACCGCGACCTGAAGGCCGCCAAGGAGATCGAGGTCAGCTACCAGGACGGCGTCCTGCGCATCGAAGCCCCCGCCGCCAAGAACCGCATCCTCGGCCACTCCGGCTCCGTCGAGATCACCGTCCAGCTCCCCGCCGGATCCCGCGTCCAGGCCAAGGCCGCCGCCACCGACCTGCGTGGCGTCGGACGCCTCGGCGAGGTCACCCTCGAAGCCGCCCAGGCCACCGTCAAGCTCGACGAGGCCGACAGCGCCGACCTCACCCTCCAGGCCGGCCCCGTCACCATCGGCCGCCTCACCGGCCCCGCGGAGATCAGCACCCTCAAGGGCGACCTCCACATCACCGAAGCCGTCCGCGGCACCCTCACCCTGCGCACCGAATACGGACAGATCACCGTCGGCGCCGCCCGCGGCACCTCCGCCACCCTCAACGCCGGCACCACCTACGGCCGCATCGACAACACCCTGCAGAACACCGACGGCCCCACCGCCGCACTCACCGTCCACGCCACCACCGCCTACGGCGACATCACCGCCCGCAGCCTGTAACCACAGCCGTTCCAAGAGGGGGCACTTCACATGACCGACCTGGCCATCGCGGCGTACGGGCTGCGCAAGTCCTACGGCGACAAGACCGTCCTCGACGGCGTCGACCTGGCCGTACCGGAGGGAACGATCTTCTCCCTGCTCGGCCCGAACGGCGCCGGCAAGACGACCGCCGTCAAGATCCTCTCCACCCTCGTCGCGCCGGACTCCGGCACCGGCCCGATCCACGTCGGCGGCCACGACCTCGCCGCCGATCCGCGATCCGTGCGGGCGGCGATCGGTGTCACCGGACAGTTCTCCGCCGTCGACGGCCTGATCACCGGCGAGGAGAACATGCTCCTCATGGCGGACTTGCACCACCTCGGCAAGCGCGAGCGGCGCCGGGTCAGCGCCGAACTGCTGGAGCGGTTCGACCTCACCGAAGCCGCGAAGAAGCCCGCCTCCACCTACTCCGGCGGTATGAAGCGCCGCCTCGACATCGCCATGACACTGGTCGGCAACCCGCGGATCATCTTCCTCGACGAGCCGACCACAGGGCTCGACCCGCGCTCCCGGCACACCATGTGGCAGATCATCCGCGAGCTGGTCGCGGAGGGCGCCACCGTCTTCCTCACCACCCAGTACCTGGAGGAGGCCGACGAGCTGGCGGACCGTATCGCCGTGCTCCACGGCGGCCGGATCGCCGCCCAGGGCACCGCCGAGGAGCTGAAGCGGATCGTCCCGGGCGGACACGTCCGGCTCCGCTTCACCGACCCGGCCGCCTACCGGAGCGCCGTGGCCGCCCTGCGCGACGCCTCCCGGGACGACGAGTCCCTCGCGCTCCAGCTCCCGAGCGACGGCAGCCAGCGCGAACTGCGCGCCGTACTCGACCGGTTGGACTCGGCCGGCATCGAGGCCGACGAGCTGACCGTGCACACCCCCGACCTCGACGACGTCTTCTTCGCCCTGACCGACGCCACGACCGCCACCCACCAGGCCGAGGAGGCCGCCCGATGAGCACACCCCTGGCTCCCGCCCGCGCGACCCGGTTCTCGCTCGCCGTGCGCGACTGCTCCACGATGCTGCGCCGCAACCTCCTGCACGCCCGGCGCTACCCGTCCCTCACCCTCAACCTGCTGCTCACGCCGATCATGCTGTTGCTGCTCTTCGTCTACATCTTCGGCGACACCATGAGCGCGGGCATCGGCGGCGGTGGGCCGGACAGATCCGCGTACATCGCCTACGTCGTACCGGGCCTGCTGCTGATGACCATCGGCAGCACCGTGGTCGGCACCGCGGTCTCGGTGTCCAACGACATGACGGAGGGCATCATCGCCCGCTTCCGGACGATGGCGATCCACCGCGGCTCCGTGATCATCGGGCACGTCGTCGGCAGCGTGTTGCAGTCGGTCGTCAGCGTCGTCCTGGTCGGCTGCGTCGCCGTGGCCATCGGCTTCCGTTCCACCGACGCCACCGTGCTGGAGTGGCTCGCGGCCTTCGGACTGCTCGTGCTCTTCGCCACGGCGCTCACCTGGATCGCGGTCGGCATGGGTCTGGTCAGCCCGAACGCCGAGGCCGCCGGCAACAACGCGATGCCCCTGATCCTGCTGCCGCTGCTGTCCAGCACCTTCGTGCCCCTCGACGCGATGCCGGGCTGGTTCCGGCCGGTCGCCGAGTACCAGCCGTTCACGCCGGCCATCGAGACCCTCCGTGGGCTGTTGCTCGGCACCCCGATCGGCCACAACGGATGGCTGGCCGTCGCCTGGTGCGTGGGCCTCGCGGTGCTCGGCTACTTCTGGTCGGCCGCCAAGTTCGACCGCGACGCGGAGTAGCCACGACCACCGTGCGGGCCACGGCACGCGCCTTGCCTCCCGGCCCGCGCCTCGCCTCTGCCCCTTCCACTCGGCCCACGACCCGCGACTCGTCCTGTCCGGGGCGGCGTGCACCGGCGATCCGCCGGAGCGCGCCGCCCTTTCGGCGTACGCGGACGGCGGGCGGACGGCAGGCGGACGCGCCGCCCAGTGCAGGCCCATGCCGCCCTCGGTGGCGCTGGAGAGGTGCAGCCGGGCGCCGATGCCGCCCTCCCCGCCCGCCCCTCGGCCGCCACCCGGTCCTCGCCGCGGCGACCGTGGCCGTAGTGGGTGCCGCGGCCATGTCCACCGCCGAGCCGCCCACGACCTCCACGTCCTGATGATGACCGTCGGCGGCCCGGCGGGGCCGAACATCGCCCGGCGGCACCGCCGTCCGGGCCGGCGGCGGGCACACTGGCGGCATGTCCTCCCGTCGCAGAACCTGTCCCGTGTGCCGCCGCGAGATCGCCGTCGTGGCGGGGCGCTTCGCACGCCACGACCCGCCCGGGGCACGGGAGAACGGGGAACTCCTCTCCTGCTCAGGGTCGCGGACACAGGCTCAGCTCGGGGCGGCCCAGCCGACGTTGGACGGGTACGCCGTGCCGGACTTCCCCGGGCAGCTGCCGCTCTTCTGACGGATGAACGGCCGGCGGTGCCGGCTCAGTTCCCGGCGACCGACTTCACCGCGACCGACACCGGCGTCGAGCCGCTGATCAGCTCCAGCGTCAGGCCGGCCGTCGCCGAGGTGTCCACCAACTCCGCCAGTACGGCCGCCACGTCGTCCCGGGGGACCGTACCGCGCCCGGTACGGGCCTCCAGCCGCACCAGCCCGGTGCCCGCGTCGTTCGTCAGCGCACCCGGGCGCAGGATCGTCCAGTCCAGCGCGTCCTGGCGGGCGACGTACGCGTCGGCCTCGCCCTTGGCGCGCAGATAGACGTCGAACACCTCGTCGCCCTCGTGCGCGGGGTCCGCGCCCATCGAGGAGACGACCACGAGACGGCGCACGCGCGCGCGGACCGCCGCGTCCGTGAACAGCACGGCCGCGCCCCTGTCCACCGTGTCCTTGCGGGCGGTACCGCTGCCCGGGCCCGCACCGGCGGCGAAGACCGCCGCGTCCGCGCCCTGCAGATGCGCCGCGACCTCCTCCACCGAGGCGGACTCCAGGTCCAGCAGGACCGGTTCGGCACCGGCCCGCCGCAGATCGTCGCCCTGTTCCGCCTTGCGGATGATCCCCGCCACCTCGTCCCCGCGCGCGGAGAGCAGATGCTCCAGCCGCAGCGCGATCTGACCATGACCCCCAGCGATGACTGTGCGCATGAGACCGACCGTACGCCCCGGCAGGCACGTGCGCCGCATGGACGAACCCCACGCCCGGCACCTGGCGCAAGGCCGCCCGTGCGGACGCACCGCGCCCCGGCAGGCCCCGCACACAGCGGCGTACGCCCCGCTCCGGACCGCTCAGGACAGTTCCTTGCGCCCCTGACGAGGCAACCCGGGTTCCGCCGCCGAGGCCGAGCTGCAGTACTCGCGGACCGCGCTCGTGCGGGCCACCACTCGTCCGCGGTGCACCACCAGCCGGCTGTAGGCGAGGGACAGGGCGCCGGACAGAACGTCGCCGCGGACGGCCAGCAGTTCGGCGGGGAAGCCCGCCTCCACCCGGACCTCGGGCAGGCCCAGGACCGCACGCGCCGAGCCGCTCACCGCCCCGTAGGCGTCCTCCGGGCGCAGACCGTGGGCGGAGGCGAGGAGGAACGCGGCCTCCAGCGGGTCACCGCGGCCGACCGGGTTCGACACGTCCCGCAGGGCGCCGCTGCCCGCCGCCACCCGCACCCCGGCCGCGCGCAGCAGCCGCACCGGCGCCGCGCCCCGACGCTCCGCGCCGCCGCACCCGCCCTGCGGCAGGCACACCACCGCGACCCCGGCCGCCGCGAGCTGGTCGGCGAGCCGGGCGGCGACCTCGGTCGGCAGCCGCGAGAGGCCGGCGCACGGGCCGAGGGTCACGCCGGGGCGCAGGCCGCCCGCCATGGCGGCGAGCCGGGACAGCCGGGCCGGGTCGGCGGCGTCCGTGTGCAGGTCCACCGGGCAGCCGTGCTCCGAGGCCACCTCCAGCACGGCCTCCGTGTAGCCCGTGGGGTCCGGGTCGAGGTCGGGGGAGCCGCCCACCACGGAGGCGCCCATCTTCAGCGCGTCCCGGAGCATCGCGAGCCCGTCGGCCCCGGCCACCCCGGTCAGCAGGCGCGGCATCGCCACCGTGGTCAGTTCCGCGAGGCCCCGCAGCGAGCGCCGCGCCTGGAGGACGGCGCCGAGCGCGCCCAGCCCCTGGACGTCGCCCACGCGCACGTGCGCGCGCAGCGCCGTCGCCCCGTGGCCGAGCTGGAGCAGCGCCGCCTCCGTGGCCCGGCGCTGGACGTCCTCCGGGGCGTACGAGGCCGGTCCGGGGCGCTCGGCGGACAGCGCGGTGTCGCTGTGGGCGTGCGGCTCGGCCGGGGCCGGCAGCAGGAGGTAGCCGTCGAGGTCCACCCGGGCCGCGCCCCTGCGGCCCGGGCCCGGGGTCAGGCTGCCGGCGGTGCCGACCGCCTCGATGCGCCCGCCGCCCAGCCGTACGTCCACGGTCCGGCCGTCGGTGAGCCGCGCCCCGCACAGCAGCAGGGCGGCCGGGTCGGGCTGTCCGGAGGAACCGGACGGGTTCGACGACGAGGGCGGCTGCGGCTGGCTGTCGGGCATCGGACTCCAGGGTTCGGGCCGGGGGCTCGGGGCTGGGCCGCGGCAGGAGCCCAGGGCCCCCGCGGACCCATGATCACGCAGAGTGAGTCGAGCCTAGGGTGGCGAACCGGGCAGGGCGCGGAGGAGCGCAATAGTCGTACCGGCGTGGCCGACCCCGTCGGCACACGCGCGCGGGGGCGCCGTACGTGCTGCTCGGGGCCCACGGGAGGCCCGTGACGAGGGGGGCGCGGGGCGGCCGGATATGGATTTGGGCGAACGGCGGAGGACCGTGTAATGTCTTCATCGCTCGCCCCAATAGCTCAGTCGGCAGAGCGTCTCCATGGTAAGGAGAAGGTCAACGGTTCGATTCCGTTTTGGGGCTCTGGTGTGAGAGGTTCCCGTCGCGAGGCGGGTTCCGATCTCATCAAAGCGGTGTAGCTCAGTCGGTAGAGCAAGCGGCTCATAATCGCTGTGTCACCGGTTCAAGTCCGGTCACCGCTACTGACGGTAGCCGATTGCGGGGTCGGTCCTTCGATCGGCTACTCTTTCTTGCGTTAAACCCATCCGTTCGTCCTAGGAGCACTCACGTGGCTGCCACCGACGTCCGCCCGAAGATCACGCTGGCCTGCGTGGAGTGCAAGGAGCGGAACTACATCACCAAGAAGAACCGGCGTAACAACCCGGACCGTCTTGAGATGAAGAAGCACTGCCCGCGTTGCAACGCGCACACCGCGCACCGCGAAACGCGATAAATCAGGCTCGTACGTGAGGCCGCCCCCGCAGTTCGGGGGGCGGCCTCACGTCGTTTCACACGCTGTCCGAAGCAGACACGCTGCCGAGACCAGGAGGTGCCGGGCCATGGCGCTCGACCAGTCCTTCGTGGGACGGACCTATCCGCCCACCGAGCCCTACGAGGTGGGCCGGGAGAAGATCCGCGAGTTCGCCGAGGCGGTCGGGGAGAGCAACCCGGCGTACACGGACCCGGACGCCGCCAAGGCGTTCGGTCACTCCGACGTGATCGCTCCGCCCACCTTCGTGTTCTCCATCACCTTCCGGGCCGCCGGACAGGTCATCGAGGACCCGCAGCTCGGTCTCGACTACAGCCGCGTGGTGCACGGCGACCAGAAGTTCGCGTACGTCCGCCCGGTGCGCGCCGGTGACCGGCTCTCGGTCACCTCCACCATCGAGGGGATCAAGTCCCTCGCGGGCAACGACGTGCTGGACATCCGCGGCGAGGTGCACGACGAGGCGGGCGAGCTCGTGGTGACCGCCTGGACCAAGCTCGTGGCCCGCGCGGCCGAGGAGGCGTGAGGTAACCGATGGCGGCGAAGATCGCGTACGACGACGTCGAGGTCGGCACCGAACTGCCGGCCCAGAGCTTCCCCGTGACCCGCGCCACGCTGGTGCGGTACGCGGGTGCATCCGGCGACTTCAACCCGATCCACTGGAACGAGAAGTTCGCCAAGGAGGTGGGCCTGCCGGACGTCATCGCGCACGGCATGTTCACCATGGCCGAGGCGATCCGCGTGGTCACCGACTGGACCGGTGACCCGGGCGCGGTCGTGGACTACGGCGTCCGCTTCACCAAGCCGGTCGTGGTGCCCAACGACGACGAGGGCGCGGTGATCGAGGTCAGCGCCAAGGTCGCGGCCAAGCTCGACGACCACACCGTGCGGGTGGACCTGACCGCGACCAGCGGCGGCCAGAAGGTCCTGGGCATGTCCCGGGCGGTCGTCCGCCTGGCCTGACGGCACCACCAGCCGCACCCCCCTCTCCAGGTAAGGGGCGTCCGCCACGGGCGGGCGCCCCTTACCCGTGGGCCCGGCTGCACCGCTTGACTTAGTTAGTGATTGAGTACTAACTTTCTCGCATGGTCAGGATGAGTGCGGAGGAGCGGCGCGAGAGCGTCGTCCGCGCGGCGGTCACGGAGTTCGCCCGCAAGGGTTACTACGGCACCTCCACGGAGGCGATCGCCCGGCGCGTGGGTGTCTCGCAGCCGTACCTCTTCCGGCTCTTCCCGGGCAAGAAGGCGATCTTCGCCGCCGCCTCGCTGCGGTGCGTGGAGGACATCCGCCGGGTCTTCGCGGACGCGTCCGACGGGCTGGAGGGCGAGGAGGCCCTGCATGCCATGGCCAACGCCTATGTGCACCTGATCACGGAGCGCCCCGAGACGCTCCAGATGCAGATGCAGACGTACATCACGGTCGCGGCCGCCGAGGCGGAGGGCGACCACGAGTTCGGCGAGGTCGTACGGGCCGGCTGGATGGAGCTCTGGGACACCGTGCACGTTCCGCTGGGCGCCGACGACGGCGAGACCACGACCTTCCTGGCCTACGGGATGCTCATCAACACCCTCGCGGCCATGGGGTTCCCGCCCGAGCACCGGGTCTGGCAGGGGATGTACCCCTCCGCCCGGCTCACCGGACGGCTGGAGAAGTAGCACCGGGCACCGAGCAGGGCTCAACGGCACCGGGGGCGACGCCCGGAGGGCGGGAACCTCCGCCTTTTCATGGGCGCAGAAGTTAGTCAGCAATAACTAATCAACTGCGGTGGTCACCACCGATCACCTCTGGGGGAGCGATGTCAGAGCAGACCGCACGTCGCGGGGGAGCCGTCTGGGCCCTCGTCATCACCAGCGTCGCCGGATTCATGGCGGCCCTCGACAACCTCGTCGTCACCACCGCCCTGCCCTCCATCCGCGAGGACCTCGGCGGCGCGCTGGACGACCTGGAGTGGACCGTGAGCGCCTACACGCTCACCTTCGCCGTGCTGCTGATGTTCGGCGCCGCGCTCGGCGACCGCTTCGGCCGCCGCCGGCTCTTCATCGCCGGGCTCGCGGTCTTCACCGGCGCCTCGGCTGCCGCGGCCATGGCCCCCGGCATCGGCTCCCTCATCGCCGCCCGCGCGGTCCAGGGCGTCGGCGCCGCCGTCATGATGCCGCTCACCCTCACCCTGCTGACCGCGGCCGTGCCCGCCGCACGGCGCGGTATGGCCTACGGCATCTGGGGCGCCGTCAACGGCCTCGCCGTCGCCTCCGGACCGCTGATCGGCGGCAGCCTCACCGAGCACATCTCCTGGCACTGGATCTTCTGGCTGAACGTGCCGCTCGGCGTGGCCCTGCTGCCGCTGGCCCGGCTGCGCCTCGCCGAGTCCCGCGGCACCGGCGCCCGGCTCGACCTCCCCGGCACCCTGCTCGCCAGCGGCGGACTCTTCGGCATCGTGTACGGGCTGGTCCGCGGGCCCGCCGACGGCTGGACCGACTCCCTGGTGCTGACCGCCCTGTTCGCCGGGGGCGCCCTGCTGGTGGGCTTCGTCCTCTACAGCACCCGCGCAAAGAACCCCATGCTGCCCATGCGCCTGTTCCGCTCCCGCGCCTTCTCCGGGATCAACGCGGCCAGCCTGCTGATGTTCGTGGGCATGTTCGGCTCGATCTTCCTGCTCAGCCAGTACATGCAGGGTGTGCTCGGCTACTCGCCCACCGAGGCCGGCCTGCGCATGCTGCCCTGGACCGGCATGCCCATGCTCGTCGCGCCGGTCGCCGGCATCCTCTCCGACCGCGTCGGCGGCCGCCCGGTCGTCGCCACCGGCCTGTTCCTCCAGGCCGTGGGGCTCGGCTACATGGCCTGGGTGGTGTCGGCGGACGTCTCCTACACCGCCCAGCTGCCCGCCCTGATCGTCAGCGGCATCGGCATGGCCCTGTACTTCGCCCCGGCCGCCAACCTGGTCATGTCCAGCGTCCGCCCGCAGGAGCAGGGCATCGCCTCCGGCGCCAACAACGCCCTGCGCGAGGTCGGCGGCGCGCTCGGCATCGCGGTCATGTCGTCGATCTTCTCCGCGCAGGGCGGCTACGCGAGCGCCCAGAACTTCGTGGACGGACTGCGGCCCGCCCTCGTCACCGGCTCCGGCGTGGTCGCCCTGGCCGCGGTCGCCGCCCTGCTCATCCCGGCCCGCAAGCGCGGGCGGGAGAGCGCGCCGGCCGCCGGGCAGACGCCCGTCCCGGCCGCCGAAGCCCTGTCCCACTGACCCGCACGGCCCGCGAAGGACAAGAAGGACAAGGAGAACACCCGTGCCCACGCTGCCCTGGACCGTGCCGAACACCCCGCCGCCCGGCACCGACGTCCATGTCTTCGCCTCCCGCTTCGAGACCCGCACCCGCTGGGGAGCCCTCCGGTTCTTCCTGCGCACCCCGCGCGTGTGGCGGCAGGTCAGCCACGCCCCCGGCGCCCACGGGGCGGCCCTGAAGGCCCAGCCGCTAAGGCGGACCTTCTGGACCCTGTCCGCCTGGGAGTCGGCGGACGCGCTGCGCGCCTTCGCCCGCTCCGGCGCCCACGCGCCGGCCGCGAAGGGCCTGACACGGCAGATGCGGGACGCGAAGTACGCCACCTGGCGGGCGTCGAGCGACGACCTGCCCGTCAGCTGGCAGGAGGCCTTCCGGCGGCTGACCTGAGCCGTTGAACCCGCTGTCCCCGTCGCACCCGCCGTAGGCGGCGCGCCCTCCACACCCGCACGCGCGCGTGGACCTCTTTCACGGTCCACGCGCGCGTGCCGTGTCATCCGGCGGCCACCGGGCGACGTTGTCAGCGCGCCGTCAGCGTTCGCTGCCACGGTGATGCACGTGAACGGCACGGGAGACCGGGCCGGGAACAGGGAGAGGTGCCCGGAGTGGTTGATCGGGGACCGTCGAGTTCGCTCGAGGTCGGGCCCATGCGGTCCACGCAGGTTCGAATCCTGCCCTCTCCGCTCGGGACGGCACCGGGACGGCGGCCGTGGCGGGGACGGCGCCGCCCCGGCTGTCGCGGAGCCGCCGGCGCCGTCTCGTAGTCTTGGGCCCGTGCAGGTACTCCACGACGCCCCCCTGGCCCCGCTGACCACCTTCCGCCTGGGCGGCCCCGCGGCCCGGCTGATCACCGCCTCCACCGACGCCGAGGTGATCGCCGCCGTCCGCGAGGCCGACGACAGCGGGACCCCGCTGCTGGTCATCGGCGGCGGCTCCAACCTGGTCATCGGCGACAAGGGCTTCGACGGCACCGCCCTGCGCATCGCCACGCGGGGCGTCGAACTGCGCGGCACCACCCTGGAGCTGGCGGCCGGCGAGGTGTGGACGGACGCCGTCGCCCGGACCGTCGAGGCCGGACTGGCCGGCGTCGAGTGCCTGGCCGGCATCCCCGGCTCGGCCGGCGCCACCCCGATCCAGAACGTGGGCGCCTACGGCCAGGAGGTCTCCTCGACGATCACCGAGGTGATCGCCTACGACCGCCGGGCCGGCGAGACCGTCACGCTGACGAACGAGGAGTGCGCCTTCTCGTACCGCCACAGCCGCTTCAAGGCCGACCCCGAGCGCTACGTCGTCCTGCGCGTCCGCTTCGAGCTGGAGGCCGCGGACGGTCTGTCCGCGCCGGTCAAGTACGCGGAGGCGGCCCGCGCGCTCGGCGTCGAGCCCGGCGACCGGGTGCCGCTGGCCGACGCCCGCGCGACCGTCCTGAAGCTGCGCGCCGGCAAGGGCATGGTCCTCGACGCCGAGGACCACGACACCTGGTCCGCCGGGTCCTTCTTCACCAACCCGATCCTCACCGAGGAGCAGTTCGCCGCCTTCCGCGCGCGCGTGCGGGAGCGGTTGGGCGAGGACGCCGAGCCGCCCGCCTACCCGGCCGGGGAGGGCCGCACGAAGACGTCGGCGGCCTGGCTGATCGACAAGTCCGGCTTCACCAAGGGCTACGGCACCGGACCCGCCCGCATCTCCACCAAGCACACCCTGGCCCTGACCAACCGGGGCGGCGCCACCACCGAGGACCTGCTCGCCCTGGCCCGCGAGGTCGTCGCCGGGGTCCGCGAGGCGTTCGGCGTCACCCTGGTCAACGAGCCGGTGACGGTGGGCGTCGGCCTCTAGGGGCTGCTCCCCCTCGGACCAGGCCCCGCGTCCCGGGCGGCCGCCGGTACGGAAACCCCGTTGCCGACGGCCCCGCCCGGCCGCGACCCTGGAGGCATGAGGCCACCCGGATGCGGCTGAGACTGCGCGAGTTCCGTCCCCGGACGGGACCCCACGAACACCGGGTGGTGCAGCCACGGCAGCCCCTGCGCCACACCTCGCTGCGCGCCCCGGAGCCCATCGGCCTGCTGCTCGGCGACCACGACGGACTGAACCGCCTCGCCGGCCTGTTCTCCTTCGCCGCCTACTCACGCCACACCCTGGTCCACGTACCGCTGCGCGGCGGGGTCCCGCCGGACGAGGGCGTCGGGGTACCGGTCGACCTCCTCCTGGTCCACCACACGTACGGACTGCGGCCCAGTGCGTGGCCCGCGCTGCGCCGTGCGCTCGGGCCAGGCGTCCCGCTCTCCGTGCGCACCGACGAGGCCCGCACGGCACGGGACGCAGCCGCCTGGCGCGCCCGTCAGCGGTGGAGCGGCCGCCTGGAGCGCCCCGACCGCCGCGACGCACTGCGGCACATCACCCACGCTCGCACGCTGTTGCTGTTCGGCAGCCGGGACGTCTTCGCCGAGACGGCCACCTGCCTCGCCCACGCGGCCGGCTGGGGACCGCGCCAGAAGGGCGTCGGGAAGGGGTACATGACGCTGATGACCGTCCTGCCGCTGGTCGAGCCACCCGGCAGTGGCGGCGGGCACCCGGACGAGGTCATGGTGTGCTTCAAGGCGTACCCGCCCTACGCCCACTTCAGGCGGCCGGGCGAACCAGCCAGTCGTCCACGCCGGCCAGCAGCCGCGCCTTGACGTCCTCGGGCGCCGCCGAGCCCCGGACCGACTGCCGGGCCAGCTCGGCGAGCTGCGCGTCCGTGAAGTCGTGGTGGACGCGGGCGATCTCGTACTGGGCGGCCAGCCGGGAGCCGAACAACAGCGGGTCGTCGGCGCCGAGGGCCATCGGGACACCCGCCTCGAAGAGCGTGCGCAGCGGCACGTCCTCGGGCTTCTCGTAGACGCCGAGCGCCACGTTCGAGGCCGGGCACACCTCGCAGGTCACGCCCCGGTCGGCGAGCCGCTTCAGCAGCCGCGGGTCCTCCGCCGCCCGCACCCCGTGGCCCAGCCGGTGGGCGTACAGGTCGTCCAGGCAGTCGCGCACCGACGCCGGGCCGGACAACTCGCCGCCGTGCGGGGCCGAGAGCAGCCCGCCGTCGCGGGCGATGGCGAAGGCGCGGTCGAAGTCCCGCGCCATGCCCCGGCGCTCGTCGTTGGACAGCCCGAAGCCCACCACACCGCGGTCGGCGTAGCGCACCGCGAGCCGGGCCAGCGTGCGCGCGTCCAGGGGGTGCTTCATGCGGTTCGCTGCGACCAGCACCCGCATGCCGAGGCCGGTGTCGCGCGCGGTCGTCTCCACCGCGTCCAGGATGATCTCCAGCGCCGGGATCAGGCCGCCCAGGCGGGGCGCGTACGAGGTCGGGTCGACCTGGATCTCCAGCCAGCCCGAGCCGTCCCGCAGATCCTCCTCCGCCGCCTCCCGGACCAGCCGCTGGATGTCCTCCGGCTGCCTGAGGCAGGAGCGCGCCGCGTCGTACAGCCGCTGGAAGCGGAACCAGCCCCGCTCGTCGGTGGCCCGTAGCTTCGGCGGTTCCCCGCTGGTCAGGGCCTCTGTCAGGGCATCGGGCAGACGCACGCCGTACTTGTCGGCCAGTTCGAGGACGGTTGCGGGCCGCATCGAGCCGGTGAAGTGCAGGTGCAGATGGGCTTTCGGCAGCTCAGAGACATCACGTACACGCTCCATCCCAGGATCCTGCCGCACGCCCCCGCCGCCCCGGTAGCTCTTTCCCCGAACGTGGTCTTGCTCGCACACGCGGACGGGCCGCCTCCCCGCAGGGAGACGGCCCGCACGCGCGCGTGAGGCGCGGGAACAGCCGGAGGTCTCGTCGGCCGGGTCAGTCCCGGGCCTCGGCCAGCAGCTTCTGGATCCGGCTGACGCCCTCGACGAGGTCCTCGTCGCCGAGCGCGTACGACAGCCGCAGGTAGCCCGGCGTGCCGAAGGCCTCGCCCGGGACGACCGCGACCTCGGCCTCCTCCAGGATCAGCGCGGCCAGCTCGACGGTGTCCTGCGGGCGCTTGCCGCGGATCTCCTTGCCGAGCAGGCCCTTGACCGACGGGTAGGCGTAGAAGGCGCCCTCGGGCTCGGGGCAGAGCACGCCGTCGATCTCGTTGAGCATCCGCACGATGGTCCGGCGGCGGCGGTCGAAGGCCTCGCGCATCTTCGCCACGGCGTCCAGGTCGCCGGAGACGGCGGCCAGCGCGGCCACCTGGGCCACGTTCGAGACGTTCGAGGTGGCGTGCGACTGGAGGTTGGTCGCGGCCTTGACGACGTCCTTCGGGCCGATGACCCAGCCCACGCGCCAGCCGGTCATGGCGTACGTCTTCGCGACACCGTTGACCACGATGCACTTGTCCCGCAGCTCGGGCAGGAGCGCGGGCAGGGACACGGAGACCGCGTCGCCGTAGACCAGGTGCTCGTAGATCTCGTCGGTCAGCACCCACAGGCCGTGCTCGACCGCCCAGCGGCCGATCGCCTCGGTCTCGGCCTCGGAGTACACCGCGCCGGTCGGGTTGGAGGGGGAGACGAAGAGGACGACCTTCGTCTTCTCCGTGCGGGCGGCCTCCAGCTGCTCGACCGAGACCCGGTAGCCGGTCGTCTCGTCGGCGACGACCTCCACCGGGACACCGCCGGCCAGCCGGATCGACTCCGGGTACGTCGTCCAGTACGGCGCCGGGACGATGACCTCGTCGCCCGGGTCGAGGATCGCGGCGAACGCCTCGTAGATGGCCTGCTTGCCGCCGTTGGTCACCAGGATCTGCGAGACGTCGGGCTCCCAGCCGGAGTCGCGCAGCGTCTTCGCGGCGATCGCGGCCTTCAGCTCGGGCAGGCCGCCGGCGGGCGTGTACCGGTGGTACTTCGGGTTCTTGCAGGCCTCGACGGCCGCCTCGACGATGTAGTCCGGGGTCGGGAAGTCGGGCTCACCGGCGCCGAAGCCGATCACCGGACGCCCGGCGGCCTTCAGGGCCTTGGCCTTGGCGTCCACGGCGAGGGTGGCGGACTCGGAGATCGCGCCGACTCGGGCGGAGACCCGGCGCTCGGTGGGAGGGGTTGCAGCGCTCATGAGGCCCATCGTTCCAGACCGGAAATGCCCCCGGCACACGGGTTTCACAGACTGAACAGCAAGGGGTCGAGGCATGAACAGGGGTACGAATCCCGCCCGCGGCCAGGACGATCTTCGGCCGGGCCGTCCGGGGCAGGCACTTTCTGTTCGACGCAAGCCCGCCGACCACGTACACTCTCACCTCGTTGGCCTTCAGCGGCCGTTCCGGGGCCGGTGCACACCGAGCACCCGGTCGGATGCGGTACGTTGGGGGACACCGAAGGGTCGTAGCTCAATTGGTAGAGCACCGGTCTCCAAAACCGGCGGTTGGGGGTTCAAGTCCCTCCGGCCCTGCTACACACACCGCCAGGATGTGTGCGCATGTACGTACAGCAATGCACCGCCGTGCGGCTCAGAAACCGGGCGCGGCACGGCCACGACCCGGGATCAGGTGAGGACGAATGACGGACGCCGTGGGCTCCATCGACACGCCTGACGCCGATGAGGTGCCCGAGTCCAAGAAGAAGGCCCGCAAGGGCGGCAAGCGCGCCAAGAAGGGCCCGCTGAAGCGCCTCGCCATCTTCTACCGCCAGATCATCGCGGAGCTCCGCAAGGTCGTCTGGCCGACTCGCAACCAGCTGACGTCGTACACCACAGTGGTGATCTTCTTCGTCGCCATCATGATCGCCTTGGTGACCGTGATTGACTATGGGCTCAACCACGCCGCCAAGTACGTCTTCGGCTGAGCCAAGAGCGAAGGGCGCCGTGGTACCGGCGCCCGTTTTCGCATGTTCCACCCCTATGTATCCAGGAAGAAGCAGCCATCGTGTCTGACCCGAACCTGAACGACGCCATCGAGCCTCGCGGGAATGCCGCCGAGACGGTGGACGACGAGCTCGACATCGTCGAAGGCGCGGACGAGCAGGACGAGTTCGAGGCTGCCGAGGCCGAACTGGGGGAGCCGGCCGAGGAGGCCGCGCTGCACGTCGAGGACGAGGACGCCGAAGAGGCCGAGGACGGCGACGCCGCTGAGGACGCCGACGAGAGCGACGAGCTCGCCGCCGCCGACGAGACGGCCGAGGCCGTCGCGGAGGAGCCCGCGGAGCCCGTCGACCCGATCGAGGCCCTGCGCCAGGAGCTGCGCCTCCTGCCCGGCGAGTGGTACGTCATCCACACCTACGCCGGCTACGAGAACCGCGTGAAGACCAACCTGGAGCAGCGCGCCGTCTCGCTGAACGTCGAGGACTACATCTTCCAGGCCGAGGTGCCGCAGGAAGAGGTCGTCCAGATCAAGAACGGCGACCGCAAGACGATCAAGCAGAACAAGCTGCCGGGTTACGTCCTGGTCCGCATGGACCTGACCAACGAGTCCTGGGGCGTCGTCCGCAACACCCCGGGTGTGACCGGCTTCGTCGGCAACGCCTACGACCCGTACCCGCTGACCCTGGACGAGATCGTCAAGATGCTCGCCCCGGAGGCCGAGGAGAAGGCCGCCCGCGAGGCCGCCGAGGCCGAGGGCAAGCCCGCCCCGCAGCGCAAGGTCGAGGTCCAGGTGCTGGACTTCGAGGTCGGCGACTCGGTCACCGTCACCGACGGCCCGTTCGCCACGCTGCAGGCGACCATCAACGAGATCAACCCTGACTCGAAGAAGGTCAAGGGCCTGGTGGAGATCTTCGGGCGCGAGACGCCGGTCGAGCTCTCCTTCGACCAGATCCAGAAGAACTAGTTCTTTCTGGACCTCTTGCTTCCGTGCAGGTCAGGCGGGCTGCTGCAGCCTGTCTGACCTGCACGGTTTTGGCCGCGCATCTATACCCGTTATCGTTGTGCGGTATGCCTGCGTCCGGGTCGTCCCCGGATGTCGGCAGGACCCGAATCGAAAGGACCCGGAGAGCTATGCCTCCCAAGAAGAAGAAGGTCACGGGGCTCATCAAGCTCCAGATCAACGCCGGTGCGGCGAACCCCGCCCCGCCGGTCGGCCCCGCGCTCGGTCAGCACGGCGTCAACATCATGGAGTTCTGCAAGGCCTACAACGCCGCGACCGAGTCGCAGCGTGGCTGGGTCATCCCGGTGGAGATCACGGTCTACGAGGACCGCTCCTTCACCTTCGTCACCAAGACGCCGCCGGCCGCGAAGATGATCCTCAAGGCCGCGGGCGTCGAGAAGGGCTCCGGCGAGCCGCACAAGACCAAGGTCGCCAAGATCACCGAGGCGCAGGTCCGCGAGATCGCCCAGACCAAGATGCCCGACCTCAACGCGAACGACCTGGACGCCGCGTCGAAGATCATCGCCGGCACCGCCCGCTCCATGGGCATCACGGTCGAGGGCTGACCCCACCCCCAGTAGTCCATGCGGCCGTAGCCGGTCGCACGTGGCAGGGCCTGCTCGGCCCGGATACCACGACTCCTTTCAGAACACACAGGAGCAAGTTGTGAGCAAGCGCAGCAAGGCTCTCCGCGCTGCGGACGCCAAGATCGACCGGGAGAAGCTGTACGCCCCGCTCGAGGCCGTCCGTCTCGCCAAGGAGACCTCCACGACCAAGTTCGACGGCACCGTCGAGGTCGCCTTCCGCCTGGGTGTCGACCCGCGCAAGGCCGACCAGATGGTCCGTGGCACCGTGAACCTGCCGCACGGCACCGGCAAGACTGCCCGGGTCCTGGTCTTCGCGACCGGTGACCGTGCTGCGGCCGCGGAGGCCGCGGGCGCCGACATCGTCGGCTCCGACGAACTGATCGACGAGGTGGCGAAGGGCCGTCTGGACTTCGACGCCGTCGTCGCCACCCCGGACCTCATGGGCAAGGTCGGCCGCCTCGGCCGCGTCCTCGGCCCGCGTGGTCTGATGCCGAACCCGAAGACCGGCACCGTCACCCCCGACGTGGCCAAGGCCGTCACGGACATCAAGGGCGGCAAGATCGAGTTCCGCGTCGACAAGCACTCGAACCTGCACTTCATCATCGGCAAGGCGTCCTTCGACGACGACAAGCTGGTGGAGAACTACGGCGCCGCGCTGGAGGAGATCCTCCGTCTGAAGCCGTCCGCCGCCAAGGGTCGCTACATCAAGAAGGCCGCCATCACCACCACGATGGGCCCCGGCATCCCGGTCGACCCGAACCGCACCCGCAACCTCCTCGTCGAGGAGGACCCGGCCGCCGTCTGAGCCCCCGGCTCCACCGGCAGCCGCGTCAGCGACGCGTAAGCAGAGGGCGGGCCCCGCACCTGGAACCTTCCGGGTGCGGGGCCCGTCCTTTCTGTGTGCGGCCTTTCGCACGACTGTCATCGGCCTGGCCCAGCGTGCAGGCACAGGACTCTCGCATAGGGGTGGGACGACATGAACAGCAGGACCGTACGCCGGGTGGGTATCTCCGTCGCGGTGGTGACCGCGCTCACGGGACTGGCCGCCTGCGGCTCGGACAAGGGCGACAAGGCCGTCGGCAAGAGCGTCACGGACATGAGCCCGCTCGCCGCCCTGCGCTCCGCCGAGCAGTCGACCGACAAGGCCGAGTCCGCCAAGGTCCGCTCCAGCACCTCGCTCGGCGACACCATGTCGATGACCGCCGACGGCGCCCTCGCCTGGGGCGGCGGCCTCAAGGGCAACCTCACCATCACCTACACCGGCGGCAAGATGGCCGACGCCATGCGCCAGGCCGGCTCCACGTCGATGCAGGCCCGCTACCTGCCGGACGCCTACTACGCGAAGATGAGCGACAAGTTCGCCCAGCAGTTCGGCAAGCACTGGATCAGGTACGCGTACGACGACCTCGCCAAGCTCGGCGGCGGCTCCGGCGCGTACATCAAGGACCAGATGCAGAACACCACGCCGAACCAGTCGGTGAAGCTGCTGCTGGCCTCGGGCGACGTGAAGAAGGTCGGCAAGGAGAAGGTCTCCGGCACCGACGCCACGCACTACGCGGGCACGGTCGACGTCGCCGACCTCGCCGGCAAGAACGGCAACCTCACCGCGGAGCAGCTGGCCGGCCTGAAGAAGCAGCTCGGCCAGGCGGGCATCACCACCGAGAAGGTCGACATCTGGGTCAACGACCAGAGCCTGCTGGTCAAGAAGATCGAGAAGGCGACCACCGCGAACGGCGTCATGACCAGCACGGCCTACTACACCGACTACGGCGTGAAGGTCGCCGCCGAGGCGCCCCCGGCCGGCGACACCAAGGACTTCAAGGACCTCATGAAGTCCGGCGGCGTCACGGGCGGCACCGGCACCGGCACCGGCTCCCTCTCC
>NZ_JARAUO010000013.1:0-158773 GCF_033792105.1 Streptomyces sp. WI03-4A
AACAAGGACGGCCCCGGCGATCCCGCCCGGCCCGACCCGCTGCTTGCGGCGACGAGAGACATGGTTAGCGACCGCGGAAACCCCACGCAAGAATGTGACCTACTACCCAAGGGCGTAGAAATGGCCTAAATCGGTCATTCCGTGGCTTTCTCGTGCGCCGACCCGCCATGCCGCTCTACGATCCCGCTTAGGACGTGACCTGCCTCTCGTGGGTGGCGTCACGCGGAGAGCCGGAAATCCTCCCGGCCGGGCTTGCTCCACCGGGATCGGGGCAGAGTGCAGCTCGGAAACGCGTACACGCGATCGATCCAGCCCTCTCCGGGGTGACTGCGAGATGCTGATGCGGGCTCGGCGAGCCCGGAGGCGGTAGTCATGGGACCCCTGTCCGGCTTTGTGAGAAAGGGGTGTCCTGGCGATGGCCGACGACGCCTTGTTGTTCGTGCTCCCCGAGCGCCATCCGCTGCTCGGCGCGGCACTGTCCGCGGTCGGCGAGCTGGAGTGCGCCGAGAGCCCCGCGGTGCTGGGCTGGCTCCACGCCCACGGCATCCCCAGCTCTTCCGAGCGGGTCAGGATCGTCCCCGCCGGCGCCGAGGTGCTCGTCCCCGAGGAGGCCGAACGACTGCCGGTACCGCTCAGCGAGGAGGAGACACTGCGGGTGCAGCGCGCCTGCGCGCCCAGGTCGGTGACCGACATGGAGGCCGAGCTGATCAGCTTCCGGGACACCACCCAGGACTGGCAGTCGCTGGTCCACCGTGCGCTGACCGCCGGCATCCCCGCACCGCGGATCGCGCAGCTCACCGGCCTCGACCCGCTGGACATCGTCCAGGCCGTCGGCGACTGACGGCCGGAGCCCCACGCCGGCCGCACGGCGTGGGGCTCCGGTTCCGTGCACCCCTCCGCCGTCACCCGGGGTCGGTGCAGCCGAACAGACCGGCGTGCCCGGGCGGCAGCTGGGTGAGCAGACGGCGCAGCAGTGCGTCGTCGGCGGCCTTGGCGAGCGTGGGGAGTACGGCGTCGATCTCGCGCCTGGCCTCGACGAGGTCGGTGTCGCTGCGGTCGGCCACGGCCTCGACGAACATGGCGGGCGTCAGCGGTTCACTGGCCGGCCTGGCCGCCGTCAGCAGGACCTTGCACCCGTCGGGCAGCAGCGCGGCCAGGTCCGTGCGGTCGTCGCCCACCAGGTGGGCGCCGAGGACTTCCAGCACGTCCCGCACGGCTCTGGCTCCTTGTTGCGGTCTGTCGTAGCCCGCGCGTTCGGTGACCTGGGTGAGGAAGGTGCCCAGACTCCAGTCCATGACAGCTCCTAGTCGTCGGATCTCGCTTCTGCGGTGGCCCGTTCGGCCGCGTTCCGGGGATATCGCGGTGGACGCGGGCGTCACACGGGTGCGGCGGCGCACACCAGGCGGTGCACGTTGGCGAGGCTGCCGCACCGTGCCGCGAGCAGGTCGGCCCTCGTCCTGACGTAACCGGCGCCGAGTTCCTCCCGGCAGGGCCGACTGAGGCTCTCCCGCACGCGGTTGACGAGGGTGCGCTCCTCCTCGTCGGTGTGGCGGCCGGTGACGCCGGCCAACTGCTGGAGCCTCCACTCCCATTCGACGGAGCTGACCTCGCGCACCTGGAGGAGCGCGAAGAGGACCTTGACGGCCTCCTGGTGCGCGGCCTCGATGTGTTCGACGGTGTCGGCGTTCCCGAAGGAGGTGAGGACCGGGTGCACCGAGGCCCGTTCGGCCTCGCCGTGGGCGATCATCAGGTGCGCGAAGTCGTGGAGCGCGCCCGGACGGTCGGCGTCCGTGCTGCGCATCAGGCGGAGCAGTTCCTCCATCGTCCGGTGGTCCTCCAGGATCACCTCGACGACATCCTGGGTCGGTGTCATGGATGCGCCTCCCTACGTGAGTGGGTTTCACCTCCGCTACCCACACTCCTGTCACAAATTCCCAACTATGCCCCTTTTGCCTAGCCTTCCCTGGTCACAGGGGCGTCGCGGATGCGATGCATAGGGTGATCCAACGGGGGCACATGGTCCAGCGGAGCACGCGCTTGCTCCGCTTCAACCGTGGTGCCGCCTTGGAGGCGTGCGCTCCGGGGAGATCACGGGCCTGACATCGCGGCCCGCCGCACGAGAGGGGTTTCGCCGTGTTGCTGCCGGCGGAGAAGGAACTGCGCGCAGTGCTGGCCCGCTTCGCGGAGGCCCGCTTCCGGCACGACCTGCAGCCCACCGGCCGGTCGAGCCGGGACCTCGAGGAAACCTCCACCCGGCTGTGCACCATGACCGGCACCGAGTCGGTGGACCAGGCCCTCGCCGCGGCCGACGACCTTCTGGAACGGCTCCGGGCGGACCGCGGCGCGGACATCAAGGCGTCCCGGGTCCTGGCGGCGTGACCCGTCGGGCGGACGCCCGTCAACATGCCACCGCCGGGAGAGCCGTGTAGGTGACAGCGATTCACGCCTGGTTGATGATGCGTCCTCTCGCCACGCCCCCATCGGCGAGCGCCGACAGCCTGCGCAAACGTGAGCTTTTAGGACAAACCGTCCGGTCGACCGCCTTGCTGGTCGACGAATCATTCATTCCGCCCGGGGATCGTTCCCTCGCACGATCCTCTGAGCGGAAGGAACGAACGGCATGGCCGACTGGAAGCAGATCAGCGGCGGACTGACGCGCATCGCGGTGGGGTCCAGGACCAACGTCTGGGGCGTCAACTCCGCGGGCAACATCTACCGCTACACCAACAACGACGCCAACCCGTGGGTCCAGATCCCCGGCGGACTGACCGACATCGGCGCCGGCGCCGACGGCACCGTCTGGGGCGTCAACTCCGCGGGCAACATCTACCGCTACACCGGCGACCAGGAAAGCGGCCACTGGAAGCAGATCAACGGCGGCCTCAAGTCGATCGCGGCGGGCTCCCGCACCACGGTGTGGGGCACGAACGCGGGTGGGAACGTCTACCACTACACCAACAACGACGCGAGTCCCTGGATCCAGATCCCCGGCGGACTGACCGACATCGGCGCCGGCGCCGACGGCACCGTCTGGGGCGTCAACGCCAACGGCAACATCTACCGCTACACCGGCGACTTCCCCGGCTGACCTGCTCACCCACGCAGCGCCTGGTGCGCCGCGGCGACGTCCCGGACGTCGTCGCGGTGCACCGCGCTGCGAGACACGGGGCTCCTACCGGAACGGGCCGAGGGCGCGGCCGAAGCACCCCGCTGCCCTGCCCTGCCCTGCCGAACGACTATCCACGCGGGCTGCTGATCCGGTCCGGTTCGATCACGTAGATGACGCGGACCTGGTCCCGGCCGCCGAACCACGGGTACGGGCGACCGAGATACCTCTGGGAGAGCGACTCGATGTGCTCGACGGCCCCCTCCGTCCGCACCTCGACCACCCGGCCCCGGATCTGGACGTACGACGCCGGTTCCGCGGGATCCGCCACGGCCACCGCGATCCGCGGATCACGGGCGAGGTTCCTGGTCTTCTGGTTCCCGTCGACACTGTTGATCAGCACATGCCGCCCGTCGGTGTCCACCCACGTCTGCGTGACCTGAGGCGAACCGTCCGGCATGACGGTGGCGACGTAACAGGTGGCCGGACGGCGCAACAGCGCCACGAGATCCTCACCGAGCAGCACGGTCACAGGTTCCTCCGTCGCACGATCACCCAACCGGGCTGCCACGGTAGCCCGCAGGCCACGCCCGGGGAGGCGTGCCACGCCCCGGGGGGAGCGCCGGACCGCTCGCCGACAGCGGGGCCACGATCCGAGTGACGGTCTAGCCCCCGCACCGGCGGCCTACCGTGCAGGCCGGATTCCAGCGGCAGCAGCCAGTGCAAGGGCAGTTCTCTTTCCGGCCGCGACGGCGTGGTTGGCGGTGCTGGGCAGGCAGCGGTCCTGCTCGGGGACGAACTCCGTCATGATGACGCCGGCGTGATCGGTCGCGACCTCGTCGAGCGAGACCGGCCAGTTCTCCTTCTCCAGAGCCGTGCGCAACTCGCGTGAGCGCTCGACGTCCACCACTGGATCGGCAGTGCCGTGCACCAGCCACACCGGTGCTGGTGGCGCCTGGCTGCGACTCCGCCGGAGGTCGTCGAGCGGGGCGGTACCGGTGCTCGGCGCCACCGTTCCGTACGCGCCGGCGATGCCCACGACGGCTCGCGGCCTCCAGTCGTCGAACGCGGCAGGATTCGCGGCGACGCCCACCGCGGCCTTGCCGCCCAGTGACCAACCGGCGAGCACGATCCGCTCGGGGTCACCGCCGAAGTCGTCCGCGTGCTGCCGCGCGAAGAGCGCCGAGTCCAGCAGGTGCGTTCGTCCGCCGTCCGCGGCGTCGGGTCGCCAGTCGGGCACCAGGGCGATGACGCCGAGCTCCGCGGTGGCGCGGGCGACCGGCGCGAGGACATCCCGTTCGTCAGGGCCCCGGCCGTGCCAGAGCAGCACCGTCGGGGACGGCCCCGAAGCACCCGCAGGTCGATACACGTCCATGAGTTTGCCGCCAGACCCGTACGTGAGCCCCGTCCTGACGACGACTTCTGTGGTCATGACGACTCCCCCGACTCGTATGGCACGAACGGTGTCACCCTATCCGCGCGCGTTCACCGGCCTGGCACGGCGCCAGGGAGTCCGCCCGCGAGCCGATCCGGGCCCGCAAAAGCCGTTACTCGGCGTCGAGTTGGTGGTCGGCCCAGACGTAGCTCTCCGGTAGCAGGTCGGTGATCGGGACGGTTCGGAGGCGGTCGCCGTGGCCGACGATGACGTCGAGGGTGGGGAAGTAGTCGAGGAGGACCTGGCGGCATCGGCCGCACGGGGGGACGACGCCCCGGTCTCGGTCGCCGACGGCGACGATCGTGTGGAGGTCGTAGGCACCCTGCGCGGCCGCCGCGCCGATGACGACCAGTTCGGCGCAGGGACCGCCGGTGAAGTGGTAGGCGTTGACCGCGGTGACGATCCGGCCGTCCCGGGCGCGGGCCGCGGCGGCCATGGTGTGGTTGTCGCCCCGGCAGCGCGTGCGGGCGACGTGCGCCGCGGCCGCGATGAGTTCGTGGTCGACGGGGGTTGGCTGCGTGGTCATCGTCTCCGCCTTCGTCAGGTGTCAGGTGACGTTGGCCCGCGTGCCGAGGGGTGTGCAAGCGAATATCGGTGCCACCGCTGCGAAGACACACGTGCCGAGGGCGGCAGCAGGGGGTCGTTCGTCCCTGGTGCCGCCCTCGGCGTCATGCGGGTGCGGGCTCAGCTGACGTTGACCGCGGTCCAGGCCGCGGCGACCGTCTTCGCCTCGGTGCTGTCGGCGCCGTACAGGTCCGTCGCCGCCTTGACGGTGCCTTCGCGGGCCGCCTTGTAGTTGGTCGTCGAGGTGAAGTACGTGGTCAGCGCCTTGTACCAGATCTGCAGCGCCTTGTCGCGCCCGATCCCGGTGACCTTGGAGCCGTCCTGGGTGGGCGAGTCGTAGTTCACACCGTTGATCGTCTTCGCGCCGCTGCCCTCGGACAGCAGGTAGAAGAAGTGGTTCGCGACGCCGGACGAGTAGTGCACGTCCTTGTTGCCCACGTCGGCGGACCAGTAGTCGGCGGACCCGCCGTCCTTGCTGGGCTTGTCCATGTAGCGCAGCGGGGTGCCGTCCCCGTTGATGTCGATCTTCTCGCCGATGAGGTAGTCGCCGACGTCGGTGGAGTTGTTCGCGTAGAACTCCACGCCGGTGCCGAAGATGTCGGACGTGGCCTCGTTCAGGCCGCCGGACTCACCGGAGTACTCCAGCCCCGCGGTGTTGGACGTGACGCCGTGGCTCATCTCGTGGCCCGCGACGTCCAGCGAGGTCAGGGGGTCGGCGTCCTTGGCGCCGTCGCCGTACGTCATGCAGAAGCAGCTGTCGTCCCAGAAGGCGTTCACGTAGGCGTTGCCGTAGTGCACGCGCGAGTAGGCGCCGACACCGTCGTTCTTGATGCCGCTGCGGCTGAAGGTCTTCTTGTAGAAGTCCCAGGTCTCCTGCGCGCCGTAGGCGGCGTCGGCCGCGGCGGTGCCCGCGTTGGAGACCTTTCCGTCGCCCCAGGTGTCGTTGTCCTGGGTGAACAGCTTGCCGGTGCCGTCCGAGCCGTGGTCGAGGTTGTAGGTCTTGTGGCCGCCGCGAGTGCCGTCGGTGAGGGTGTACGACGACCCGGACTGGGTGCTCGTCAGGTCCACCTTGCCGCTGTACTGGGTGTTGCCGACGCCGGTCTCGATGCCCTGGTACTGGAAGAGCTTCTTGCCGGTAGCCGCGTCGGTGATGACGTGCAGCTGGTTGGGCGTGCCGTCGTCCTGGAGACCGCCGACGACCGTCTCGTAGGCGAGCACGGGCTTGCCGGAGCCGGCCCAGATCACCTTGCGCGCGCCGTCCGCCGAGGACTTGGCCGAGCCGAGGGTCTTCGCCGCGGACACCGCCTGCTCCTCCGCATGGGCGGCGGAGACGCGCGGCGAGAGCGAGGTCACCTTGATGGCCGACTTGTTCGCCCGGGTGACGCCCTCGGTCTTGCCCGACTCAGCGGTGTGCACGATCAGGTCACCGCCGAGTACGGGCAGACCCGCGTAAGTGCGCTCGTAGCGGGTGTGCACGGTGCCGTCGGCGTCCTTCACGACGTCCTTGACGACCAGCTTCTCCTCGGCACCGAGACCTATTCGCCGCGCGGTGGCGGCGGCGCCGTCCCGCGCCTGCCGGACCAGCGTGGTGCGGGCGGCGGCCGACAGCGTGACCGGGGCCGCGAGCGGCTTCGAGGACGCGGAACCGGCCGGGATCTGCGCCGAGGCGGTGGTGGCCAGACCGGTGGACAGGAGAGCTCCGGCCGCCACCGCGGTAGCGATGGCCAGAGTGCTGCGCTTGTGGCGCGTGTTGAGGAAGCTCACGAGAAGGGGCTCCTTGCTGTGGGGGGAACGCCGCCCGCCCGGGATGGGGCCGGCCGGAACGGCTGGTGGGAACAGGTCGTGCTCGTGCAGCGGGTGAACAGAGACTGACATCTATGTCGTGTACATGTCACTACCCGCCGAGTGATGTTGGTCGAGAATCGGCCGACCGCCCTGAACTGGGAAAACGGCACGTCGAGTCGCCGCCACGCGCATCGAGGGCGCGTTCGGCAGCGGTCGGCTCTCGGTGGGCCGGTCGGAGGGCTCAGCTCATACGGGTGACGAGCGAGGCCAGCCACCGATCGGGCGTGAAACGGTCGCGGGCAGGCCGAGAACGGCGCGGCGCATGAAGTCTCCAAATGCTGTGGGGGGTTGGAGAGGTGCACACGAGAAAACCGCAGCCGTTGCGTCTCCGCTATGCGCGACGATCAAATACGACAACTCCCCCACGTGACCTTCACTGGGCGGTCATCGCCGCCACACACTCCGCCCGGGGGCATACGGCGGCCCGGGTGCCGGTGACAGCACCCGGGCCGCATGCGAAGACCGGACGTCCCGCACAGGGGCGGCGGGCGGTCCTGCGGTGGTCAGGAGGCGAGGCGGTCGCGGTCCCCCATGACCACGACGGGGTGCTGCGCGGGGTCCAGGGTGTGCAGGAGCGTCTTCATCCCGGACTCGGGGACGGTGACACATGCCGAGGTGCCGTCACCGTGGTCCATGTGCAGCCAGATCCCGCCGCCCTTCTCCACACCGTCGGGTCGGCTCCAGTCGAACGGCGGGGCGTCCCTGAGCCGGTTGTAGTCGATGGCGATGACGTAGTCGAAGTCGTGAAGGTGGGCCGGCTCGGGGTTCAGCATGGTCGCGTAGGCGTTGTCGTCGTACCAGTACCTGAGCCGGCTCCCGGGGTCGGCGAGCGAGCCTCCCGCGTCGGTGAGCGTGAAGACACCGACAGGACTGTGCTCGTCGTCGATGTGGTGGTCCGTCGTCCAGCCCTGCTTGCCGTTGTGGCCGGACCAGCTGTCCGTCCGGTGCCAGGTCGAGTCCCGCTTCTGGTACAGGACGACGAGACTGTCGGCCGAGTCGCGACCCTCGCCGTAGACGACCACGACCTGTCCGGTGTCGGCCGGGACCTGACTCCACATCCGGTCGCCGACACCCGGAAGACGCGTGCCCACGCCCTGGCCGGGACGGGCCGAGGCGCCGCCGCGCGCGCCGGGGGTCGTCCGGTCGGTCTCCTGACCGCACGCCGTGGCACCGGCCAGCAGGACGCCACAGGCGACGGCGACGGATATGGCATGGCGCGCACCGCCGCGTCGCACCGGCCGACGACAGGACGGGGTCACCTCGAAGTTCCGCATGGTCCAGATCCTGCGGCGACGCGGACGCGAGGCGCATCCGGACGCGGCATCCGGCCCAACTGCTCCTTTCGGCGCAGGCGCCTGCGCGGTGGGAGCACCCCTCTCGGGCCGGTGACCCGCGGCGGTGAACGACTCTCGGCCGGTTGGTCGAGGGCGGGCGGGTGAGGGCCGGGAGGGTGGCGGCCGGGAGGGTGAGGCCTGGCCGGCCCTCGTGGCTCCGTGTCAGGACGGGGCGAGGACGCAGAACTCGTGCCCCTCCGGATCGGTCAGACACGTCCACGGGACGTCGCCCTGGCCGACGTCCAGGTCGGTGGCGCCGAGCGCCCGCAGCCGCTCCACCTCCGCCGCCTTGTCGTCCCCGGCATACGGCAGCAGGTCGAGATGGACGCGGTCCGGCACGGTCTTCCCGCCGGGCGTACGGAGGAACTCCAGATACGGGCCGACGTCCTGGGCCGAGCGCAGCACCGCGTGGTCGTCGGACACCTCGCGCAGGGTCCAGTCCAGGGCTTCACCCCAGAAGCGGGCCATGAGCCGTGGGTCCACACAGTCGACCACCAGCGCGGCGATCGGGCCGGTGTCCCGGTAGACCTCCCGGGGCTCCAGCACGCAGAACTCGTTGCCCTCCGGGTCGGCGAGGACCGTCCAGGGCACCTCGCCCTGGCCCACGTCGGCGGGCCTCGCGCCGAGGGCCTGGAGCCGTGCGACCAACTCCGCCTGGTGGTCGGCGGAGGTGGTGGCGAGATCGAGGTGCACGCGGTTCTTCGCCGGTGTCTTCGGATCCGGGACGGGCACGACGTCGACGCCGACGGCGACCGGGTGCGGCCAGACCAGGCCGCCGTGGGGTCCGACGTACGTGGTCAGGCCGGGGCTGTAAGCACTCCAGCCGAGCGCCTCGGCCCAGAACCGGCCGACCGCCGAGGCGTCGAGCGCCTTCATGATCACGTGAACGGGTCGCAGCGCCATGCGGTGATCCTATGCACGCCGGGTCACACGGCGCGCCGACCACAGGCTCCGGCCCGCCAACTGCGCTCAGCACATGATCCGTTGCCCGGGAGCCGGGGCCCGGCGAGGATGATCCGTATGCGGAACATCGTGATCATCGACGCCCCCTCCAACCTCGGCCTGAGGCCACCCGTCCCCGGCACCGTGCCCGGCTGCCACAAACTCGCCGGGGCGCTGCGCGAGAACGGGATCGCCCGGCGCCTGGGCGCGGTGGAGGGCGGTGTCGTCGTACCACCCCGCTACGACCGGGGCGACTGGCGGGAGGGCGACGGTGTCTTCAACGCAGCCGCCATCGCCGCCTACACGGTCCGGCTCGCCGACCGTGTCGAACGGCATGTGTCGGCCGGGGACTTCGCGCTCGTCCTCGGCGGCGACTGCTCCATCCAGCTGGGCGCCTCCCTGGCACTTCGCCGCCTGGGCCGCTACGGACTCGTGTCGATCGACGCCTCCCCCGACTTCCGCAGCCCGGACAACTCCGACCGGATCGGCGCCGCGGGTGGCGAGGAACTCGCCCTGGCCACCGGGCGCGGCCAGTCCGACCTGACCGACCTCGAAGGGCGCCGGCCCTACCTGAGGGACGAGGACATCCGCGCCTTCGGTATCCGGGACGCCTACGCGGACGACCTGGAGATCCGTCAACTGCGCGCGCTGGAGGTCCCCGTGCTGACCGTCTCGGAGCTGCGGCGGTCGGACCCCGGCGGAGTCGGTACGGCGACCGCGCACAGCCTGGAGAACACGGAACTCGACGGCTTCTGGGTCCACCTGGACGCCGACGTACTGGATCCGACCGTCATGCCGGCGGTCGACAGCCCCGACCCGGACGGTCTGCTGCCGGAGGAGGTGGCCGTCCTGCTGCGCCCCCTGGTCCGCTCCCCGCGCTGCGTCGGACTCAACGTCACCATCTACGACCCCGACCTCGACCCGGACGGGACCGCCGGCGCGCTCCTCACCGACCTCGTCGTAGCGGCTTTCGAGGAGGACTGACGGGCGGCTCGCGTTGGGCGCGGAGGGTAGGCAGGTCGTCACTTCCAGCCATTCTGCGCGTGTGATGACCATGGCGACCTGGGCTTTTCCCCTACCAAGACTAGTCAGATTCACACCTATCCGAACTGAATAATGACTTACGCGGTGTCCACCGCGCCCGTGACCAGCCCACACGGCATTCACATCTCGCGCACAGGTGCGGCACGTCTCAAACACGGTTGGTCAACTGGCCTTGCCCCGTTGCTCAGGCGAAGCTGCTCCCGGCCCACAAGGCCCCGACCCTCAGAAGGAGCATTCATGCGCACGAACCTGCGCTTCGCCGTCACCGCCGCAGCCGCCACCGCACTGATCGGTGGAGCGCTCGCCGTCACCTCGGCCACCGCCACCGCGGCACCGGCAAGCCTGTACGCGCCCTCGGCACTGGTCCTCACCGTGTCCTACCCCGGCGGGACGACCGACACCGCAGCTCGCGCAGTCACCCTGAGCTGTATGCCCGGCGCGAGCGGCACCCATCCCGACCCCGCCGGGGCGTGCGCGGACCTGCGCTCCGCCGACGGCAAGCTCGACTCGCTGCTGTCCACGGCGCCCGGCCAGGCCTGCACGCGACTGTGGTCCCCGGTCACCGTCACCGTCGACGGTGTCTGGCAGGGCACGCGCACCTCCTGGAAACACACCTTTGCGAACTCCTGCGAAATGGCCAACGCCGTCCAGCAGAACAGTCTCCTCAACTTCTGACCCCGCCGACGGTCGACGGGTCCGGCCTACGGCCGTCAGGGGCGGGGGACCCGCGCCCGTGACCCGACCCCGGCCGCCGCGGGCGTGAGCCCACGCCGACGAGACGAACCTTGCCTGCCACGCGCTACTGTTCCCAGCGTGGCAGGCAAGGGCATATCCACGACTCGGCCGGACGGGCGAGTCGAGCGGGGGAACCGGACACGGCAGCTCGTGCTGGGCCGGACCGTCGAGATCGCGTCCATCGAGGGCCTCGACGCCCTCTCCGTCGGCCGGCTGGCGACGGAACTCGGGCTCAGCAAGAGCGGGGTGTTCGCGCTCTTCGGCTCCAAGGAGGGACTGCAGCTCGCCACCGTGCGCGAAGCGGGACGCGTCTTCGCCGAGCGGGTGCTGCGTCCGGTGACGGCCCAGCCCGCCGGGGTCCTGCGGGTGTGGCGGCTGTGCGAGGCATGGCTGGAGTACTCACGGACCCGCGTCTTCCCCGGCGGCTGCTTCTTCTACGAGATCATCGCCGAGTTCGACGCCCGCTCGGGGCCTGTGCACGACGCCGTGGTCCGTGCCCAGCGCGACTGGTCGGCCCATGTGGAGGAGATTGTCGCCGAGGCGCGTGACGCGGGCGAACTGCACTCCGACATCGATGTCTCGCAGCTCGTCTTCGAGTTGCTGGCGCTGATGGAGACGGCCAACGGCATAGCGGTCCTGCACGGCGAGGAGACGGCCTACCGGCGGGCCCGCACGGGGATCGCCGCACGCCTGGGGGCGGCCGCGGTCGACCCGCACCTGGTGCCCCAAGTCGACTGAACCCGGGCTGGGTTGCTTCGGGTCTCGCCTGAAAAACAAGTAGCACGACCGTTCGCACAGTTCTAGCCTCGGTCCATGACACCCAGTGAAGCGGACCTCGTCGAGTTGGACCGGATCGCCGTGCGCGAGGCGGTCCGTGTGGTGGACCTGGCCGGGGAGGGCGACTGGGAGCGCGACTCCCCCTGCGCGGGGTGGACGCTGCGCCGGCTCGTGGCGCACATGACGGCTCAGCACCACGGTTTCGCGGCCGCCGCGCGGGGCGAGGGGCGGGACGCCGCCCACTGGCGGGAGCCGCGTGACATGAGCGAACCGGCGAAGACCCACCGCGCGGCCGCCGCGGCCGTACTCGACGCGTTCGCCGAACCGGGCGTGTCGGAAAAGGAGTTCGCACTGCCCGAGGTGGGCGGCGGCTTCGCCGGCCGCAGAGCCGTCGGCTTCCATCTCGTCGACTACGTGACGCATGCGTGGGACGTCGCCGCCACCCTCGGTCTGCGCGTGCGGCTGCCGGAAGACGTGCTCGGCGCCGCACTCGCCGTCGCCCGGCGCGTCCCCGCCGACCCGGCGCTGCGGGGCCCCGGCTTCGCCTTCGCCCCGGTGGTGCGGGCGCCCGAGGAGGCCGCGGGGTCCGGGCCACTGGAGGAGACGCTGCGACTGCTCGGGCGGCGGCCGGAGCGGTGGCCGGTACGGGAGTGAGTACGGTGCCGGGTCTCGCACGCACGTGAGCACAGCGCTGGGGTCCGACGCGCCCGAGGGCGGCGCCGAGGCCCGCACGCACGTGAGTGGGAGCCGGGACCCGCACGCGCGTGAGCCCGGTGGGTGCTGGGCCGCCGCAGGCCAGGTCGGCTCACCGGAGTTCGCCAGCCCGTACCGGCGGGCGGCCGGGTCGCGGAGGTCCGGGCGGAGTTCGCGGGACGGTCACATGCCCGCGGGATCCTGGTCGAGTGCGGCGAGTGCGGTGGCGGCCTCGTCCTGTCGTGGGCTTCTCAGCCCGGCGAGGGCGTCGCGGGCGGCGACCAGTGTCTCCCTGGCCTCGGGGTGGCGCAGGGCGCCGAGCACCTGGCCGAGGTCGAGCCGGGCCTGTTCGGCCCAGGCCGGCATCTGCGCGGTCTCGAATGCTTCGAGCGCCTGCCGGAGCGGCGGCTCCGCCTCCTGCCAGCGTTCAAGGGCCGCCAGGTCGTTGCCGATCTGCTGCCGGGCGACCGCGTGGTACAACGCGATCAGTTCATCCGTACGGCCCGGGACGCCCGCCCGGCAGATCTGCTCGCTGCGGCGGTGGATGTCCAGGGCCTCCGTCGCCCGGCCGATCTGGCGCAGCAGGGTGCCGAGGGTGTTGAGGATCGTCAGTTCGGCCAGCCTCGCCTGGGGTGAGCTCTGCGAGGAGAGACAGTGGGCCGCTTCGCGGAGTCGCGTCTGGGCCTCGTCGGTGCGGTCCAGTCGGTGCAGGGCTCCCGCGGCGTAGCCGAGTGCCCAGCCTTCCTGGAGTCCGTCACCGCTGTCGCGGGCCGCCACGATCGCGGCGTCGGCGGCCACCAGGGCCGACCTGGGGTCGTGGACGCAGAGGTTGTGGGCCCAGGCGAGGTAGTTGAGATGGGCCGCCTCCTCGCGCCTGCTGCCCAGTGCGCGGGCGGAGTCGGAGGAGCGCTGGAAGACCTCGACCCACTGCTCCCAGTGCTGGTTGAGGTCGGAGAACCAGTGCATCGCCTCCGCCGTGTCCAGCACCTGCCGGTGCCGCCCGGTGTCGTGGGCGCGGCGCAGTGCGGCGAGCCACTGGGCCCGCTCGGCCTCCAGCCAGGCCCGCGCCTCCTCCCGGCCGGTGGGCGCCCCCTCCGGGTCCGGGTCGGCGGACGGCGTCGTGTGGTCGTGGTCGACGTCGAAGCGCAGCGCGGCGGCGGTGGCCCGGGACAGCATCCACTGAGTGGTGCGGTCGAGGGCCGCGTCGCGCACGGCGGGGCCGTCCTCGGCCTCGACCTGCTCGGCCGCGTAGAGCCTGAGGAGGTCGTGGAACCGGTAACGCTCGGCGACGGGATCGCTCTGGAGGAGTCCGGCGTCGGTGAGTTCCTCGGCGCAGGCGACCGCTTCGTCGTAGGGCAGCCCGGCCAGGAGCGCGCCGGTCTCCGGGCTGAAGTCCGCGCCCGCGGCCAGTGCGGCGCGGCGCAGGAACGTCCGTGACTCCTCGCGCAGTTGGCGGTAGGAGAGCGCGAAGGCGGCGCGCACCCGCAGGCTGCCGGCCTGGAGGCCGTCCAGTCGTCGGCCCTCGGCGGCGAGTCGGGCGACGAGCTTGCCCAGGCGTTCGTGGGGGCGGCTCAGGAGGCGCTGTCCGGCGATCCGGACGGCGAGGGGCAGGTGCCCGCACAGATCGGCGAGGTCGCGCGCGGCCTGCGCTTCGGCCCGCACCCGTTCGGGGCCGACGATACGGCTCAGCAGTTCCACCGCTTCCTCGCGCCGCAGCAGGGCCAGGTCGCAGCGGTGGACGGAGGTCAGGCCCGCCAGGGCCTGACGGCTGGTGACGAGGGTCAGTGACGGGCCGGTGCCAGGCAGCAGCGGGCTGACCTGGGCCTCGTCGGTGGCGTTGTCCAGCAGCAGGAGCAGCCGGCGCTCGGCGGCCAGGGAGCGCCACAGGCTCGCGCGCTCGTCGGTGCCGGCCGGCATCGCGGCGTCGGCGATGCCCATGGCGCCGAGCAGCCGGGCCAGCGCGTCACGGGGAGTGGTCGGCTCCGCGTCCATGCCGTGCAGGTCCAGGGCGAGTTGCCCGTCGGGGAAGTGCGGGGCGAGACGGTGGGCGGCGTGCACGGCGAACGCGGTCTTGCCCAGTCCCGGCTGTCCGGCGGCCACGGCGACCAGCGGCCGGTCCGGGCCGGCGTGCTGCGCCAGGTCCCGCAGGCGGGCGAGGGCCGCGTCGCGTGCGGTGAAGTCCTGGATGTCGCGCGGCAGGGCCAACGTGACGGGCGCGGCCGGGCCTTCGGCCGTCCGAGGGCGTGGGCGCCCCAGCGCGGCGGACGCCTCCAGGCCCGCCGCCTCGTCGTCGTCCAGTCCCAGTGCTTCGGCCAGCGCCTGGACCGTACGGCGCTGCGGCCCTCGGGTGCGGCCGCGCTCCATGTCGGCCAGAGCCCTGACGCTCACCCCGGCGGAGTGCGACAGCGCCTCCTGGCTCATTCCGGCACGAGTCCGCAGCAGGCGCAGCCGCTGCCCGAAGTCCTCGGTGGAAGGCGTGCCACCACGCACGTCGATGTCCCCCAATCATCCGGCTCGTCCGGACGCGAGCCCCCCGGCAGAAGTATGACGGACGGTAGTTCTGCTGGTGGAACCGCCTGGGACGCGAATCCGGCCGGTGGTCGACTGAGGGCAGGCGCGGGACCTCTCCTCCCGGACGGACGGAGCCCGGACGACCGGTCCGCCACGGACGGTGCCGCCGGACCGGACCTCGTCCGGACCGGGGACGGGCACCGACCGGCTCGCCGCCCGTCGACCACCGCGTACGCGCGACGGGCGCGAAACGGGGAGACACCGCACCACCCAGTCAGAACGATCCCGGCCGCCGGCACCAGCCGCGGCCCCGCACCACTCACGGGGAACTTTCCATGAACCTTCCGCGTCACCACTCCATGCTGCTCGCCACGGCCGGCGCGGCCCTCGCGCTGACCCTCACCGCCTGCCAGAGCGACGCATCCACCAAGTCGGCTCCCGCGGCGACCTCTTCGACGGCCGGGAAGGCGGCCGGCGGCGAACAGAGCGGCGCGTCCGGCACGAAGGACTCGACCGGTCAGGCGCAGGCGACGGCGTCACAGGGCTCGACGGACCGCGCCGACGAGGGCGGCTCCACGGGCTCGACCGGTGAGCCGGCGTCCGCCGCCACCCGGGTCTGCACCGCGCGGGACGTCAGGGTCACCGCCGCCACCCAGGGCGGCCCGCCCACCACGCACATCGTCCTCACGGCGAAGAACACCTCCGGCCACTCCTGCCGGCTGGCGGGCGCGCCGCACATCCAGTTCCTGGAGAGCCACAAGCAGGACGTCCCGGCCGTCGCCAAGAGCAAGCCGGCCTCGCCGGTCGTGCTCACCGCGGGGGCTCCCGCCTACGCCCTGGTGAAGCTGTCGGACGGCGGCGTCGACGAGGACGACGAGCCCGTGTCGGCGTTCTCCGTCGTGCTGGAGGGCGACTCCACCGTCATCGCTGTCAACGCACCCGGCAGTGGCGGTGTCGCCGTCGACCCGGCCAAGGCGCTCACCGGCTACTGGACCCCCGAACTCCGCAACGGCGCCGACGACTTCTGAGCCGCGCGCTTGCGTGTGGAGCGGCCCTGCGTCACGAGCACTCCGGTCCGGGCACAGGCCCGGGCCGGGGTGCTCGCGGCTGCCGGGCCCCTTCGTCCGTGGCGACGACGGAGGCGGACAGGAGTGTCGCGGCGGCGAGGCTGCCCCACAGGGCGGCCGGGCCGTGGGGCGCGAGGGCGGTGATGACCGCCGGGGAGACCGCCAGGCCGAAGCCGGTGGAGAGCTCGAGGCGGGCGAGGGTGCGCCCCAGGGCATGGGCGGGGGCGAGACGGGTGACCAGCGCGGTGGCGCTGCCCGCGTAGACGATCTCGCCGAGGGTGCACACCACGGACACGACGGCGACGGCCGGTGCACCCCAGCCCCGGCCCAGTGAGGTGGCCACCAGGAAGCCGAGGTAGGAGGCGGTGAGTACCACCCCGGCCAGCGCGAGCGCCGTACCCCGGGAGAACCGGGACATCAGGATGGTGACCGGCACCTGCAACGTGACCACCAGCACCGTGTTGGCCACGAAGATCGCCGCCGACCACACCGGGGAGGCGTGCAGCTGGACGACCAGGACGAGGGGCAGCGCGATCTCGGGGACGTTGAGGCAGAAGACGTAGACGACGTTGGCGGCGAGCAGGGCGCGCAGCCGGGGCGCGGGCCCTGCGCCGGACTCCCTGCCCGGGGTTGCGGCCGGGCGCGCGTGCAGGTGGACCGACCAGGCCAGGGCCGCGGCGGCGAGGTACGCGAGTCCGGTGACGGCGGCCAGCGCCCGCAGCGCGGTGGTGCCGCCCGTCAGGGTCACGGTGGCGATGAGCGCGCCGACGCCCAGAGCGGCGTTGCGCAGGGCACGGCCCGCGGCGAGCGCCGTGTCGCGTTCCCGGCCGTGGGCGACCGTGGCGACGAGCGCCGCGTGGGCGACCGGCCAGGACTGGTTGCCGATGCCGAGGAAGAGCGCCGCCGCGGCGAACGGCCACACGTGCCCCGCGGGGGTGGCCAGCAGCAGCGCCACGCCGAGCACCCGTACCAGCATCGACGCCGCCACGACCGTGCTGCGTGCGCCCCGGTCGAGCCATCGGCCCACGGCGGGTACGCACACGAGACCCGCGACGACGCCTGCCGTCATGGCGGCCCCGGTGACCGGCGCGGACAGTCCCAGTACCGTCACCCCGTACAGGAGCAGGAACGGCCGCAGCAGTCCGGTGCCGAGCGCGTCCACGGCCAGGGCGACGGCGTAGCGGGGGCCTCCGGAGGCGCGGACGAGATTGCGGGGCCTGATCTTGGTGGTGGTTGCCATGACGTCAGACGGTGCGGGCGCCTGATCGGCCGGGCACGTGGGTTGACGGGAACCGTCAACCCACCTCGCCGACGGCTGTCGAGGCGGTGATGATGGCGGGATGACGTTGAGGATCGACATCGGCGGTCAGCCGGCCGACGGGGTGCGGTTCGCTGCCTCGCCGCTGGCCGAGCTGACCGCGATGCTGCATGTCCTGGCCGAACCCGGTCACCATCCGCAGCTCGCCGGGTGGGCCGCGGACGTCTGGGCCGGGCTGTCGCCGGAGCTGGCCGAGCGGCTCAGGGAGGCGGAGTTCCTCTGGCGGTCCTCGCAGGCCGACTTCATGATCCCCGGCCGGCCCCGGCCGACCCTCGCCGAGGAACTGGACGACGTGGACCGGATCGAGGACGAGCGGTACGTGACCGCCGCGCTCGTCACCACGTGCGGCAGCAACCGGGTCCACTTCGCCGGGAGGTCGCCGCTGACCGACGCGACGGCCCGCGAGCGCGCCCTGGACGTGGCCCAGGCGCGCGGCGCGCTGCAGGAGGCCTTCGCGGAGCGGTTGCTGGCCGACCCGGCAGCGGTGCGGGCGCGGGTACGGGACACCCTGGAGCGGTGCGCCGCCGCGTTCTTCGACACCGCCTGGACGGGCGTCGCCGTCCGGCTCGCCACCGATCTCCGCCTGAAGAAGGACCTGTTGAGGCGTCAGGGCATCGGCGCGGCGCTCGCCTCGGTCTCCGGCGCGGTCACCCTGGCACCGGACGGCGACTGCATCGTCGTCGACAAGGTGCAGGACAAGGCGACCAGCGCCCGCGAGAGCGGGGTCACCTTCATCCCGAGCGTCTACGGCCGCCCGCACCTGGTGGCCGTCCACGCGCCGGGGTGGCATCCGGTCGTGCAGTACCCCGTGGCCGAGCCGACTCCGTCGGAGCCGGTACCGCTGGAGACGGTGACGCTGCGCCTCGACGCGCTCGCGCATCCCGTACGGCTGCGGCTGCTGCGCACCCTGGCTCGCGGCCCCCACACCACCGGCGAGCTGGCGCACGCCTGGGAGCTCTCGGCGCCGGAGGTCTCCCGCCATCTGGCCGTCCTGCGCCGCGCGGGCCTGCTCACGGCCCGCCGAGAGGGCCGCTACGTCCGCCACAGCCTCAACGTGCCGGACCTGACGGCACTCGGCACGGACCTGCTGGCGGCCGTACTGCGCTGAGCCGAATCATCGCCGGTGTGCCGCCGTGTGCGCGTCTCACACGGCTGAAGTGGGCGGAGCCGGCCGGAATCGAACCGGCGTCCTCGCGATTTTGGAGACCGCGCGCGACGACCTCTGCGCTACGACTCCGCTTGCCTCGCATCGTATGCGTTCCGACGGCCGAAGGGCGCCGGTCCGGAACATCGCGATCGGGGGAAGCGAACCCACGACAACGAACCCTGACAATGGACCCATGACAGAGGGCGCGGGCGAGATCGTTCTGAGCAAGCGGGACCTTCGGGAGGTCGCGGCGTTCGCCGCCGCGTGCGCGGAGACGGTGCTCGACGTGTTCGAGGCCGACCGACCGGACGACGCGCGGCCCCGGGAGGCCGTCGATGCCGCGTGGGAGTTCGCCCGGGGCGGCGAACGCGGGAAGGCGCTGCGCGACACGGCGTCGGCGGCCCTCAAGGCGGCCAGGAGCGCGGGGACCCCGGCTGCGCGGGAGGCCGCGTGGGCGGCGATGTCGGCGGCGGGCTCCGCCTACCTGCATCCGCTGGCCAAGCCCACCCAGGTCAAGCACATCCTCGGAGCCGGCGCGTACGCGGCCAGGGCCGCCGAACTCGTCGCCGGCGACGAACGGGACGTCGGCGCCGCGAGCCTCGAGCGGACGGTGCGCCGCGCGACACCGGTCGTCGTCGACGTGCTCAAGCGGTTCCCGGCGGCGCCGGGCGGCGGCGGACGGGTCGGTGAGCTGATCCGCGTCCTCGACGGCGAGCTCCGTTCGCTGACCCCCGGTACCTGAACCGCCTGCGGGCGCGCTACCGCGCCGGAGGACACGTTCCACCCGGTTTGGTCAATATTTACTTTCCCGGAAAGCCTCTGCATAGTGGCGCCTCGACAGATGGCCGGTCGAGCCGAGAGGGCTTTTTCTTGACTCAGATCAACGACGTCACCGCGCGCGAGGTGGAGCTCGAGCGGGCTCAAGTCTCGTTCATCGGCGAGCTGTTCGACGAGCGGCTGACCGGGACGCGGGAGGAGCTGGCGGCCGTGCTCGCGTCGCCGGCCGACGGCGCGGGGGAGGTGTACGAGCGGGAGGTGGCGGCCGGGCGGCTGGCGCGAGAGGTACGCCGTCTTGAGGGGGCCGAGGAGGGGCTGGTCTTCGGCCGGATCGACCGGGCGGACGGAACCGTCCTGCGGATCGGGCGGCTGGGACTGTACAGGGAGTCGGACGAGCTGCCCGTCCTGGTGGACTGGCGGGCGGAGGCCGCGCGGCCCTTCTACGAGGCCACGCCGGTGCACCCCATGGAGCTGCGGCGGCGCCGCCATCTGCGCCTGGCGGGCCGCTCGGTGGTGGGTGTGAGCGACGAGCTGCTCGACGGCTCGGCGCCGACCGGGCAGGACGTGGTCGGCGACGACCCGTTGACGGCGGCGCTCCAGGAGCGGCGAACGGGCCGTATGGGTACGGCCGTCGCCACGCTCCAGGCCGAGCAGGACGCCATCGTGCGCTCGCCGCACCGCGGGGTGACGGTGGTGCAGGGCGGTCCGGGCACCGGCAAGACGGTGGTGGCGCTGCACCGTGCCGCGTACGTGCTGTACGCGTTCCCGAAGGCGTCCGAGCGCGGCGTGCTGGTGCTGGGCCCGAACGCACGGTTCCTCGAATACATCGGCCAGGTCCTGCCCTCGCTCGGCGAGAACGACGTCGTCCTGGCGACCTGCGAGGAACTGGCCGGCGTCACGCCGAGCGCCTCGGACCCCGTCGAGGTGGCCCGCCTGAAGGGCGGTGCAGCGCTGGCCGACGGGCTGGCTGCCGCGCTCCGCTCGCGGCAGGCCCCGGGCGGCCGCTTCGAGATCGCGGTCGGACAGGAGTGGATCCGCCTGCCGGACCGGGACGTCGTCCACGCGCGGGAGTCGGCGCGGACCAGCGGTCTCGCGCACAACCGGGCCCGTCGGCACTTCAAGGAGCTGTTGGTCGACGCCCTCGTCCGGGAGCTCGCCCGCAGCGGCGCCGAGGCGCTCGAACGCATCGACGCCGAGGTGGCCCAGCTGACCGGCCTCGACCTCGACCGGGCCGCGGCAACGGACCTGCGCAGCCTCGGCATCGAGGACGCGCCCTCCACCGGTGCCGACGAGTTCGACGCCGACACCGTGCGCGCCGACCTGCTGGACGACGCCCTGCTCGATCGGGCCGTCGAGGACCTGTGGCCGCGGCTGACGCCCGCCGGCGTGGTCGAGGCCCTGCTGACGGATGCCGACGCGCTGGCCGCCTTCCTGCCGCGGCTCACCGCCGGCGAGCGGGCGCTGCTGCGGCGTGCACCCGGAGCGCCCTGGACGGACGCCGACGTGGCGCTCCTGGACGAGGCGGCGAGCCTGGTGGACGGCCCGCCCGAGCACGTCTTCGGCCACGTCGTCGTCGACGAGGCCCAGGAACTCACCGTCATGCAGTGGCGGATGATCGTGCGGCGTTGCCCGGGCAGGTCGATGACGCTGGTCGGGGACTTCGCCCAGGCGGGACCGACGACGGTGGCCCGCGACTGGAAGGAGGCGCTGGGCCCGGAGCTCGGTCGCCGCTTCGACCTGCGCACCCTGACCGTCAGCTACCGGACCACGCAGGAAATCCTCGCCGTCACAGACGAGTTGCTCGCCCGCATCGCCCCCGGCCGGCCCACGATCCGGTCGATCCGGCACGGCGAGGTGCCCCGGAACCTCGCCACCACCCCGGACGCACTCGTCACCGCGCTCCTGCGCGAGCTGCGGGACCAAGCCGCCGCGCACCCGGGCGAGTTGGCCGGGGTGATCTGCGCCGACGAGAGAACGGAGCAGCTCATGGCCGCCGGCATCGAGCACCACGCCCGACTGGTGCCGGCCTCCCAGGCCCGGGGCCTGGAGTTCGACGCCACCGTGGTGGTCGACCCGGACGGGATCACCGCCGCCCGCCCGGGAGGCGAGCGCGACCTCTACGTCGCCCTCACCCGCGCCACCAAGCGCCTGTGCACCCTCACCGTCACGCCTGCCGGGAAAGCGACGAGCTGAGACCGGTCCCCCAGCGGTGTCGCCCCCGTCTCAGCCGAGGCGGGCCGCCTCGGTGAGGCGTCGCATGGCGATGCGGGCGGGTGGCCCCCAGGTGGGCTTCCCGCCCGGGCCGCCGTGGACGCCCGCCTCGCCGATGAGGAGGCCGCCCAGGGCGCGCAGTACCGCCCAGCCTCGGGCGCGGCGCAGGGTCGCGGCGTCCGGGGCCGGCCGGTACGCGGCGTGGAAGCGGTCGGTGGCGCCGTCCGGCAGCAGGATCCAGGCGGCGGCGAGGTCACAGGCCGGATCACCGGCGCAGAGGTCGCCGAAGTCGATCACACCGCAGAAAGTGCCGTCCAGGGTCAGGATGTTGGCCGGGTGGAGGTCGCCGTGGAGCCACACGGCGGGGCCCGTCCAGCACGGCGCGGCGACGGCGTCCTCCCAGACCGCGCGGACGGCGTCCGGGTCGGGGACCAGCCGCAGTTCGGTGGCCGAGGCGAGCCCGCCCGCGAAGTGCCCGGCGAGGTCGGCCAACGGCCCCCCGCGGTCACGGCCGAGGGGCGCCCCGTCGGGCGCCGGCCGGTGGAGGGCCGTCAGGAAGGCGGCCAGGCTGTCGGCCGCGTCCGCGGCGCGTGTGGCGGGGGCGCGGTCGGCCGGTTCGCCCGGAACCCACGTGGTCACGGTCCAAGGCCGCGGGAACCGGGCGGAGGGCTCCCCGAGCCGCTGCGGGACGGGAACCGGCAGCGGAAGGCGCGGCGCGAGGCCGGGCAGCCACGCGTGCTCCTTGCGCAGCAGCTCATCGGCGTCCTGTGTCGCCCAGGGCAGCCGTACGGCCAAGTCGTCGCCGAGGCGCCACAGTTGGTTGTCCCAGCCCCGCGCGCCGAGCTCCAGGGGGCGGTCGGCCAGGTCGGGGTGCTGCTCGCGGAGGATGTCCCGGACCAGCTCCGCCGTGATCTCGATCTCCGTGCGGGTCATGCGGAGCAACCTAGGCTCCGGGGCCACCTCGTGTCTCCTGAGGCACCCGCTCGTCGAGGACTGCGGAGAAGGCCGAGGCGATGAGGGCGACAGCGGGGTCGTCGTCGCGGGCCAGGTGGGCCAGGGTGTCCCGCGCGGTGGTTCCCGGCAGTTCGAGCAGTGCCTGAGTGAGGCGGATACGGGTCGCGGAGTCCGCTGTGGGGCGGGCGAGTTCGTCGGCCAGCGCGGTCAGGATCCGGTCCGCCCGCGCCGGGGCCCGGCCGTGGTCCTGGTCGTGGTCGCCGTCGCTCTGCTCCTGGCCCGGGTCCTGGTCCTGATCACCGTCCTGGCCCTGGTCCTGGGCCAGCGTTCCCAGGACCTCCGCCGCGTCGACGTCGTTCCGCCCCTCGACCACCATGCGGACGAGTGCCGGCACGGCCGCGTGCACGCCGCGCCTGCCCAGTGCAAGAGCGGCGTGCCCACGCACCGTCGCGTCCGGGTCCCCGAGCGCGCCCGTGAGCGCGGCGGCCGCCCCCGGTGCCTCGGGCATCGCCGCGACGGCCTGCACCGCGCGCCGACGCACCGCGACGTCCTCCGCGCGCACGCCCGCTGTCAGTGTCGCCACGGCGCCGGCTCCCGACCGGGCGAGCGCCCAGCGCAGGGCGCCGGCGACGACGGGGTCCGGTTCGCTGAGGACCGCGCCGGCCAGCAGCTCGGCGGGGACCGCTCCGGCGTCCGGCCCGGCCAGGACCGTCTGCTGCCTGCGCGCGGCACTGGCCGAGTCGAGCCCCTGCATGAGTTCGACGACGCGCAGGACGTCCTGCCAGCCGGCGGGTGCCGACGCGTCGATCGCGCGGAGCCGCTCGAGCAGCTCGCGTTCCCGCTCCAGGCGGTCCTCCGTCCACCGGATCAGGTCGCTCACGAGGGCGGACGGTGTGAAGACCGGGTCCTGAAGCGCGCGCCCGATCTGTTTGAGCGAGAGCCCGAGGGACCGCAGGCTCTCCACGTGGAAGATCCTGCGGACGTCCTCGGCGGAGTACTCGCGGTAGCCGCCGGTGGTGCGGCCGGTCGGGCGCACCAGCCCCAGGGCGTCGTAGTGCCGGAGCATCCTCGCGCTCACCCCGGAGTGGCGGGCCACTTCACCGATCAGCACCGCACGGTCTCCCCGGGTTCCCCGGCGCTCGGGATCCCGGCGGTCCCCGACGCGACCGTGTCGGCCGCGGCCGCTCGCTCCGGGCCGAGCATGACGACGCGCATCGCCTCGTCGCGACCGGCCTCCGGGTTGCGCCGGAGCCAGGCGGTGGCGCGGGCGTGCGCGGCCACCGCGGCGTCGGGATGCTCGGCGGCCTTCGCGAGGACCGCCTCGGTCTCGTGTCCCAGGTCGACGAGGGCGCGGCTCAGGCTCAGCCGCACGCCGCGGTCACCGCGGCCGAGCTGGGTGACGAGTTCGGCGGCCAGGTCCTTCTTCTCATCCTGGGGCACGAGGGCGACCGCGACGCGCCACGCCGTCCGTGCGACCTCCTCGTCCGCGTCGTGCAGCGTGTCACGCGTGATCCAGGGCCACGCGCTCCCGTCGCCGATCTTGGAGAGGGTGTGCAGGGCCTGGCTGCGGGCCTGGGCGTGCTCGGAGTCGAGCTCCTGGCGGATCCGGGGCAGGGCGAACTCCGGTGGGAGCCGGGTCAGTGCCCAGGACAGCATGTCGCGCACGAAGAAGTCGGGCTCGGTCGCGCACCGCTCGACGAGCGGTTCCAGGAAGCCGGGATCGGCGGACGAGCCGGCGGCCAGGGCTGCCCGGAGCCGGACCGACGCGTTGTCGGCGCTCAGTGCGTCGGCGACGCGGGTGTGCTGCGGTGTTCCGTTGGTCACGTTGATCGGGACCACCTCCTGCAGCCAGGGCACACCTTACCAACGTGTCAAGGTCAAGCCCGGTCCCTCACTGTGCGCGGTCGGCGCGTGATCCGCTGGTGTGGGCGAAGCGACTTCCGGTGTTATTCAATGAGGTGTGCGGTCAGGGATCTCGGGGCTCCGGTCGCACGGGTCCGAGTACGGTCCCGGCGTAGCGCCGGGGATTGCCGAGAGAGCCGCATGGACTCCACACCCTCCCCTTCGTCTTCGTCCTCTTCGCCGTTCGGCCTGGTCAGCAGTGCCCTGAGCCGCTACATCCCGGGTGGCGGGGCGGCGGCGGAGGGCGGTCCCGCCGACGCGCAGGGTGAGCGCGCCACCGGGGGGCGCGCACCGGACAACGGGACGGCCGGCCGTCAGGACCAGATTCTCGGCGCGATCAATCTCGACCGGGACCTGCGGATCACCCGCTGCAACCTGGACGCCCCCGTGTTCGCGGGCGTCGACGCCGTGACCGGGAGTCCCTTCGTCGATCTGCTGCCGCCGGGGGACGTACCGACGGTCACCCGGCGGCTGCGGCAGGTCCTGGAGACCGGTGAGGCGCATGTCGCGCGGATCCAGCGGCTGCGGCGTGCCGACGGCTCGGAGCTGGTGGTGTCGCTGAGCATCCTGCCCGCCGCGCTGCCTGAGGAGAGCCTGACCGTCTCCGTCATCGCCATGGCCAGGAGGCTGCACCTGTACGCCGCCGAGACCGCGATCGGTACCTCGCTGGACATCGGCGAGACCGCGCAGTCGCTGGCTCAGTCGCTGCTGGCCTGGGGAGACGTGGCGGCCATCGACCTCGATTTCGCGGTGTGGACGGGCGAGGGGGTCTCCGAGAAGACGCGGGGGCGCATCCGGCTGCGGCGGGCGGCCCTGGTGCCGGACCGGGCGTGGCCCGAGGGTTACGTGACTCCGGGCGACGACCTTCCGAGCGACGCGAGCCGAATGCTGGCGCAGGCGGTGCAGCGGGACGACGCGCCGCAGGCCATCGTCATTCCCGACCGGGAGGCCGTCGAGCGGGTGCTGGGCAGTCCGCGCGTGATGCGTGCGCTGGTGCCCGGTGACCGGTCGGCCGGTGTGGCGTGCATCCCGCTGGTCCTGGACGGCGAGCCGCCGGTCGTGCTGGGCGTGGCGGAGGTGTGGCGGCGGGCCGACCGCCCCTTCCGCGACAGCGAGCTGTTCGAACTGCAGGAACTGGTGGCCAGGACCGCCCATCACGTGGATCTGGCCCGCCAGCACCAGCGCGAGCACACGCAGGTGCTGGCGTTGCAGCGCCGGCTGCTGCCCCGGACCGGCGGCGACACGGTCGAGATCGCGAGCGTCTACCAGCCGGCCACCCCCGACAGCGCGGGCGTCGGCGGCGACTGGGTGAACAGCTTCCCGCTGCCGGACGGCCGTACCGCGCTGGTGGTCGGTGACGTCGTCGGGCACGGTCTGGGCGCCGCGGCGACCATGGGCCAGCTGAGCATGGAGGCCCGCGCGCTGCTGTCGGCGGGACTGGCGCCCGACGAGGTGCTGGAGCACCTGGACAAGACCGTGACGATGCTGGACGACGCGGAGTCCGGTCTTGCGGCCGGCTACAGCGCGCTCGGGTCGACGTGCTGCATCGCCCTCTACGACCCGGTCAGCCGCCGTGTGTCGCTGTCCAGCGCCGGGCACCTGCCCCCGGTCCTGGTGACGCCGGACGGGCACGCGGGTCCGCTCGCGGTCCGTCCTCATCCCGGCCTGGGCGCCGAGTTCGCACTGCGCGAGCCCTTTGACGTGCACACGTTTGACGCGCCTCCGGGTTCCCTGCTCGCCCTCTACACCGACGGGCTGGTGGAGGATCCGGCCCTGTCGATCGACGAGGGGATCGGCAGGCTGACGGAAGCCGTGTCCACGGTGCACCCCTGGGACGCCCTGCCCAAGGCCGCACGGCACGTCGTGTCCACGCTGGCGCCGCCGCGGCAGCGCGACGACGTGACACTGCTGCTCGCGCGCATGATCGGCTACCGCCAGGGGGACACCGCGACCTGGCGGCTGCCCGCCCGCTACGACGCGCCCGCCCGGGCCCGCGGGTACGTCTCGGTGCTGCTGCGGCAGTGGCAGATCAGGGACGACACCCGGGACAGCGTCCTGCTGCTGGTCAGCGAGCTGGTGACGAACTCGGTGCGGTTCGCCACCGGCCCGATCACCGTACGGCTGATCAGGGCCGGTCACGGGCTGCTGTGCGAGGTGGGCGACACCGGCAACGGCAGGCCACGTCTCGGCCGGGGCGCCCCCTACGACGACGGCGGCCGCGGCCTGCGCGTCGTGCACCGGCTCACCACCCGGTGGGGGGTGCGGTGGACGGACACCGGCAAGGTGATCTGGGCGGAGGTCGCGAGGTGACGCGGCCGTAGGGCGAGGGCCGGGGCCGGTCCCCTACAGCCACTCCCCCGCCAGGGCGGTGGCGCTGAGGCCGGGTGCGGCCGCGTACAGGACGGCGCGGCTGCCCGGCTCCTGGCCGGCGTCGTACGCCCGCCGCATGATGTCGAACACGGCGGCGCCGCCGCGGTTGCCGGTGGTGTAGCTGGCCCGGCTGTGGTCCAGCAGGCCGGACGGCCACGTGTCGGGCATCGTCTGCTCCATGTACTCCAGCACCCGGGTGCCGCCGGGGTGGGCGAGCAGCACGTCGGGGTGCCAGGATCCGGGCTCGTCCTGGTAGCGGACGCGCAGCCACTCCCACATGGCGGTGACCGTCTCCTGCACGGCCCGCGGTCCGCGCCGGTCCATCACGAAGTGGGTGCCGTCGGACCGGGTCTCCAGGCGGTGCAGGTCCTGGGTGCCGGGCAGGGTGTGGTTCCAGGAGGCGTCCAGCCGCAGGACCGACTCGCGCCGCTGTCGGCCCGTGACCACCACGGCGGTGGCGGTGTCCGCGAACAGCAGCCGGACGATCAGGGACTCCAGGGTGTCGTCCGCGGGCTGGTAGGTCGTGCTCAGCGCCTCGGCGATCACGACCAGGACCACCCGGTCGGGGTCAGCGGCCACGAGCTCGGCCGCCAGTGCCAGGGAACGGGTCCCGGCGACGCAGGCCCACTGCGAGGCCGGCAGCAGCATGGCGTCGTCGCGGAGGGAGAGCCGGTTGGCCAGGGCGACGTCCAGACCCGGCAGCGCCGGGGTGGTGGAGTTGCTGGTGATCAGGCAGTCGACGTCCGCGACGTCCAGCCCGGCGATCTGCAGGGCCCCACGCGCGGCGCGCTCACCGTAGGACTGCACGGCTTCCCAGGCAGGTGCGGTGCGTTCCTGGACGGTCTGCGGAGCGGGTACCGCCTCGAGGGCGGCTATCGCGCGGTCCACGTCCTGCGGGCTGAACCCGTCGCGGGCCAGGGCCTCTTGGGCCGCGTCGACACCGAGGGACCGCAGGCCGCTGCCGTTGCCCGGCGCGACGGCGGTCTCCAGGGGCAGCATCCACCCGCGGGTCTCGATACCGGTGCTGGCCGCGATGCCGTCGATCCGCGGCTCCCAGGCCGCGTTGGGGTGACGGTCGCGCACCTCGGCCACGATCTGGCTGGTCTTCACCGCGTGCTCGCCGTGGATCACGGCAGGAGGACAGACGTAAGCGGCCATGGTGGGGCACCTTTCCTGGGGATCGAGGAGGAACGTCGCGAGTGCTGCGTCATGGGCCTCTTGAGAACTTCGTGCCCAAGAGCTGGCCGATGGGCTCCACTTCGGAAGTCGGTAGCCATGAAGAGAATGGACGCTAAAGGGACATTTACGCTGTGATGCACACAACTTGGGCGCCACTTTGAATGCGTGACACCGGACACACCGCCGAGGCGGCCCGATGAGGCGCGTCTCACATCGAGGGCGGGACGGTATGCGCGCGCCGCCTTCGACTGCGCACGGAAACAACCGATTTCGGCGGCCATGCCTGTGAAGTGGGCCCTTGCGCAGCCGACTTGAGGGGCGGCCCCGAAAAGGTGGTCACTCCGACCTCGCCGGCCAATCGGGCCCGTAATAGTTGATTGACTATTCCAGAAAGCGCGCTAGTCTGGCCGTATGGCACGCACCAGGGAGTTCGACATCGATCAGGCGGTGGACCGCGCCATGGACCTGTTCTGGCGCCGGGGCTACGCCGAGACGTCCCTGCAGGACCTGCTGAAGGAGCTGTCGATAGGCAGTGGCAGCTTCTACGCGGCCTTCGGCTCGAAGGAGCGGCTCTACCTCCGCGCCCTCGAGCGCTACACCTCCCTTCAGGGCAGCGATCTGGAGCGGATCCTCGACGAGGAGACCGAGATCCGGACCGCCGTCCGCAAGGTGCTCGCATCCCTGGTGGAGGCGGACCTGGCCGACCCCACGCGCGGCTGCCTGGTGGTCAACGCGGCCACCCAGTGCGCCGACCGGCCCACGGCGGCGGACCGCGTCAGCAGCGCGATCCGGCAGGTGGAGTCCCTGCTCGCCGGAGCCCTCGAGCGGGCCCAGGCGCGGGGGGAACTGGCACCCGAGAAGGACCCGAGGGAGCTGGCCAGGTTCCTGACCACGTTCATCCAGGGAGTCCGAATCGCCGGCCGGGCACAGCTGGGGAGGGAGTTCATGGAGGACGCCCTGTCCACGGCGCTGCGCGCGCTGGACTGACAGCCCGGGAACCGCTCGCCCCCGCCACCGCGCACGCTTCCCCGGTTCCCCCTACCATTGTTATGTATCGATCATTCCAGAAAGAGACCGTCATGGAACTGCACCTCAAGGACAAGGTCGCCGTCGTCACCGGAGCCAGCAAGGGCATCGGCCTGGCCGTCGTCGACAGGCTCGCCCGCGAGGGTGTCAAGGTCGTCGCGGGCAGCCGCACCGCCTCACCCGAGCTGGAGACCCTCGCAGCCGAGCACGACGTCACGATCGTGGCCGTGGACCTGTCCACGACGGAGGGGGCCGAGACGCTGGTCCAGCAGGCCGTGGAGCGTCACCGGCGGCTGGACATCCTCGTCAACAACGTCGGGGCCGCCGAGCCCCGCGAGTCGTTCCTCAAGGTCAGTGACGCCGACTGGCAGCGCATCTTCGAGCTGACCTTCTTCAGCGCCGTGCGCGCCAGCCGCGCGGCCCTCCCCCATCTGGTCGCGGCCGACGGCGCGTCCATCGTGAACATCAGCTCGATCAACGCCCGGCTGCCCTTCCCGATGGTCGTGGACTACTCGGCGGCCAAGGCCGCGCTGACCAACCTCAACAAGTCCCTGTCCGAGGAGTTCGCCCCGCAGGGCGTCCGCGTCAACGCGATCGCCCCGGGGCCGGTCCGCACCCCGTTCTGGACCGCGCCGGGCGGCTTCGCCGACGCCACCGCCGCGGCCGCCGGCACCACCGCGCAGGAAGCGCTCGACAGTGTCGTGCCGCAGAGCATGGGCATCAGCTCGGGCCGGATCACCGAGCCGCAGGAGATCGCCGACCTCGTCCTGTTCCTCGCCTCGCCCCTCGCCGCCAACATCACGGGAACGGAGACCGTCATCGACGGCGGCCAGATCAAGACGCTCTGACGCGCCCGGAACCGCCCCGCGCGGACCTCGCGCCCAGCCCCCGCCTGGCCGGTGTCAGGTGCCCGTTCAGTACGTCCAGTGGCGCAGCGAACTGAAGTCGATCGCGCGTTCCGTCTCCCGCAGCAGGTGGGCGGCCGCCCTGCTGACCTCGGCGGGCACGTCGCCCATCTCCGCCACCAGCCTGTCGTAGACCGGTATGTCTCCCCACGCCAGGCGATGGCCGTCCTGCTGTGTCACGGTGATGACCTTCCCCCCTGTCGTGCGATGTTCCCCGGTGAGTCTACGGGGCCGTTGCCGTGACCGGCGCCGGTAGGCCGTCAGGGGCGCTGGTCGAGAGCGCGGGCGAGCGAGTCGAGGGATGCCAGGGCGTCGGGACCGGTGGGGGCGAGGACGACGCTGGTCGCACCGGCGGCGTGGCGGGCGTCGATAGCCGCGCGGGCCTGGCTCGGAGTGCCGGCGACGCTCAGTTCGCGGACCCAGGCCGCGGGCATGGTCCGGGCGAAGTGCCGGGCGTCGGGGCAGGCCGCGCGGTGCGCGCGCAGCTCGGCGGCGAAGGGCAGCGGGTCGATGTGTGCGGCCCAGTCCGGCTCGCCGATCGCCTCCAGACCGGTGCGGACGCGGGCCAGGGCGGCTTCCTCGTCGTCGTCCACGGCGGCCGCGTCGTAGGTGACGACCTCCGGAGCGGCCGTGGTGGCGGCGGTGCCGAGGTGTTGCAGGGACGCGGTGATGTAGGCGGGGGCGGCGGGCTCGGCCAGGAGGAGTCCGTCGGCGACCTCGCCCGCCGCCTTCTGTGACCGGGGGCCGCGGACGCCCAGGACGACCGGCGGGACGACGTCGGGCGTCTCCGTGAGGACGACGCCCTCGCAGCGCACATAGCGGCCGTTCGCGGGGCCGGGCTCGCCCCGCAGCAGCCGGCGCAGTGCGGTGGTGTACTCCTTGATCAGCGTCAGTGGGCTGTCGGGCCAGGATCCGGCCCGGCGCATCCAGTCGGGCATGCCGTGGCCGATACCGGCGAGGACGCGGCCGGGATGGAGCTGGGCGAGGGTGGCCAGTTCCATCGCGGCGAAGCACACGTTGCGGGCGCCGGCGGGCAGGATGCCGATTCCGACGGTGACGTTCGTGGTGTCGGCCAGGACGGAGGCGGCCTGGGCGATGCCGCCCCGCCAGCCGAGGTCCTCCACCACCCAGATCTGGTCGAAGCCCAGCTCTTCGGCTCGCCGCGCGTACGGCAGCACCTCGGCGACGGGGAGGTCACGGGGCAGCACGACACCGACACGGCCGCGGGCGGGCAGGGCGTGGGGCACGGGCACGGGGGCTCCTTCGGTCGGCGCGTCCGTCGATCGGCTGCGGTCTTCCGTACCCGGACGACGGCGGCCGGGCAGGGGGAGGCTTGTGCGGCACGGGGGTCAGGACCGTGCCGCACAAGCGGTCAGGGACCGACGCCCGCCATCTCGCTCCGTGGCGTGCGGCCGGATTCCGTACGCAGGACCCGCGCACCCACGGCGGTGGTCGCACACAGCAGGGTCAGCAGGACGAAGGCGTGGTTGAGGGTGACGAGGTGGGTCAGCCAGCCGATGACGGCGGGGCCGGCGAGCATGCCGACGTAGCCGAGCCCGGCGACGCGGGAGACGTTGGCGCCCGCGGCGGCGGGGTCGGCGTGCCCGGCCGCGCTGAACAACTGCGGGACACACCCGGACAGGCCGAGGCCGAACAGCGCCCAGCCCACGAACGCGGCCCACATCCACGGCCCGAGGGCCACGAGCGTGATGCCGACGGCGGCCGTGGCGGCGCCGTGACGCAGGATCGCCAAGGAGCCGAACCGGGCGACGAAACGGTCGGCCAGCAGACGGCCGGTGGTCATGGCCGCCGCGAAGGTGCCGTAGGCGAAGGCGGCGGTGCCGGCGGGCGCACCGAGGACGTCCTCCAGGTGCAGGGCGCTCCAGTCGTTGGCGGCGCCCTCGCACAGCATGACCATCAGTGCCAGGACGGCGAGAAGCCAGACGCGCCCCGCGGTGCCGCGGCGGGCGGCGGCCGGTGACGCGTGCGTCTCCTCCACCGTGTCGGTGCTGCCGTTGCTGGCGGCGGCGGAGGCGGCCGGCATCAAGGCACGGGCGGAGGCCAGGGCGATGACGATGCCCACCGCTCCGACGGCGGCCAAGGTCGCGGCCGGGTGCAGACCGGCGCTCGTGGCACCCGCCGCGACGAGCGCGGCGAGGACTCCGCCGACGGAGAACGTGGCGTGGAAGCCCGACATGACGGGGCGGCCGTACGCCTTCTCCACGTGCACGGCGTGGGCGTTCATGCTCACGTCCAGGCAGCCGTTGCAGAAGCCGAAGACCAGCAGGGAACCGGCAAGCGTCCACGGATCGCGGGAGAGACCGGGCAGCACCAAGGTCGCGCCGCACAGCACGCCGCCGGCCGGCACCACGACGCGCGCGCCGAGGCGGTCGGTCAGCGGGCCGGCCACCTGCATCCCGACGAAGGCGCCCAGCCCGAGGGGCACCAGCAGGCCGCCCAGCGTCGCGTGGCTGATGTCCACGCGCTCCTCGACGGCCGGGATGTGCACGACCCAGGCGCCCATCAGGGTGCCGCAGAGGACGAAGTAGACATAGGTCGCCACGCGGGCGCCCCGAAGCGAGCGTTCCATGCCACCCACCGTAACGAACACAGTTGATGTTTGGAAGCGGCGCTATCGAACATCTACGCTGTTCACTCGCCCGGGATCGCGCCCGCTGGCGAGCAGTCCGCGCTCGAAGGGGCCGGCACCGGCGTCAAGTCCGTCCGACAGCCGGTCAGAGCCCGCCCGTGTTGAGGAGCCGGTTCGGGGTGTCGGGGCGGATGCCGTGCAGGACACCGCGGGTGGCCGTGTGGTCGAGCCAGACGTGGACCTGGGAGGCCGTGGCGTGGGGGTGCGCAGACAGGTACAGCGCGATCACGCCGGTCGCGTGCGGTGCGGCCCAGGACGTCGCGCCGTCGGTCTCCGTGGTCGTGCCGCCTCCGGCGAGGGCGGCGGTCACCTTCTGGCCGGGGGCGTACAGGTCGACGCAGCGCCCGTAGTCCGATCCGTAGGAGCCGCCGTCGTTCCACGCGCGGTCGGTCGGGGTGGAGGCCGCGACGACGATCGTGCCGGGGACGCCGGCCGGGGAGTGCTTGCAGGCGTCGTCGTGGAAGTTGCCGGCCGACACCACCGTGGGGATTCCGGCGTCGACCATCTTCTTCACGGCGGACTCCAGGGCGGAGGACCGGTGGTCGAGGTTGAGCGACATGTTCACCACGGCGGGCTTCTGCGCGTGCGCGGTGACCCACTTGACCGACTTCACGAGGGCCGCCTCTGCGGCGCCCGGGGAGCCGCCGCCCTCGCTTTCGCACAGGATGCCCTGGACCCTGACGAGTTCGGCCTTGGGCGCCACCCCGTACTTCGTCCCGCCGATGATGCCCGAGACGAACGTGCCGTGACCGGTGCCCGCCTCGCTGAAGCAGTCGCCCGAGTCCTTCGGGCCCACGAAGTCGGCGCCGAGGTGCGCGCGTCCGCCGAACTCCTTGTGGGCGATGTCCATCCCGGTGTCGATCACGTAGACGTGCACGCCCTTGCCGGTGGCGGTGGCGGTGAACTTCCCGTTCAGCGGCCGGGACCGCTGGTCCAGGATGTCCAGGTTCCACGGCACGTTCCGGGTGAGGGGCGACACCCCGGACCGCGCGACCCCGGACAGCTTCTCCACACCGGCGGCGGACGCCCGCGCCGGGCCGGACGGCTTCCCGGCCTCGGAGCCCGCCGCGGACGGCCCCTTCCCGCGCGCGGGAAGTGTCGCCCCGCTCCCACCGGCGGCGGCGCCGGCCTTCCCGCCGCAGGCCGAGGCCGCGAGCACCGTCGCCATGGCGGCCACCACGAGGCCGGCCTTCGTCACGTTCCGCGTCACAACGTCCCCCACGTCCCCGCTCCGTTCACAGTCAGCGCACAAGACGACCGCGGGAGGCGGGCGGTTCCAGGCTGTGAACAGCACCCGCACGGGACCGTTTCGGACACTCGTCGGGAACGGGGAGGACAATCAGGCGTCGCGGTGCCGCCGGCCGGGACACCCAGGGGCAGGCCGCCCGTACGGAAGTTGTGACCTGAGTCACCCGTGAACCCGGGAACCTGGTGCCGCGCACGGACAGGATCAGATGTGGAACTCTCCTTGCGCGCCCGGCTGCGCTCCGGTGATCCGGAGGCCTTCGGGTCGATATTCGACGAACATGCCCGGACGGTGCACCGCTACGCCGTCCGGGTCACCGGGAACTGGGCGACGGCCGAGGACGTGGTGTCGCTGACCTTCCTGGAGGCGTGGCGGCTGCGCGGGACGGTACGGCCCGACGGCGACGACCTGTTGCCGTGGCTGCTCGGCATCGCGACCAACGTGCTGCGCAACACGACGCGCGCCGCACGCCGTTACCAGGCCGCGCTCAGCCGGGTCCCCGCCGACGACACCGCGCCGGACTTCGCGGACGAGGTCGTCGAACGGATGGAGGACGCCGGACGCCTGGCCGCGGCACAGCGGGCCCTGGGGCGGCTGCGCCGCGGCGAGCGTGAGGTGTTCGCCCTGTGCGTGTGGGCCGGCCTCGACTACGCGGCGGCGGCCGAGGCCCTCGACGTGCCGATCGGCACGGTCCGCTCCCGCCTCTCCCGCGCCCGGCGCCGACTGCGGCAACTGACCGACGAGGAACTCGCCGGCGAAAGCACGGAACCCGCCCCCCGTTCCGGACAGCAACAGGGTGGCCGCCCCCTCGCGGCCCGGTCGATCCAGGAGCAGACCCGATGAACGCCAAGACGCCCCACGACGACGGCTTCGACGCGGCACAGTCCGCGGAGCGCGCGGAGGCGGCCCGGCTGCTGCCGGCCCCGGCCGCCCGGGATCTGCCCGACGACCGGCTGCGCGTCCTCAAGGAGCACCTGATGAGCGAGATCCGCCAGTCCGCGCCCGCGGCAGCCCCCGAGACCGCCGCCGCCCCGGGCACGGCGCCGCGACGCCCGAGGAGACGCTGGGTGCCGGTCGTCGCCCCGCTCGCCGCGGCCGCCGTGGCGGCCGCGGTCCTCACCGCCGGCCCCGGCCACGGCGGCCGGCCCGCCGACGCCGCCCGGCCGGACCCGTCCAAGGCGTCGGTGCTGCTGGAGAACGCCGCCGCCGAGGTCTCCCGCGCGCCCGCCGTAGAGGTCGGTCACCACCAGTACGTGTTCGTACGCAGCGTGTCCGCCGGACGGGACAACCCGCTCAGGGCGCAGTGGACCGACAAGCACGGCAAGGTGCACAGGGAGTACTCCAAGACCCCGACGAAGCTCTCACGGTTGGAGACGCTCCGGGAGTGGATCCCCTGGTCGCGGAGCCAGGACGCCGCCCAGGCCTACGGCGACGAGGCTCCCCAGCGCCTCGAACTCCCCGGCCCCGGGCAGGGGACGGCGGGAGGCCCGGGGCACACGCAGAGCGCCTTCGAGGACCTGGCCGCCCTCCCCCGCGACCCGGGCGCGGCGCTCCGAGCGATCGAGGCCGACCTGCACCGGCAGATGGACAACGCGGAGAACACCAAGGGAAACAGGCGCCCCTCCGTGAACAAGCCGTGGCTCTTCGCGTACCTCGGCGGCATGCTCCAGGAGTCCGTGGACCCGCGGACCACGGCCTTCCTCTACCGGGTCGCCGCCCGGATCCCGGGCACAGAGGTGGTCCCCGACGCGGTGGACGCCACGGGCCGGCACGGTGTCGCGATCGCCCTGGACGGCGGGGCGGCCGACCGCCAGGAGTGGATCTTCGACAAGAAGACGTACGCCTTCCTCGGCTTCCGCGACGTCACCCGGGAGGACACCGCGATCGGCAAGGCGGGCAGCGTCATACAGACCACCGCGGTGCTCCAGCGCGCCGTGGTCGACCGGGTGGGCGAAGACCCCCGGGGATAGCGGGGCACCGGCCCAGGCGACGGTGGATCTGTGGCTGGCAGTTGCTTTTCGATTATGCAAGGTCACGGTCCGATGCCGGCCCGCCCCACCACCGAAACCCGGCGCTCCCGGCCGCCGTTGGCAGGCACATGGACGACGACGCCCCGCTCCCGACCACCGCCCGGCTCCTGGGTTCCTACTGGCTGGACTCCTCCTACTGGCATCCGTCGAAGCCCTGTTGCTGCTTCGCGCCGCCCCCGCCCCGGCGGGGGCGGGGCGGGCGCCTGGCACGGACCGTCCTGACCGTCGCCGCCTACGGCCTCATCCTCACCGCGCTCGCCCTCACCGCGGCCAACTGAGCCCCCGGCCCGTCGCACCGACGCCACTCCCCGCACACCATCCGGGGGCTCAGGGCTGATCGGGCCAGGCGGCCAGCACAGCGCCGGTCTCCTCGTCGGTCAGGGTGACACGGGCGTCCGGCATACCTCCGTACTCGCCGACCCAGCGCCGGAACTTGTCCCGTGCCACCTCCTCGCTCCCCCACCAGCCGTGCTGCACCAGCCGGCCACCGGAAACGAGCAGCAGGTGGTACCGGTCGGGTCCGCTCACGCGGTGGGAACGCGGGTCGTCGGCGGGAACTCCGGTCATGCGGCGGGAACTCCTGTCAGGCGGCTCGCACGCCGGTCATGCGACGCGAACTTCCGGTCATGCGACGCTCTTCTTGCGGCGGCGCCCGCCGCCCGCGAGCGCGTCGACGAGTTCCTCACGGCTCATCTTCGAGCGGCCCGCGACATCCTGGTCGGCCGCGCGCTGGTACAGCTCCGCCTTGCTCAGCTTCCGCAGCTCGCTCCTGCCCTCGCCACCACCGCCGCGCGAACGGGCCGACGCCGTCCGGGACTTACTCGGCGGTGCCTTCCGCGACCGCGGCTTCGCCGTCTTCGCATCCGCGGCGGTTCGAGCCGGCTCGCCCTGTGCCGACCCGGTCTTCCGCTCGGCGGTCTCCTTGCCACCGCGGCCGGAACGGGCCGCCTCCAGACTGCCTTCGAGGACCTGCATGAGGTCGATGACGTTCGTCGCCTCGGGCGGTGCCTCGGCCACCGCGACCTCCTGGCCCTCCGCCTTGGCCTTGACCAGCTCCCGCACCTTCTCCTGATAGGTGTCGTGGTACCGCTCGGGCTGCCATTCCCCGCTGAGGGCGTCCACCAGCTGCAGGGCCATCCGCAGTTCCTTGCCGCTCCCGGCCCGGCCCGAGGGCAGCTCGGGCAGTTCGCTGCCCGGGTCGCGCACCTCGTCCGCCCAGTGCAGTGTCTGCAGCACCAGCACCTTGTCCTCCGCGCGCAACGCGGTCAGGTACTGCTTGTTGCGCATGACGAACGTGGCGATGCCGGCCTTGTTCCCCTCGGCGAGCGCCGCGCGCAGCAGCTCGTAGACCTTGGTGTACTCCTTGCCGCGCGGGGCGACGTAGTAGGTGCGGTCGAAGTACACCGGCTCGATGGCCTCCAGCTCGACGAAGTCGCTGATGTCGATGGTCTGCGAGCGGCCCGGCGCGATCTCGTCCAGTTCGTCGGGCTCGACCACGACGTACTCGCCCTCGCCGACCGGGAAGCCCTTGACGATGTCGCCGGTGTCGACCTCGTCGCCGGTGCGCTCGTTCACCCGCCGGTTGCGGATCCGGTCGGAGGTGCCGCGCTGCAGCTGGTGGAAGTGGACCGTATGGTCCTCGGTCGCCGTGTAGAGCCCCACGGGGACGCTGACGAGCCCGAAGGTGATCACTCCGCTCCAGATGGCCCGCGCCATGGCCCTGCTCCGTTCCGTCCTGCCGGCGACGGCCGGTACCGTCCGCCTGACTTCACGCTCGCACCACCGGCTCCCCCGCGCGCGCCGGGCCGGACGCGCACACACCCGGTTGGCCTCCGCCGCGCTCACCGAACGAGTGCCGGGCAGACAGCGCGCCCACGGTGACTCAGGTCGGGCCCGGGCTCTTTTCGGCGAGCTTCTGGGCGCGTGCCTCGGTGTCCCCGGCCAGGCGCCGAGCCTCGCGCGCGGCCCGGTCCGCCGCCCGGGCGCCGTCGCGGGCCGTGCGCGCCGCCTCGCGCGCCTGCCGCTGCTCACGCTCGGCGTCCCGCAGCTGCCGGGACAGGTCCGCGACGCGCTGTCCGGCCTGCCGCTCGGCTTCGTCCGCCCGGCTCTGCTCCTTCTCGGCGGCGGCCAGCTCCTCCTCACAGGCACGGAGCTCCTGCTGGGCCTCCGTGGCCAGTCGCCGGGCATGCTGGAGGCGCTTGCGCGCGTCGTCGCGGCGAGCGCGCGCCTCCTCCAGATCGGTCACGCTGGCAGCGGCCCGGGCGGCACGCCCGGGGGTCGGTGCCCGGGAGGCCGGCTGCCGGGTGGCGGCGGGGAAACCGACCGGGACACTCAGGGGCTTCGTCAGCCGTCCAGCGGCCCACTCCTCGGCCGCCTCGGGGTCGGCCAGCGCGGCCTGCAGGGTGTCCTGGACGTCCTGCCGTGCGGCCTCTCCGATGCTCCGTCCGGCCCGGGCGGTGAGCTCGGCGGCCTGCCGGGCCAGGGCGAACGTGAGCTGGTGCTGCCGCACCGACAGCTCGCGCAGCCGCTCACCGTCCAGGTCCTGGTGGGCCTGCCGCAGTCCTTCACCGAGCTGGAGCAGGTTCCGCACCTCCGTCGGCCGCTCGCGCACCAGCAGGTTGCTCGCCCAGGCCGCGAGCGTGGGGCGGCGCAGACGCCGGATCTCGCCGGCCAGCTCGCGGTTCCCGGCGGCGCGTGCGGCCTTCGCCCGCGTGTCGCGGGCCGTGGTGAAGTCATCCGGCGCCAGGCCGTAGAGCTCGTCGGCGACCGCGTCCAGATCCACTCCTCGCTCCTCCCCTGACCTCGGAGAACGTCGGATCAGGCGTCCGGGGGGTCCGTTCGGTCCTTGGGGTCCGTGGGGTCCGTCAGCAGGTCGTGGTCCCGTCGCAGGGCCGCCAGGGACAGCGTCTTGTAGCCCACCTGCTCGAAGAGTACGACGATGCGGTCGTCCTCCACGCTCATCACCGTGCCCCGGCCCCATTCGGCGTGGCGGACCGTGTCGTTCGGCTCGTAGGGCGCGCGGTGCCCGGACGCGGGGGACGCGGCGGATCGCCGGGGCCCGGTCTCCGTGCGGTGGTCGACGTCTCCATCGGGGTCACGGTCCCGGACTTGGCCCCGGCCCTGATCCCGGCCCTGCTCGCGGTCGCAGGAGTCGCACATGCCGCACGATTCGTCCGTCCGGTCGCCGAAGTAGCCGAGCAGGTACCGGCGCCGGCAGGACCGGGTCTCCGCGTAGCCGCGCATCATCTCGATCCGTGACCGGTCCGTCCGACGCCGGCGCTCGAACACCTCGCGCGCCGCGTCGACGGCCTGGGCCGCCGTGCGGTCCGGGACGGCACGGATGGCGCGGCGCCGGCCCTCCACGGTCACGGCGCCGGCCTCTTCGAGGAGGTTGACCAGGTCGGTGGCCTTCTGACGCGACAGCCCGCAGAGCTGTGCCACATGGCTGCGGCTCCGCGGGGCGTCCTCGCCCAGCAGTGTGGTCATGATCCTGTGCAGGCCGTCGGTGTCCAGCGCTCGGGCGGTGAGGAACTTCTGCAGCCCGAGGTCCTCCGGGCGGTAGAACAGCTCGGCCCGGGCGGGCTCCCCGTCCCGGCCGGCGCGCCCGATCTCCTGGTAGTAGGAGTCCGGGGCGTCGGGGACGGACGCGTGGGCGACGAACCGTACGTCGGGTTTGTCGATGCCCATCCCGAACGCCGAGGTGGCCACGACCACGGAGGGAGCCCCGGCCATGAAGCCGTCCTGGATGCGGCGCCGGTCCGCTGCCCTCATCCCCGCGTGGTACGCCGCCGCGTCGACGCCCTGCTCCCCTAGCCGCTCCGCGTACGTCTCGGCGTCCTTGCGGGTGGCGGTGTAGAGGATGCCCGGGGACCGCGCCGCCGCGGTCCATCCGGAGACCGCGTCGCGTTTCGCGTGGTCGTCGGTGAAGGTGTGCACCGCCAGATGGACGTTGGGCCGATCGGTACCGGTCGTCACTACCACGGCGTCGCGCAGGTGCAGGTGCTCGGCGATGTCGGCCCTGACCGGGGCGGCGGCCGTCGCCGTCAGGGCGAGCACGGGTGGGCGGCCCAGCCGCTCGGCGGCCTCTCCGAGGTTGAGGTAGTCGGGGCGGAAGTCGTGGCCCCAGGCGGAGACACAGTGGGCCTCGTCCACGACGAACAGCGAGGGGCGCAGCGCGCGCAGCCGCTCCAGCGCGCTGTCCTTGGCCAGTTGCTCCGGTGACAGGAACAGGTACTCGGCTTCGCCGTCCCGGACCGCCTGCCAGCCCCGGTCGGTGACGGATTCCGGCTGTGCGGAGTTCACGGCCACGGCGTCCGGCACGTTCCTGCTCCGCAGTCCGGCGACCTGGTCACGTTGCAGGGCGATCAACGGTGACACGACGACGGCGGGGCCACCGAGCACGACGGTCGGCACCTGGTAGATGGCCGACTTGCCGGACCCCGTGGGCATGACCACCAGCACGTCGCGGCCGTCCAGCAGGGCCTCCATCGCCTCCGTCTGCTCGGGAGTCAGGTCGCTCCAGCCGAAACGTTCCCTGGCGACATGGCGCAACCGCTCGATCCGGTCCCGCGTTCCCTCGGGCATCGCGTATCTCAACTCGCCGCTCGGATGATCATGGCGTTCCGAGTACCCGTCCACGGGTGTCGTGACTCGCCTTCGGCGACGTTTACGTACCGGCCGTCTTTCTGATGCCGCACGTCGGCCCCGCTCTGCCGGTTTCGCCCGGTCAGCCGCGGAGGACGAAACCCTTCTCGGCGTTGAACCGCTTCACGGTACCGCCGGCCATACGGATGATCGCGCGGCACCGCCTCGACAGCGTGCTCGGCGTTTCGGCCATCGCCGCTTCCACGTCGACCCCTTGCCCGACAAGGATCCGTGCACCCCGCAAGCTCCGACACGCGCACGACCTCGGGGTTGCCGGTACGACCGAAACACATGTGTTCGAAATTCTGGCTGGTTCGTTGAGCCACACGAATCAGCCGCACAACCGTCTAGGGGGACCGCGTTGAATTCGGCGCACACACCGGCACCACCGACTACACCGACTCCACCGACTCCACCGACTCCCGCCGGCCTCGCACGAGACGGAGGCGCCCTGTGAAGCGCTTCTTCGGACGCGTGCGGATGGCCGAGCCCGAGGTCTCCGACGCCGAGCGGGAACTGTTCGGCGGCCCGCTGCGCTACGACCTCGGCTGGTCGGAGCACGAGGGCGCGCAGCTCGACCTGTCGATGACGTCGGCGCTGCGATCCATGCCCCGGCTGGTCGGAGCGGCCCTGCGGATGGCGTGGCAGGCGGACCGCCGCGCTCTGCTCACGGTCGCGATCAGCGAGGTCGGCCAGGGTGCCGCCGCGGCCGTCGGCCTGCTCGCGGTCAACGCCGTCATGCACGCGCTGCTCGGCTCGGGCGCCCCTGAGCAGCGGCTGCACGCGGTGCTGCCGGGACTGCTCGCCGCGGCCGGGGCGGCCGTCGTCAACTCGGGCCTGGCCGGATGGTCCACCTCGCGGGCGGGCCGGCTGGAGCCGCTGGTCGAGCGGACGGCCACGACCCAGTATCTGGCCGCGGCCGCTTCGGTGGAACTGGAGGCCATCGAGGATCCGGCGTTCCGGCGGCTGATCGATGTCGCCCAGTACGGCGCCGCGTCCGCCCGCCGCATGATCAGTGCCTGCGTGGCCGCGCTGAACGGGACCATCTCGCTGATCTCCACGGCCGGCGTCCTCACCATCCTCCACCCCGTCCTGCTGCCGATGCTCATCCTGATCGCGACGCCGCGCGGCTGGGGCGCGATGCGGGTGGCGCAGGAGCGGTACGTGTCGGTGATGAGCTGGATCGAGCACGTGCGGGCCGGCCGGCTCATCGGCAACCTGCTCACGGAGCGGACCGCCGCACAGGAGGTGCGCATCCACGCCGTCGGGCCGTTCCTGCTCAGCCGTTACGAGCGCATGGCCGAGAGCGCCGAGGCGGAACAGGAGCGGCTGGCCGCCGGCAAGGCCGTCACCGAGTGGGTGGCCGCAGCGCTCTCTGGCCTCGCCTTGGCGGCGACCTACGCGGCCATGTTCCTGCTGATCATGAGCGGGCACATGAGCCTGGCCGTGGCCGGTACCGCCGTCATCGCCGTCCGGTCCGGCTCGGCGAGCCTGGGCGCACTGGTGATGAACGTGAACCAGTTGCACGAGGAGTCCCTGTACGTCCGCGACCACGCCCGATTCCTCGACGAGGCGGCACGGCGCACGATTCCCGGCGGGGGCGATCCCGTGCCCGCGCGGGTACGGCAGGTCGTGCTCGACCAGGTCGGCTACCGCTACCCCGACCGGGAGACGCCCGCCCTCGACGGGGTCTGCCTCACCCTGCCGATGGGCTCGGTCACCGCCGTGGTCGGTGAGAACGGCTCCGGCAAGAGCACCCTGATGAAGGTGCTGTCGGGCCTGCTCCTGCCGCAGAGCGGGACCGTCCTGTGGGGCGACGCCGACCTCGCGACCCTCGACCGCGCCCAGGTCTTCGACCGCGTGGCACTGCTGACTCAGGACTTCCAACGCTGGCCCGTGACCGCCGCGTTGAACATCAGAATCGGCCGCCCCGCCCAGGAGGCCGATCCCGAGGACCTGCAGCCGTCCGTCGACTACGCGGATGCCGGACCGGTGATCGCGAAACTTCCCGACGGCCTTCGCAGCCTGCTCGCCCGGATGTTCCGCGGCGCCAGCGAACTCTCCGGCGGCGAATGGCAGAAGATCGGGCTCGCCCGCACCCACTGGCGCAGCTCCACCTCGGACGCCGACGGCGTACTCCTCGTGGACGAGCCCACCTCCGCCCTCGACCCGGAGGCCGAGATCGCCGCGTTCGACCGCATCCGCCGGCTCGCGGCACCGAACCGGGCCGTCGTCCTCGTCACCCACCGCATGTCCGGCGTCCGCCACGCCGACCACATCTACGTCCTGCACCACGGCCGGCTCGCCGAGCACGGCAGCCACGACGAACTCATGTCCGCCCAGGGCCGCTACGCGTCGATGTTCGCCGCCCAGGCCGCCCAGTACGCCCCCACCGGCAGCATCCCCCACCCGACGTCCCCCACGGTCCCGGACCCTGCCTGAACCATCCGACCGCTCACATCTGAAGGGACCCCGATGACGACCACCACCAGCGCCACCTACTGGGAGCCGGTCTGGGCCGGCGGACGCCGGTACCGGCAGGTCGCCGACACGGAGGTCGCCCTGCTCGCCGACCATGTCGGGCCAGGCCGTGGACGCCCGGCACTCGACATCGGCACCGGCGACGGGGCCCTCGCCCGCCACCTCCACCGACTCGGCTACCGGACCACCGGGATCGACGTCGCCCCCAGCGCCATCGCCGTAGCCCGCGACAGCCGGGCCGACCAGCACGACGATGAGCCGACCTGGCACGTCATGGACTTCGCCCAGGGAGACCTACGCTCCCTGCCCGATTCCGCGTACGCGGTCGTCGCCTGCCGCCTGGTCTACCGGTGGATGGACGACAAGCCGGCCTTTCTCGACCGCGTCCGACAACTCCTCGCACCCGGCGGTACGTTCTGGGTCGTCACCGAGATCGCCGGCCGCCGCGACGCCGGAGACCCCCGCCAGCATCTCGGAATCACCTCCGCGGAAGCCGAGATCCTCACCGCCTGCTGGTCCGTCGTACGAACCGCCGACCTAGACGTGCTGCGGTGCTACGCACTCCGGCCCTGACCCGGGAGTCAATGCGTTGGACGAAACGGAACAGCAGAACCTTCTCGCCTGGAAGCCCTCCGGCGCCTTGGAGCCGGGCGAGTCCCTGCGGGAGACGGCCGTGCGCGAACTTGCCGAGGAGACCGGCCCGTACGCCGACCCCGACGACGTCCGCCTTCTCGGCATGTTCCTCGACCGGGTCGGTGACGTCGTCCGGCGCAGATTCTCACCGCCTGGCGCCCCGACCTGCCGATCGACCACGCACCCGCGCACTTCACCCCGCTCACCGACCCCGACACGACCGCGCCAGGCCGGCCCGGAACCTGAACCAGCCACCCGCGACCGGCACGGCTCCCGTACACATGACTGACAAGAAGCTGTCACACGAAGTCCGGAATGCGGGTCCGGCGGGCACCCGTTCTGACTGGCATGACTGTAGGAGTAGCACTCGACGCGTCCAGCGCGCCTAACCAGGTCGACGCCACCGTCCGGCTGGCCCAGGAGGCCGCGGCCGCCGGTCTGCGGTCGGCCTGGTTCGGCCAGACCTTCGGCGCGGACTCGCCCCAGCTCGCCGCCATCGTCGGGCGCGAGGTGCCGGGACTACAGGTCGGGACCTCCGCGATCCCCGTCTTCGGCCGGCACCCCCTGCTCGTCTCCAGCCAGGCACAGACCGCACAGGCCGCGACGCACGGCCGCTACCACCTCGGCCTGGCCCTGGGCACCAAGCTGCTGACGGAGACCGGCTTCGGCCTGCCCTTCGAGCGCCCCATCGCCCGCCTGCGTGAATTCCTCACCGCGCTGCGGCAGTTGACTCAGAACGGCACTGCCGACTTCCACGTGAACTGCTCACCGCCTCCACACCGATCCCGGCCCGGGTGCCGGGCGCCGAGGCGGGGGTGCCCGTGCTGGTCGCCGCGATGGGGCCGCAGGCGCTACGGGTCAGCGGTGAGCTGGCGGACGGCATCCTGCCGTATCTGGCGGGCCCGCGCGCCCTGGCCGAGCACATCGTCCCGACGCTCACCGCCGCCGCCGAGGCCGCCGGCCGTCCCGCGCCCAGGATCGTGGCCCTGGTGCCCGGCGTGGTGACGGACGACGTCGAGGCGGTACGGGCCCGGGCCACCGAACGCCTCGCCTTCTACGAGCAGATCCCGTCCTACGCGCGGGTCATCGAACTCTCCGGCGGACGCCGGGCCGCCGACGTGGCCGTGATCGGCGACGAGAAGGCGGTCGAAGCCGAAGTGCGGCGCTACCGGGACGCAGGCGCCACCGAGGTCGTGTTCTCGGGCACCGAGATCGCGGGCGAGGCCGACCGCCGTCGCACGTGGGCGCTCCTCGGCGAACTGGCCCATTGACCCCTTCCGTTGCCCCCCGTCCCGCTGATCGCGCTCATCCCATCAAGGAGAACTCATGACCACTGAGGTCACCACGAACGACCTCCAGGCGTTCACCGAGAGCTGGCTGGACTGGTACCGCGCCCAGGAGGCCCGGCTCGCCGACCCGCACGGGTTCCTGGCCATCACCGGTCTGCACTGGCTCGACGACCGGCCGCGACGCTTCCCCGACGCGCCCGGCGCGTGGCGCACCGGCCCCGACGGAGTCGTCGTCCACCTCGACGACGCGGACGAACTGGTCATCGACGGAGAGCCCGTCCGGGGTGAACACCGCTTCGGTGTGCTTCCCGAACGCGGCGGCGTCGACGTGGTCTGGGGAGACGCCGTCCTGGAGGTCGCCAGGCGCGGCGGCCAGGACATCCTGCGCCCCCGGCACCCGAACGCCCCGCTGCGCACCGCCTTCACCGGAACACCTGCCTACGCCCCCGACCCTCGCTGGGCCGTGACGGGCCGGTACGTCCCGTTCGACGAGCCGCGGCCGACCACGGTGGGCGCGGCCGTCGAGGGACTTGAGCACGTGTACGACGCTCCGGGCAGGATCGAGTTCGAGCTGAACGGGCGTCGGCTGTCGCTGACCGCGTTCCCCGGGCACGGTCCCGGCCGGCTGATGGTGCTGTTCACCGACGCGACCTCCGGGGTCACCACGTACGCGGCCAACCGGGCCCTGTCCATCGAGCCGCCCACCGCCGACGGCACGGTCGTCCTGGACTTCAACCGCGCGACCAACCTGCCGTGCGCCTACACGGACCTGGCCACCTGCCCACTGCCGCCGGCCGAGAACCGCCTGCCGGTGGCGATCGAGGCGGGCCAGAAGATTCCCCACGAGCGCGGGGGCGCATGAGCGGACCCTGCCCGTGTCGTGCACGCAAGCTCCGGATAATGAACGACAGAAGGAGAGCGCGAGTGGACGAGTGGGTCCCCGTTGACTTGATACATCTGTCTTACGGGCGAGACGTCTCCCTCGTCCTGCGCACGGTTGAGCGCCACGAAGCTCGACGCGCCCAGAAGCAGCCTGACCAGGTGGTTGTACTCTGCCGACCAGACGAAGGAAAGCCGGCACGACCAGGGGGCAGGGGGGCACGTGAGCGCAGGCATGGTTCGTCCGCTCGGGCCGAGCGGCCCGTCGCAACGACCTCGCCGTCAGGTCGCACGTCACCTCGGGGCCATGCATCTGAGTGGTGTGATCTTGCTGCTCACCTACGCGATGCCTCCGGCCTGGGCTCTCGATGCCTACGGCGCGGCGCCCGTCGGCGACCCCTCGGCAGACATCCCGCCGTTCGTGATCGTCGCCGCCTTGCTCAGCCACTGCGTGGGCTTTCACATGCTCGTGCAGATCCCGTCCGGGCTTCTGGGTACGAGGCTGGCCCTCAGCCGTGGTGGCCTGACCACCTACGCTGCGAGCCTGGCGATCGCGGGTGCCCTCACAGCCTCGGCCTTGCCGGTGGCCCTGCGCATGGAGAGCCTCGGTGACCTCATGGGGTTGTGGGCTGACTTCATGATCCGTGGCTCGCTGGGGCTGGCCGGCTACGTGTGGATGGCTCGGCGGTCGCGAGTGATCGCGACGGAGTCATAGTCAAGACCTGTGGATCAAGCCATCGTCAGCCGTGGCTCGGTCGTCGTGAGCCCAGCACCTCTGACGGCGGGCCTCGGAAGATGTCCTCGGCAGATCCCCTCGCGCGCTACGGCATGGCAACCACGACGTACGCCATGCCGATAACGACCGCCACGCAGACGACAACGACGGCGATCACGCCGATGCTCAGCAGACCCGTCAAACCCGCGATCGCTCCCCAACCGACCCGGGTCATCCGCTCGGCCCGATCTACCGCGTCCTCGTAGTCCTTGTCGTCGTACCAGTCCCGGTCAGTCATGACGTCCAGCCTCCAAGCACCGAGGCACAGCCGATCCACTTCTTCCGCCCACCACGCATCCTGCTCCCGTCCCGGCCGCCGCCGCTCCACACACATGTGGAGCCGGCGTGGTTCAGGGCCGTCAGGGAAGCATGCCACTGCACGAACGACCCGGCTCAGCGGCGGTGCCACTCCTCGGCCAGGAGCCGGTAGGAGTGGACCCGGTCCGCGTGGTCGTGGGTGATGGTGGTGATGATCAACTCGTCGGCACCGGTGGCTTCCTGGAGTTGTTCGAGCTGGTCGGCGACACGGGCCGGGGTGCCGACGAACTGGGCGTCGACCCGGTCGGCCACCAGGGCCCGGTCCGCCTCGGTCCAATGGTGCCGGCGGGCCTCTTCGGGGGTCGGGAAGGGGATGGCTCCCTCGGCGGTGCGGATGCTGCGGACCCATGGGGCGTAGCCGGTGGCCAGTTCGCGCGCGGTCGCGTCGTCCTCGGCGACGACCACGTCGGCGGAGACGCTGACGTAGGGCTTGTCGAGATGGTCGGACGGCTGGAACGCGGCCCGGTAGCCCTCGGCGGCCTCCAGCACCGTGGCGGGGCTCACGTGGTAATTGGCCGCGAAGCGCAGGCCGTTGCGGCCCGCGACGTCGGCGCTCTGGCCACCGCTGCTGCCCAGGATCCATATCTCCAGCCGGGCACCCTCGCCCGGTACGGCGTGCGCCTCGATGCCGTCCGCCGAGCGGTAGTCGCCGCGCAGCAGGGCGAGGATGTCCTCGACCTGCTCGCCGTAGTCCTGCGACTCGGCGCCGGGCTGGTGCAGCAGCCTCTGCTGGAGCTGGAAGCGGGGTGAGCGGACCAGGTGCTCCGGGGAGAACCGCGGCGGGATCTTCAGTCCGTTCGGGGTGCGCCCGTCGACGACGGGGGTGGTGGTGGGCCGGGAGCCTGCCGTCCCGCTCGGTGAGCGGCCGCCCGAGCGGCCCAGGCCCAGGTCGAGGCGCCCGGGGTGCAGCGCGTCGATCAGCCCGAACTCCTCGACGGTGGACAGGGCCGTGCGGTGCCCGAGTTGTACGGCTCCGGAGCCGATCCTGATCGTGGACGTCGCCGATGCGGTCAGGGCGAGCACGACGGCGGGCGAGGTTCCGGCGACGCCCGGGTTGAGGTGGTGCTCGGCGAACCAGTAGCGGCTGTAGCCGAACCGTTCGGTCTGCCGGGCGAGGTCGATGGTGTTGCGCAGGGCGTCGGCGGCGGTGGAGCCGGACGAGACCGGGACGAGGTCGAGGACCCCCAGCGGGATACCGGACATGATCGGATGCTCCTAGCGGTCAGCGGTCAGCGGACAGCGGTCGGTGGTCAATGGGCGGTGGCCGTGGGTGCGGGGGCGGACGCGTACTCGGGTGTGGGCTCGGCCGTGGGCCCGCCGGGGACGGCACGGGGCGGTAGGACGCCGGTCACCGGGTCCGGGGCGTGCGCGATGAGCGTGATGGCGGGGAACTTCACGAGGCCGACCGCCGGTTGCGCTGCCGGTCGTCGGGGTGGGTCAGGCCGAGGTGGTCCCGGAGTGTGGTTCCGGTGTAGTCGTGGCGGAACACACCGCGTTCCTGGAGCAGCGGGACGACCGTGTCGGCGAACTCGTCGAGGCCGCCGGGGGTGAGGTGCGGGACCAGGATGAATCCGTCCGCGGCGTCCGTCTGGACGAAGGTGTCGATGGTCTCGGCGACGGTCGCCGGGGAGCCGACGAACGACTGGCGTCCGGTGGTCTCGATGACCAGCTCGCGGATGGAGAGGTTCTCGGCCGCGGCGCGTTCGCGCCATTGCCTGGCGACCGTGACCGGGTCGCGGAACATCCGGACGCTCGCCCTGCCGCGGGCGATGGTGTGCTCGCCGGGGTCCGGGTCGATGTCGGGGAGCGGGCCGTCCGGGTCGTAGCCGGACAGGTCCCGGTTCCAGACGTGCTCCAGGTACTTGATCGCGGTCTGCCCGCTGACCTGCTGGCGCCGTACCTCATGCGCCCGCTCTCGCGCCTCGGCGTCCGTGTCGCCCAGGACGAAGGTCGCCGCGGGGAGGATCAGCAGCTGGTCGTGGGTACGCCCGTGGCCCGCCAGGCGTCGTTTGACGTCGGTGTAGAAGTCCCGTCCGGCGTCCAGGGTACTGTGCCGGCTGAAGATGGCGTCGGCGCTCGACGCGGCGAACTCGCGGCCCTCCTCGGAGTCGCCGGCCTGGAAGATCACGGGGCGGCCCTGGGGGCTGCGGGGTACGTCGAACTGCCCGGCGATGTCGAAGTGCCGGCCCCGGTGGACGAAGGCTCCGGCTCGCGCGTCCTTGAGGAAGATCCCGGAGTCGCGGTCGGCGACGATCTCGTCACCGTGCCAGGAGTCGAACAGTTCGGTGGCGGTGGCGAGGAACTCCTCGGCCCTGGAGTATCGCTGGTCCTGGGGGAGGAAGCCGCCGCGGCGGAAGTTCTCGCCGGTGAAGGCATCCCAGGAGGTGACGACGTTCCAGGCGGCGCGTCCGCCCGACAGGTGGTCGAGACTGGCGAACTGGCGGGCCACCTCGTAGGGCTCGTTGAAGGTGGAGTTGATGGTGCCGGTCAGGCCGAGCCGTTCGGTGACGGCGGCGAGAGCGGACAGGACGGTGAAGGTGTCCGGACGACCCACTACGTCCAAGTCGTATATCTGACCGTTCTGTTCACGCAGTCGCAGTCCCTCGGCGAGGAACAGGAAGTCGAACTTGGCGCGTTCGGCGGTCCGCGCGAAGTGCGCGAACGAGCTGAACTCGATATGGCTGCCGGCCCGTGGGTCGCTCCACACCGTGGTGTTGTTGACGCCCGGGAAGTGGGCGGCGAGGTGGATCTGCTTCAGGGGCTTGCCCGTGATCGGGTCGCTGGGGGCGGCGAGGCTCGTGCGGGTGGCGTTGGTACGGGTGGCCGTCGTGCGGGTGGCGTTCGTGGGGCTGGCGTCCGTGCGGGCGGCGTTCGCGTCGGTGCGGCTCATGGTCGTGTGGTTCCTCCGGCTCAGGCGGCCGCGTAACGGTTGGCGGGGCGCGCCAGTCCGAGCAGGCCGCGCAGGGTGTTCGCCTCGTAGGCGCGCCGGAAGGCTCCTCGGCGCTGGAGTTCCGGCACCAGGGCGCGGGTGATGCGCTCCAGGTCGTGCCCGACGACGCCGGGGCGCAGCCTGAAGCCGCTCAGTCCGGCCGCGCGCAGTTCCAGCAGCAGGTCCGCGAGTTGGGCGGGCGTGCCGGTGAACACCTGGGCGTCGGAGGTGAAGGCGTGTCCCGCGAGGTCGTCCAGGCGGCTTCTGCGGTCGCTCGCCGCCGTGGGGTCGTCGTCCAGGAACACGACCAGGTCGCCGAAGACGTGGAGCGCGTCCCCGGCCCGGCCGGCCTCGGCCTGGGCGGCGCGGATCTCGGCGACGGCGGCGCGGGCCTGGCCGGTGTCGTGCGGGGTGACGTAGCCGATGTCGGCGGTGCGGCCCACCAGCCGGTACGGCGTGCTGTGGTGCGCGAGGGCGCTGACGACGGGCTGGCCCTGCGGTGGCCTGGGTGTGATGGAGGGCCCCTTGACGCTGAAGTGGCGGCCCTCGAAGTCGATGTAGTGCAGTTTGTCGCGGTCGATGAAGCGGCCGGTGGCGGCGTCGCGGATCTCCGCGTCGTCCTCCCAGCTGTCCCACAGGCGGCGCACCACCTCGACGTAGTCGGCGGCCTCATCGAAGAGCTCGTCGATGAGGGCGCTGCCCTCCGGTGTGCCGTGGTCCCCGGGGCCGAGGCGGGGGAACGTGCGGCGGCCGAAGTGCGCCGCCTCGTCCTGCCGTGCCGACACCTTCAGGCGCAGCCCCGCGCGGCCGCCGCTGACGTAGTCGAGGGTGGCGATCGCCTTGGACAGGTGGAACGGCTCGGTGTGGGTGGCGACCACGGTCGGCACGAGCCCGATGTGCCGGGTCAGCGGTGCGGTCCGGGCGGCGACGAGTACCGCGTCGAGCCGTCCGCGCACCTGGTCGGTGCGGCCGTCCGGGTCCGTGGGGTGCGAGGACTGGAGAGCGAGCGCGTCCTCGAAGGTGACGAAGTCGAGCAGGCCGCGTTCGGCCTCGGTCACGAGGCCGGCCCAGTAGCCGGCGGTGAGCAGGTCGTGGGGGCGGGCGCCGGGCTCGCGCCAGGCGGCGGGGTGCCAGCCGGTGCCGTCGAGGGCGACGGCGAGGTGGAGCGGGGATGCTGCGGACACGGAGTGCTGCCTTCCTTGGCGGCCGTTCGTCGATCGGTACCGGCGCTCGCGCGGAGGGGTGGGCGGCGGGCGCGCGCGGGTGGGGCAGGGGTCTGGCCTGTGGGATCCGGGGCGGAGGTCAGGGGCGACAGAGCGCGCCGGCCACCCGCCCCAGGTCGATGTGGGTCCGGGCGTACAGGCGGACGCCGCCGGGTGCGGCGGGGACCCCGGGGATCGCCCCTGCCGCACCGGCCGCCGTGGTCCCGGCGGCCGGGGGCGTGCCGGTCGGCGCCACCGTCAGCGGGTGGTGGTCGCGCTCCGACGTGCTGGGCCTCATGTCATCGCACGTTAGGCGGTGCGGGGCGGCGGGAGGTGGAGGGCGTGTTGCAGTCACGTGAAACCGTCCGGGCTCGCCCGGGCGCGGGCCGGCAGAGCCTGGCGGATGCTTCCTCCGTCGGGCCGAACACCCAGGTCAGCGACGTATCCGGCGGGCCGTCAGGTGGCGCAACAATCCAGCAACACCACTATCCCTACCGGGTGGCTAGGGTTCGAGCCATGCCGCCCACCGACCGCATCCGAGACCACGCCGGCCAAGGCGCCGCGACCACGGTCGCCGCCCACCGCAGCCGGCGCAGGCTGCGCGCCGACCGGGCCAGGCAACTCGCCGACCTGCTGCGCCGCCAGCTCCTCACCGGCGCCTTCCCCGACGGGGCGCTCCCCCACGAGTCGACCCTCGCCGGCGACTACGGCGCCTCGCGCAACACCGTCCGCCAGGCCCTCGACCTGCTGCGCGGCGAGGGGCTCGTGGAGCGTCTGCCCGGGGTCGGCACCCTGGTCGTGGCCGAGAAGTACCCGCACGGCCTCGACCGTCTGATGGGCCTCGCGGAGACCCTCCGCGAACACGGCCGGGTCACCAACGAGGTCCGTACCATGGGCCCCGTGCCGGCCCCCGCGCCGGTCGCCGACCGCCTCGACGTGCCGCCGGGCGCCGACGTCCTGTACATCGAGCGGCTGCGCCGGCTCAACGGCCTGCCCCTCTCCCTCGACCTCACCTACATCCCGCTCGACGTCGGCACCGCGCTGCTCTCGGCGGACCTGGAGAACACCGATGTCTTCCGGCTGCTGGAGGCGGCCTGCGGGCTGCCGCTCGGGCACGCCGAGATCACCCTGGAGGCGGTCAACGCGGACGCCCACTCCGCCGCCGTACTGCAGGCACCGCAGGGCGCGGCCGTCCTGATGCTGGAACGCCTCACCCATCTGGCCGACGGGCGGCCCGTCGACCTCGAGTTCATCCGCTTCCGCGGCGACCGCATCACGATGAGCGGTCTGCTGCGCCGCTCCGTCTGACGCCGGCCGTCAGCAGCCGGCCGAGAAGCACAACCTTCCCTTGAGGACACTGGAGACAGCCATGCCCTTGGCGCCCCAGCGGGCCGACGTGCCCGTGACCATCGACGAGTCGAAGTGCATCGACGGCTGCACGCTCTGCGTGGACATGTGCCCACTCGACTCCCTCGCCATCGACGTCAGCAGCGGCAAGGCGTACATGCACGTCGACGAGTGCTGGTACTGCGGCCCCTGCGCGGCCCGCTGTCCCACCGGAGCCGTCACGGTCAACATGCCCTATCTGCTCCGTTGAGAGGCCCCCACTCCCATGAAACGCACGGCAGTCGCACTCGCCGCCGCCACTCTGCTGCTCCCGCTGTCCGCCTGCGGCGGCAGCGCCGAGGCGGGCGACGGCTCCACGGTCACCGTCACCGTCGGATACCAGTCCAAAACCATCAACACGGTCACCGCCGGCACCCTGCTGCGCTCCCTCGGCTACTTCGAGAAGCAGCTGAACGCCCTCCACGACGGAAGGACGTACAAGGTCGTCTGGCAGGACTACGCGACCGGCGCCCCCATCACCGCCCAGATGACCGCCGGGAAGATCGACATCGGCTCGATGGGCGACTTCCCGCTGCTCATCAACGCGGCCCGCGGGCAGCAGCTGGGCAAGCCCACCCGACTGGTCTCGGTCACCGGCTACAACCTCAAGGGCGGTCTGAACACGGTCGTCGTCGCACCGGGCTCCCGGCTCACCTCCCTGAGCGGGCTGAAGGGCAAGAAGGTCTCCACGAGCGTCGGTTCGGCCGCCGACGGCACCCTCGTACGGGCCCTGCAGCGAGCCGGCATCGACCCCGACACCGGCATACAGAAGCTCAACCAGCAGCCGGCGGTGGGCGCTTCGGCCCTCTCGGCGGGCAGCGCGGACGCGCTGTCCCAGTTCGTGGCCTGGCCGGGGCTGCTCGCCTACCAGGGCAAGGCCAAGGCGCTGTACGACGGAGCGCAGCTGAACCTCCCGACCTTCCACGGGGTCACCGCCCGTGCGGACTTCGCCGAGCGGCGCCCGGCGGTACTGGAGGCGTTCCTGAAGGCGCAGGCGGAGGCGACGGACTACCTCGACGCCCGTCCGGTGCGCGCGGCCGAGAAGGTCGCCGGGGCCACCGGCCTGCCCGCCGAGGTCGTCTACCTCTACAACGGCGCCCACGGCATCTCCACCTTCGACCCGGCCGTCAAGCCGAAGCTCGTCGCCGCGCTCCGGCAGGACGTGTCCGTCCTGAAGGCGGCCAAGCTGACCGGTGACATCGACGTGGACTCGTTCGTCGACGACCGGTACGTCAGGAAGGCCCTCGGTGCCGGCTACGCCGAGCGGCTGGCCGCCGGGCCGCCCGCCACCGCGAGCGAGGTCTGGCCCAAGGGCGCCGCGAAGACGCGGAGTTTCGCCTCCCCCGCCCAGCTTCTCGCCTATGTCGCCCGCCACCGGAGCGGCGTCCGCGGCGCGTACGTACCCGACGCCACCACCGGCACCCTCTGGTTCGCCGACAAGGCCGTCTGGGTGGCGGACGGCGAGCGGCTGCTGCCGTTCGTCGCCCCGGCCACCGCGCGGGCCTACACGGCCGGGCACCGCGGCGCCCGGGTGGTCACGTACGCGGACGCCCTGGGCCGGGCGTCGTGAGCCGCTACCCCGGGAGGGCGGGCCGGCTCGCGCTGCGGGCCGGCTCGCTGGCCGCCGCGCTCGGCCTGTGGCAGCTGCTGACCACCCTCGACGTGAACCTGTGGCTGCGCTTCGCGCAGTTCCCGACCGTGACGGACGTGGCCCGGACCTTCGCCGGCCGGCTCTCCGGGCCCGACTACTGGACCGACCTCACCGACAGCCTCACCCGTATCGTGACCGGCTTCCTGCTCGCCGCCGTGCTGGGCGTGGCCACCGGCGTGCTCGTGGCACGCTCGCGGCTCGCCGAGGACCTGCTCGGCCCGGTCGTCGAGGTGGTGCGGCCCGTCCCGGCCATCGCCATGGTCCCCGTGGCCATCCTCCTGTTCCCCTCCAACGAGCAGGGCATCGTCTTCATCACCTGCACGGCCGCCTTCTTCCCCGTGCTGGTCTCCACCCGGCACGCGGTGCGCGCCCTGGCGCCGGTCTGGGAGGAGGCGGTGCGCACGATGGGCGGCGGCCGGTGGCGGATCCTGTGGTCCGTCGTCCTGCCGGGCGCGCTGCCCGGCATCTTCGGCGGCCTGTCCGTCGGCATCGGCGTGTCCTGGATCTGCGTGATCTCCGCCGAGATGATCTCCGGCCAGTACGGCGTCGGTTACCGCACCTGGCAGGACTACACGATCGTCGACTACCCGGGCGTCTTCGTCGGCATGGTCACCATCGGCCTGCTCGGCTGGCTCACGTCCACCTCCGTCGAACTGATCGGCCGCCGCCTCACCCGCTGGCTGCCGCGTACCTCCTACGTCCCCGGCGCCCGGCCCCGGCCCGCCCGGGCCCGTGTCACCACGACCGCCACCCCACCCGCCGGGCCCGAGGCCGAGGAGGCACGCGATGAGCACTTCGTCTGAGACCGTGCGGGCCGGGACGAAGGCCGTGCCGGCGGGCGCGCGCGGCACCCGCCTCACCCTGCGCGGCGCCCTGCTCGGCCGGCCGGACGCCCCGGCGGTGTCCGACGTCCGGCTGGAGGTCGACGCGGGCGAGATCCTCACCGTCGTCGGCCCCTCCGGCTGCGGCAAGTCGACGCTGCTGCGCACCTGGGCCGGGTTGCTGCCCGTGCTGGACGGTGCGGTGGAGCAGGACGGCCGGCCGCTGACCGGCCCGGGCGCGGACCGGGCGCTGGTCTTCCAGGAGGACGCCCTGCTGCCCTGGCGCACCCTGCGCGCCAACGTCGAACTGCCCCTCGCCATCCGGGGCCTGCCCCGCGCCCAGCGCAGGGACCAGGCCGAAGAGTGGCTGACCCGGGTCGGACTCGCCGATCGTGTACGGCAGTTGCCGCACCGTGTCTCGGGCGGGCAGCGCCAGCGTGCCCAGTTGGCCCGCGCCCTCGCCGGACGCCCCCGTGCCCTGCTGATGGACGAGCCCTTCGGCGGGCTCGACGCCCAGACCCGCGCCGGCATGCAGGACCTGCTGGTCGAGGTGTTGCGCGGCACCGGCGCGACCGTCGTCTTCGTCACCCACGACGTGGACGAGGCCCTGTTCCTCGGCGACCGCGTGGCCGTGCTCGGCGCGGGCCGCCTCCTCGCCGTACGGGACGTACCGCGCCCGCGCGAGCGCGCCGCCCACGACGATCCGGCGCGCACCGCCCTGCGCCGCGACCTGCTCACGTCACTCGGTTCTTGAAAGGCACCCTGGTGGACACCCCTCTGGAGATCCCGGCCCGCACCGACGCCGAGGAGCTGACCTGCGACGTCCTCGTCATCGGCGGAGGCACGGCCGGCACCATGGCGGCGCTGACCGCCGCCGAGCACGGCGCGGACGTCCTGCTGCTGGAGAAGGCCCACGTACGGCACTCCGGCGCCCTCGCCATGGGCATGGACGGCGTCAACAACGCGGTCATCCCGGGCCGGGCCGAACCCGACGACTACGTCGCCGAGATCACCCGCGCCAACGACGGCATCGTCGACCAGTCCACCGTCCGCCAGACCGCGACCCGCGGCTTCGCGATGGTGCGGCGGCTGGAGTCGTACGGGGTGAAGTTCGAGAAGGACGAGCACGGCGAGTACGCCGTCCGGCAGGTGCACCGGTCCGGCTCGTACGTCCTGCCGATGCCGGAGGGCAAGGACGTCAAGAAGGTTCTCTACCGGCAGTTGCGCCGGCGTGAGATGCGGGAGCGGATCCGGATCGAGAACCGGGTGATGCCGGTCCGCGTGCTGACAGTGGCGGGGCGGGCGGTGGGCGCGGTCGGGTTCAACACCCGCACGGGCGCGTTCGTCACCGTCCGCGCGGGCGCGGTCATCCTCGCGACCGGCGCCTGCGGACGGCTGGGCCTGCCCGCCTCCGGCTATCTGTACGGCACGTACGAGAACCCGACCAACGCGGGTGACGGCTACGCGATGGCGTACCACGCGGGGGCCGAACTGACCGGCATCGAGTGCTTCCAGATCAACCCGCTGATCAAGGACTACAACGGCCCTGCCTGCGCGTACGTCGCCAACCCCTTCGGCGGTTACCAGGTCAACCGGCACGGCGAGCGCTTCGTCGACTCCGACTACTGGTCGGGACAGATGATGGCGGAGTTCGCGGCGGAGGTCGCCTCGGACCGCGGCCCGGTGTACCTGAAGCTGAGCCACCTGCCGGAGGAGTCGATCTCGGCGCTGGAGTCGATCCTGCACTCGACCGAGCGCCCCACCCGCGGCACGTTCCACGCCGGACGCGGCCACGACTACCGCACCCACGACGTCGAGATGCACATCTCCGAGATCGGCCTGTGCGGCGGGCACTCGGCCTCGGGGGTACGGGTCGACGACCACGCCCGTACGACCGTCCCGCGCCTGTACGCGGCCGGCGACCTGGCGTGCGTGCCGCACAACTACATGATCGGCGCGTTCGTCTTCGGCGAGCTCGCGGGAGTGGACGCCGCGCGGTACACGCCGTACGAAGGACCGCTCCCGGCCCACCAGTTGGACGAGGCGCACGAACTGATCTACCGTCCGCTGCGCAACCCCGACGGCCCGCCGCAGCCGCAGGTCGAGTACAAGCTGCGCCGCTTCGTGAACGACTACGTGGCGCCGCCCAAGACGGGCGCGCGGCTGTCCCTCGCCCTGGAGGCGTTCGAGCGGATGCGCGCCGACATCGCCGGGATGGGCGCGCGGACCCCGCACGAGCTGATGCGCTGCGCGGAGGTCACCTTCATCCGCGACTGCGCGGAGATGGCGGCGCGCGCCTCGCTGGCCCGCACGGAGTCGCGGTGGGGCTTGTACCACGACCGCCTCGACCACCCCCACCGCGACGACGCGTCCTGGTTCCACCACCTCGATCTGCGGAAGTCGCCGTCCGGCGCGATGGAGTTCACGGCGCGTCCCGTGGCGCCCTATCTGGTGCCGGTCCCGGGGTACACGCCGGCCGGCGGGCCCTCCCGCCCGCTCGGTCAGGTTCATCCGGACCAGGTGGCGACGGCGGGTGCCCGGGAGGCGGCCCCGGTGACGACGCGGATCGAGCCCGCCGCCGCCACCACCGCTCACCCCGGCACCGACGCGGGGACACCCGCCACACCACGGCTCCTGGAGCTCCTCGCGCTCACCGAGGAACAGCCCGAACTGGACGCGCTCGCACCCTACTTGGGCGACCCGGAACCCGCTGTCCGCCGTACCGCCATCGCGGTGCTGACGGAGACCACCCCGGCCGGGACCGGAGCGGCCCTGGCCGCGGCGCTCACCGACACCGACGCGAGCGTCCGCGCCGCCGCGGCCGCCTCGCTGCGTGAGCTGGCCGAGACGCTGGCAGCGGACCCGCTCCTGCGTGACCGCCTCGTCGGCGCGCTCTCCGGGACCGATCCCGTCGTCCGCGCGGCAGCGCTCGACATCCTGCGCGGGCTGCGCGCCGGCGACGAGGACCTGTTCGCGGCCCTGCTGTCGGACCCCGACGGCGGCGTCCGTGGCGCGGCGGTACGGGCGCTCGTGTCGGTGGACGCCACGGCGGCGGTGGCCCGCGCGGCGGCCGCCGAACCGTCCCGCGAGGTCCGCGTCACGATCGCCAAGGCCCTGGCGGGCACCGGTCCCGCGGCCGACCCGGAGGTGCTCCTGCCGGCCCTCACCGGACTGGCCGGCGATCCGGACGCGCTGGTGCGCGCGGCCGCCTACGAGGCCCTGGGCGCGACCGGCTGCCCCGGCCCGCTGGCCGCGCACGCCGAGGCGGCCCTGTCCGACCCCGCCTGGCAGGTGCGGGCCGGTGCCGCGACCGCCCTGGCCGCCGCGGACCCCGGCGTGGCCGTTCCCGCCCTCGCCAAGGCCGTGTCCGACCCCAACGCAGACGTCCGCAAGGCCGCCGTACTGGCCCTGACCCGGCACCGCGGATCCGATGACGCCCGCGCGGCGCTGGCCACGGCCACGGCGGACTCGGACGCGGACGTCAGGGCCTACGCGGGGCGGGCCCTGTAGGGCCGGGGCGCCGACGAGGCGGGGGAGGCGCGCGCCTCCCCCGCCTCGTCGGCGCCGGTGCCGCCGCGGGTGTTCACCCGGCGGCCGCCAGCAGGCCGGCGGTACGGCTGCCCAGCGCCTCGGCGAACTGGTCGACGACCTGTGCGAGCGCCGTGGCCGTCCCCGGCGCGACGGTCAGCGTGCCGTCGTCACCGACCACGATGTCCCGGTCGAGGGTGAACCAGCCCTGGACGATGTGCCCGGCGCCCATGGAACTGAGCACCGGCCGGAGGGCGTAGTCGATCGCCAGGACGTGCGCGGTGCTCCCGCCGGTGGCGAGCGGCAGTACGGTCTTGCCGGCCAGACCGTACTGCGGCAGCAGGTCGAGCAGGGCCTTGAGCAGCCCGGAGTAGGCGGCCTTGTAGACGGGAGTACCGATGACGACCCCGTCGGCGCGGTCGAACAGCGCGGTCGCCTCGACGATCGCCGGGTGCTGGAAGTCGGCGCCGAGGAGCGCCTCGGCGGGAAGGGTGCGGACGTCCAGCGGGATCACCTCGTGTCCCTGGGCGGTGAGCCGGCTGTCCAGGTGGCGCAGCAGCCGGGCGGTGCGTGAGGTGGCGGAGGGGCTTCCGGAGACGGACAGGACAGTGGCCATGGCGGACCCTTCGGGGCGTGGGACGGTCGTGGGGACGGCGCGGGGCCGCGGGCTGCGGCCCCGCGCCCGTGGGCGGCCTGAACCGGCGGCTACTTGTTGGTCCTGGGCAGGCCGGGCGGGTTGACCCGGGACTTCGTCACCGCTTCGGCGGACAGCCCCCAGCGCTTGAGGACCTTGGCGTACGTGCCGTTGTCGATGATCTCGTTGAGGGCGTCGGCCAGGGCCTTGACCAGTCCGTTGTCCTTCTTGGTCGTGGCCGCGATCAGGCCCTGGAGGCCGGCGCCGGCGCCCGAGTAGGTACCGACGACCTCCGACCTCCCGGTGGTGGCCGCGTGGTAGGCGGCGGTCGGGTTCGGGCCGAGGTAGAGGTCGATCCGGCCGGACTGGAGGGCGAGGTGGGTGTCGCTGTCGTTCTGGTAGTACTTGATGTCCACCGGCTTGAGGCCGGCCTTCACGTCCTCCTTGCTCCACTCGATGAGCAGCTTCTCCTGGTTGGTGCCGCTGCCCACGGCGACCGTCTTCCCCGCGACGTCCTTGGGCCCGGTGACCTTGAGGCCGCTGCCCTTCTTCGCCTCGAAGCCGAGGTTGTCCTCGCGGTAGGAGGCGAAGTCGTACTTCTCCTTGCGCTCCTCGGTGTCGGTGATGTTGCTGAAGCCGACGTCGTACTTGCCGCTGTCGAGGCCGACGAAGATGTTCTCCCAGGAGACGGTGTTGAGGTGCGGCTTCAGGCCGAGGACGTCGGCGACCAGGTAGGCGATGTCGGGCTCGACGCCGATGACGGTCTTGTTGTCGGTGGCGTAGTAGGTGAGCGGCGCGGCGGACCCGGAGGACTCGACGATCTCCAGCGTGCCTCTCTTGCGGATCGCTTCCGGGACCTCGGCGGCGATGGAGTCGACCTTGTCCGTGGTGAATCGGTTCTGGTCGGGGCTGTTGTCGATCCGCGTCGAGGTGCCCTTCGTGGCCGCGACCGCGGTGGTGCCGCCGTCCGAGGGGTTGGCGCAGGCGGCGAGGAAGAGGGCGGAGGTGACGCCGAGTGCGACGGCGGCGGAGCGGCGGGCGGTGGCGGCGCCCCCTGTTCGAGCGGAGCCGGGAACCTGGGGGAGGGTGGACACGGTGGTTCTCCTTGCGTGGGCGTGCGTGGGCGTGCGTGGGTGCGCGGGACGGAGCGAGGGGTTGGGTGAGTGGGGCGGAGGAGTGTGGTCAGAGGACCTTGGCGAGGAAGGCGCGGGTGCGTTCCTGGCGCGGGTCGTCCAGGACGGCCCCGGGCGGCCCCTGTTCCACGACGACTCCGCCGTCCATGAACACCACGGTGTCGGCGACCTCGCGGGCGAAGCCGATCTCATGGGTGACGACGATCATGGTGGTGCCGGTGCGGGCCAGGTCCTTGATGACGTCGAGGACTTCGCCGACCAGTTCGGGGTCGAGCGCCGAGGTCGGCTCGTCGAAGAGCAGTACCTTGGGCTCCAGGGCCAGCGCGCGGGCGATGGCGACGCGCTGCTGCTGGCCGCCGGAGAGCCGGCGCGGATAGGCGTCGGCCTTGTCGGCGAGTCCGACCAGGTCCAGCAGGCGGCGAGCGGTCTCCGCCGCTTCTTTGCGCGGGCGGCGCAGTGCGGAGACGGGGGCCTCGACGAGATTGTCCAGCACGGTCAGGTGCGGGAAGAGGTTGAAGTCCTGGAAGACGAACCCGATCCGGGTGCGCTGCCTCAGTACGTCCTTCTCCTTCAGCTCGTGCAGCTTTCCGCCGGCCCGGCGGTAGCCGATGAGCTCACCGTCGATGCTGATCCAGCCCCGGTCGACCTTCTCCAGGTGGTTGATGGTGCGCAGCAGCGTGGACTTCCCGGAACCGGACGGGCCGAGGATCACGGTGACCTCGCCGGTGCGGACCTCCAGGTCGACACCGCGGAGCACGTCCAGCGGGCCGAAGCTCTTGTGGACGCCGTGGACGCCTACCATCACCTCACTGCTCATCGGCCGTCTCCCACGGGTGCGGTCTCCAGGGACTTCAGGGGTTTCAACGGCTTCAGGGGTACGACGGGCCGGCCGCCCCGGGCCGCCTCGGCGCGCAGGTCACGCAGGAAGCGGCGGGCCCGCTGGAGCGGGGTGGGCGGCGGGGTACGGTCGGCGCCCCGGGCGTAGCGGCGCTCCACGTAGTACTGGGCCACCGAGAGGACGGAGGTCAGCACCACGTACCAGGCGGTGGCGACCAGCAGCATCGGGATCACCCGGCCGGTGCGGCCGTAGATCACCTGGGCCTGGTAGAACAGCTCGCCGATGGACATCACGTAGACCACCGAGGTGCCCTTGAGCAGGCCGATGATCTCGTTGCCCGCCGTGGGCAGGATGGCGCGCATGGCCTGGGGCAGGACGATGCGGCGGATCTGGCGCAGCCGGGGGATGCCCAGCGCGGCGGCGGCCTCGAGCTGGCCCTGGTCGAGGGAGATGACGCCGCCGCGGACGATCTCGGCCGCGTAGGCGGCCTGGTGCAGCGTCAGTCCGATGACGGCGGCGCCGATGGTGCCGATGAGGCTGTTGCTGTCGACGGACCAGAACACCGGCCCGAAGGGGATGCCGACGCCCAACTCCTTGTACAGGGCGCTCAGGTTGAACCAGAACACGAGCTGGACGATCATCGGGATGGACCGGAAGATCCAGATGTAGGTCCAGGCGACGGTCTGGAGCACCGGGCTGCGCGAGAGGCGCATGAAGGCCAGGACGGTACCGAGGAGGAAGCCCAGCACGGTGGCGTAGGCGGTGAGTTGGAGGGTCACCCACACCGCTTGGACGATCGTCTCGGACAGGACGTAGTCACGGAAGACGCCCCACTCCCAGACCGGGTTGGTGGCCAGCCCGTGCGCGAACTGGGCGAGCAGCACGAGCACGGCGACGGCGGCCGCCCAGCGGGCGTAGTGGCGGGCGGGGACGACCTTGAGGGCGGCCGTGGAGTCGGGGGCGGTGTCCGCGGAGGTCGCGCCCGGCGCGGCGGTGTCGGGTGGGTTCGCGCCGGGTGGGGCGGTGTCGGTGGTGGTTGTCATCGTGTCGTCGTTCCTGCTCGACTCTTACGGGTGCTCGGGCGGGTTGATCCGCGATGCCTTGATCGCGGAGGCGGAGGTGTTCCATTTCCTGAGGATCCGGGCGTAGGCGCCGTCGTCGATCAGCTCGTTGACGGCGGCCTGGAACGCCTTGGTCAGCGGGGAGCCCTTCTTGAAGGCGAAGCCGACGTCGAGACGGTGGTACTCGCCGAGGAAGGTGGTCCGCGCCGCCGGCTGCGCGGCCTGGTAGCGCAGGCCGTTGATGGTCGACATGATCACGTCGATGCGGCCCTGCTGGAGTGCGGTGAGGGTCGCCGCGTTCTCCGAGTAGACCTTCACGTCGTACGGCTTCTTGCCCGCCTTCGCGCACACGTCCTTCTGCGCGGCGAGGGTCGCCTCGAAGGTGGTGCCGGCTCCGGTGCCGATGGTCAGGCCGCACAGCTGGGTGAGGTCGGTGACCTTCGTCCTGAGCGCGGTGCTGCCCTTCTTCACCGCGAAGCCCTGGCCGTCGTCGATGTAGGTGACGAAGTCGATGGTCTTCAGGCGCTCGGTGGTGACGCCGAAGTTGCCCGTGCCGACGTCGTACTTGCCGCTGCCGAGGGCGGGCAGGATCGTCTCGAACGAGGCGTCCTGGCGTTCCAGCCTGACCCCGAGGACCTTGGCCACCGCGTCGGCGAGGTCGATGTCCTGGCCGGCGGGCGCCTGGTCCGGGCCGTTCGGGTAGTACGCGCCGGGCGGGAACCCCACCGAAGTGCCGACGCGCAGGACGCCCGCCCTGCGCACGTCGGCGGGCAGCAGGGCGGCGACGGAGTCGACCGTGCGCACCGCGGCGACCGGGTCGTCGGTCGGGGCCGGGGACGGCCGCGCACCCACCGCCGTGCTGCCGGTGGCGTCTCCGGAGCCGCAGGCGGTCAGCGTCAGTACGGGCAGCAGCGCGATGCCGGCGGCGAGGCGCGCGCGGATCCTGGCCGTTCGGGGGCTCACAGGGCGGCTGCCTCTCCCGTGCGGGCCGCACGTGTACCGGCCGGAAGGTGCTTCTCGAAGGGCAGCGGGCCGACGGTCTCCGGGTCGGCCTCCGTGTCGAACAGCGGGGTGTAGCCGGTGGCGAGGTACAGACCACGGGCCTCGGGCTGGCGGGGTCCGGTGGTCAGGTGGATGCGCCGGTAGCCACGCGCACCGGCCTCGCGTTCCAGTTCGGCGACGACACGGCGGGCCAGGCCGCGCCGCCGGTGGGCGGAGTGCGTCCAGATCCGCTTGAGTTCGGCCGTGTTCGCGTCGTGGCGGCGGAAGGCACCGCCGGCGACGGGCCGGCCGTGCTCGAGCAGCAGCAGGAGCAGCCCTCCGTACGGCGGGGTGAACTCCTCGTCGGGGTGGCGGGCGATCTCGGCGTGGGCGTCCTTGCCGTACCTGGTGGAGTACTCGTGGCCGAGTTCGCGCAGCAGGTCTCCGACCCGTGGGTCGGAGACCGGGACGTGGACGACGTCCAAGTCACCAATTCTCGGCGGTGGTTGGGTCACGGAGGTCATTCGCCCACCGCCGCGAGGGTCTGCGTCCCGCGGGCCGCCCGCTCGGCGTCGCGCCGGGCGACCTCCTCGCGGACGGTGGGGATCACGTACCGGCCGAAGTCGATGGCGTCGCCGAGCAGGTCGTAGCCGCGGGCGGAGAGGATGTCGACGCCGAGGTCGTAGTAGTCGAGCAGGGCCTGGGCGACCGTCTCGGGGGTGCCGACCAGGGCGTTGGAGTTGCCCGCGCCACCGGTGGCGGCGGCGGTCGGGGTCCACAGGGCCCGGTCGTAGCGCTCCCCCGCCTCCGCGATGGCGATCAGCCGCTGCGAGCCGGTGTTCTGCGGGGCCGACGCGTCGGGCCCGCCCCTGCGATGGTGCCGTACGAGGCCGTCCTCACGCCGCTGCCGGATGGCACCGACCGTGCGGTGGGCCTTCTCCCAGGCCAGTTCCTCGGTCGGGGCGATGATGGGCCGGAACGCCACCTGGATGCGCGGGACGTCGGTGCGGCCCGCCGCCCTCGCGGCGGCCTTCACGTTCTCGATCTGCTCGGCGGTCTTCTCCAGGGGCTCGCCCCACAGGCAGTAGATGTCGGCCTCGGCACCCCCGGCGGCGTACGCGGCGGGTGACGAACCGCCGAACGACACCTTCGGGCGCGGCTGTTGGACGGGGAAGACGTCGCTGACGAAGTCGTGGAAGCGGTAGTGGTCGCCCTCGTGGTCGAAGGGCTCGCGCGTGGTCCAGATCTTCTTGACGAGGCGGATGTACTCGCGGGTGCGGGCGTAACGCTCGTCCTTGGTCAGGGTGTCGCCCTCACGGCCCTGTTCGTGGTCGTTGCCGCCGGTGATGAAGTGCACGGCCAGACGGCCGTCGCTGATCTGGTCGAGGGTGGCGAAGGTCTTCGCGGCGAAGGTCGGGTAGGAGACGTTCGGGCGGTGGGCGAGGAGGATCTGGAGCCGGTCGAGCCTGCTCGCGACGAACGCGGCGGCCGGTGCCGGATCAGGTGATCCGGAGCCGTAGGCGAACAGCACCCGGTCCCATCCGTGCTCCTCGTGCGCACGGGCGAGCCGGAGCGTGTACTCCTTGTCGAAGGCGGCGCCGGAGCGCGCGGTGGTCTCGGAGCCGTCGTTGGTGGCGGCGATGCCGAGGAACTCCACTGGCATGGGAGATGGCCTTTCCTCAAGTACGTGTTCCGTGCCGGGGGTTGGCGGGGGTGCGTGCGGGCACGCCGGGGCAGCCCTCGGCGCGGCACGGCAGGGTGTGACGGTGCGCGCGGGGTGCCGGGGAGCCGGAGTGAACAGGTGTGATGACGCCGGGGCCGGGGGCCTTGACGGGGTGGGGCGGCGGCAGCGCGCGGTCCGGCCGCGGAACCGTCCGCCGACCGCACGGGGCGGTCAGCGCGTGTCGGTGCGCGTCAGCGCGTGCGTACGACGGTTCCGCGAAGGGAGGAAATCGGCCCGCGTCGGAGTGACCGAGGGAGGGAAGGGCCGGTCAGACGGCCCGCTGCCGCTTCAGGCGCAACACGCGGCGGACCACACCCGACCGAAGTCGATGTGGCCACGGGTGACCAGACGCTGTGCGGCATTCATGCGGACCATTGAGCAGTACATCTCGCGTCCCGTCAACTACGGCCCGGATGCCGGACGGACGAGGGGAGGGACGAAGGGAGGGACGGAGGAAGGACCGGGGGACGGACGAGGAACGGGCGAGGAACGGACGTGAGACGAGTTCGGGACGGCTTCGGCGCGGTTGACACGCGCGCGCCGTGTCGCCCTACGATCGAGGACGGACCGGCTGCGCCGCGCGCGGCAGCCGCGCCGGCCGCGTTGAGGGACGCGGCGACCGTGATGACACCGGAACCGGGCCGCCCGCCCCCCCCCTGCCCGCGCCGTCTTCGCGCGGGGCCCGTGAACGCGTCCGCCGCCGTGTGGTCTCCGGCGTGCCCGCGTCCCTCCCCTGGAGAGAATCCTGATGGTTACGCCGTCCGACCTCGCCGATCCCTCCCGTCTCCCGGTGCCCGGACCACCCGCGGTACGCCCGAAGCCCTCCGGCCAGGACCCGGCCGACGGGCTGCCGCGTATCGTGCCGCGCCGGCACCTCGGCCGACGGCTGACGGCGGGCGTGGCACTGCTGCTGCTCGCCATGGCCGTCAACTCCGTGATCCGCAACCGTGCCTTCCAGTGGGACGTGGTCGGCCGGTATCTCACCACCGCCGCCGTGTTCGACGGGCTGCTGCTCACCCTCTGGCTCACCGGAGCGGTGATGGTGCTCGGCTTCCTGCTCGGGATCCCCTTGGCGGTGATGCGGCTGTCCGCCAACCCCGTCCTGCGCGCGTTGAGTTGGGGCTACGTCTGGATCTTCCGGTCCGCCCCGCTGCTGGTGCAGCTGCTGTTCTGGTTCAACATCGGCGCCCTCTACCCGACGCTCGGCGTCGGCATCCCCTTCGGCCCCCAGGCCGTCACCGTCAAGACGGTCAACCTGCTCGGCCCCACCCTCACCGCGGTCGTCGGGCTCACCCTGCACGAGGCCGCCTACGCCGCCGAGGTGGTCCGCGGCGGCATCCTCTCGGTGGAGGCCGGGCAGACGGAGGCCGCCCAGGCCCTCGGCATCGGCAGACTGCGCACGCTGCGCCGGATCGTCATCCCGCAGGCGATGCGCTCCATCGTGCCGGCCGCCGGGAACATGCTGATCGGCACGCTCAAGGGCACCAGCATCGTCAGCGTGCTCGCCGTGCACGACCTGCTGTACTCGGTCCAACTGGTCTACAACCAGACCTACCAGGTGATCCCGCTGCTGATGGTCGCGACGCTCTGGTACGTCGCCGTCACGACCGTGCTCAGCGTGGGGCAGTTCTACATCGAACGCCACTATGCGCGCGGTGCGGCCCGCGCCCTGCCACCCACGCCCCTGCGCAGGCTCAGGGTGCGCGGGGCCGAGCTGCGCTCCCGGCTGGAGCGGGCGACCGCGCCGGAGGCCCGCCCACCGGTCGACGCGGACCGGTGAGGCCGGCCGGCCCGTGACCTTCCCTACATTTCCTATCGATTTACTAGGGAAGCGTTGACGTTCCCGGTGCGTGGTGCGCAGGATGATGCACATGTCCCCCGCGCAGCTACGACTCGTTCGTCGTCGGCATGTCGACTTTGGTCACGTCGCCAGCGCCGCCTGCTGTCGCGCGTAAGGCACACGGCTGACACCCAGCACGCGCCGCTCCGCTCCTTCTCTCTCCTCCCGGGAACCAAGCGCGCCCATCTCCGCCGCGCCGGCTTCCCGACGTACCTCTCGAAGGACGACCGCCATGACCACGGCACTTCCGGCCCAGGCCGCCACCCCGCACGGCTCGCCGCTCACCGACACACCCCGTCTCCGCCTCGTCGGGGACGCCCCACGGGCCGGCGGTGAGGGGCAGGACGCCACTCCGCTCGTCGCCTACCTCGTTCTCGTCCCCGAGGGCACCGACCCCGCCGAACTCTTCGCCAAGGACGTGGCCCCACCCGAGATCCGGGCGGTCTCCGCCCCCGCGGACCCGCGTCCCGTGCGAGAGACGGCGGGGCTGCGGGAGACGTCAGGCGACGGCATCCGCATCGACCACGCACGCCACGTCGCGGAACTGGACGGGCGCGAACTCGACCTCACCTACCTGGAGTTCGGGCTACTGGCGCATCTCGTCGCGCATCCGCACCAGACGCACAGCCGTGAGCAGTTGATGGTCGGCATCTGGGGCTACGACCACATCGGCGACGGCCGCACCGTCGACGTCCACGTGGCCCGGCTGCGCCGCAAGCTGGGTGCCGCGCACCGGCAGCGGATCGTCACCGTGCGGCGCGTGGGTTACAAGTACGTGCCCGCCCAGCAGCACAACGCTGCCTCCACACACTGCCGTTGACCCTGAGGAGACCTCCGCCATGGGCCTTGCCACCGCGCCGTCCGACACCCTTTCGGAGCCCGACCGGACCGGGCCCGGCCGCGCGCACTGGCTGCGCGTGGCCCGCGAGACCGCGGACGACCTGGCCACGGACGCGGTGGCCCGGGAACAGGCCGGCAAGACCCCGTTCGACGAGGTGTCCCGGCTGCGCGAGGCGGGACTGCTGACGCTCCTCGTGCCGGCGGGGTCGGGGGGAGGCGGCGCCGACTGGCCCACGGCCTACGCGGTCGTCCGGGAGATCGCCGCGGCCGACGGCGCGATCGGTCAACTGCTGGGCTCCCACTGCTTCTTGTCGTGGAGCGCCCGGTTCTTCACCGAGCCCTCCCGCGCGGCCCGCCTCGAACGCCGGTACGCGGCGGAGCAGTGGTGCTGGGGCGGCGGTCTGGCCCGTCAGGAGAGTCCGCTGACGCTGACCAGGAGCCGCGGCGGCCAGGTGCTCGACGGACGGCAGAGCTACGCCACCGGAGTCCTGGTCGCCGACCGCCTCGCCGTGTGTGCGGTACGGGCCGACACCGGAGAGCCCCTTGCCGTCGTCGTCGACCCCGCCCACCCCGGTGTCCGCATCGAGGCCGACACCGACACCTTCGGGCAACGCCTGTCGGCCGGCGGGAGCGTGGAGTTCGACTCCGTGCCGGTCGCCGCCGACGACGTGCTCGGCCCGCTCTCCGCGGACGAGGACTTCCTCTCGCCGCTGGCCGCCCTGGCCTCGCCGGTGGGCCGCCTCCTCTCCGTCCAGCTGCGCCTGGGCATGGCGGAGGGGGTGCTCGCCGAGGCGCGGGAGTACAGCAGGGTGGGCCGCTCCCCCTGGCAGCCCCCGGGGTCGGCCGAATCTCCCCAGGACGCGCAGACGCTGGCCGTCTTCGGGGAACTGACCGTCCTCACCCGCTCCGCGTCCGCGCTCACCGACCAGGCGTTGCAAGCCGTGCACGCAGCGCTGACACGTGCCGACGACCTCACCTACGACGAGTACGCGGAGGTCTCCGTCCTCGTCGCCATGGCCGAAGCCGCCTCCTCCCGGGCCGCCCAGGAGTCCACCGCCCGCGCCCTCGACATCGTCGGCGCCCGCTCCACGTCCTCACGCCTGGGCTTCGACCGCTTCTGGCGCAACGCCAGGACCCACACCCTGTACGAGCCCGTCGCCCACCGGCTCCGCGATGTCGGGGACTACTTCCTGAACGGCACGCATCCGCCGTTCGTCCTGCCCGGCTGACGTGCCGGGCGAACGCCCCACGGGGTGAGCCCAGACTCCCTCGTCCCAGAAAATGAGATGCGCTCGTCCGCCATACGAACACCCTCTTGGGCTGGGCGCCGGCTTCTGCCACGATCCCTATCAGCCAGGTAGGAAAGCTAGGGATCACGGGGGTGGGCGAGTCATGAGGTCACTCGGCCGTACGCTCCTCCTTCTGCTCCCCCGGCTGACCTCGCGTCGCCACATCGACCTCGGCCGCACGTCGAGTGCCATCTGTCGGTCCGTCTGAGCCGTCCGCTCACCCCATCGGCACCGACACGAACCGCTGCACTCCCTGCCCGTACCGCGACTTCGGCGGACGGGCGGGTCACCGCCGGCCGAGAGCACCGCGCGCATGCACCGCCCGCGGACTCGAGGCACGTCACGGCTGTGACCGAGCGCGGTGCCCGCTCCCCACGCCCCGCCCCGCCCGTCGGCCCGGAACCGTGTTCCGTCCGCCGCGGGTCGGCGGCTGCCGCGCCGGTGCCCCCTCCCCCACGCCCGCTCCGCCGTGCCCGTCTCATCGATCGTCCATCCCCTGAGAGGACCCCTCCGTGTCTACCGCGAGACCGTTCACCACCCTGCGCACCATCGCCGTCATAGCGACCCTGCCCGTTCTGCTGACCGCCTGCGGGTACGGTTCGGACTCCACCGACGACGGCAAGAAGACCGCGGTCGCGGCAGGCGCGAAGAAGCTCTCGGCCGACGAGGTCAAGATCGGCTACTTCCCCAACCTCACGCACGCCACCGCTCTCGTCGGCGTTCAGGAAGGTCTGTTCCAGAAGGAACTCGGCGGCACCACGATCAAGACCTCCACCTTCAACGCCGGCCCCTCCGAGATCGAGGCGCTCAACGCCGGGTCCATCGACATCGGCTGGATCGGCCCCTCCCCCGCCATCAACGGCTACACGAAGTCCCAGGGGAAGAACCTGCGGATCATCGGCGGTTCGGCCTCCGGCGGGGTGAAGCTGGTCGTCGACCCGAAGAAGATCAAGTCCCTGAAGGACGTCAAGGGCAAGAAGATCGCGACGCCCCAGCTCGGCAACACCCAGGACGTCGCGTTCCTCAACTGGGTGGCCCAGCAGGGCTGGAAGGTCGACGCGCTGAGCGGCAAGGGTGACGTCTCCGTCGTCCGCACCGACAACAAGATCACGCCGGACGCCTACAAGTCCGGCTCCATCGACGGCGCCTGGGTGCCCGAGCCGACCGCCTCCAAGCTGGTCGCCGAGGGCGCGAAGGTCCTGCTCGACGAGTCGACGCTGTGGCCCGACAAGAAGTTCGTGATCACGAACATCATCGTGTCGCAGAAGTTCCTGAAGGCTCACCCGGACGTCGTCGAGGCCGTGCTGCGCGGCTCGGTGAAGACGAACGAGTGGATCAACGCCAACCCCGACAAGGCGAAGGCGTCCGCCAACGCGGCGCTGAAGGACCTGTCGGGCAAGGCGCTGCCCGCCGACGTCCTCGACCCGGCCTGGAAGTCCATCGGCTTCATCGACGACCCGCTGGCCTCGACCCTCCACACCGAGGCCCAGCACGCGGTGACGGCCGGTCTGCTGGACAAGCCCGACCTGAAGGGCATCTACGACCTCACCCTGCTCGACAAGGTCCTCAAGGCCGAGGGCAAGGACGAGGTCGACGACGCCGGACTGGGCACCCGGTAGGCGCACCGCGTCCCCTCCCCGCGCCCTCGCGGGGAGGGGACGTCTCCGTCGTCGGCCCCCTGCGGGCCGGTGTCACCGGGTCCTGCGCTGCCGCCTGATCGGCTCCCCCACCCGGTGCAGGTGCGTCAGCGCCTCGCGGTAGGAGCGGAGCAGCCCCGTCTCGTGGTACGGCACGCCGGCCTCGGCGCAGTACTGCCGCACGACGACCTGGGCACGGCGCAGATGGGGTGTCGGCATGCTCGGGAACAGGTGGTGCTCGATCTGGTAGTTGAGGCCGCCCAGCATCACATCGGTGAGCGGGCCGCCGCGCACGTTGCGGGAGGTCAGCACCTGGCGGCGCAGGAAGTCGGGCCGCTCGTCACCGGTGAAGGTGGGCATGCCCTTGTGGTTCGGGGCGAAGGTGCAGCCGAGATAGACACCGAACAGGCACTGGTTGACCGCGAGGAACGCCAGCGCCCTGCCCGGCGAGAGGACGAGGAAGAGGGCGGACAGCAGGCCCGCGATGTGCAGCAGGAGCAGGGTGCCCTCCAGGGCCCGCTTCTTCATGTACGGCGAGCGCAGCGCCCGCAGGCTCGACACGTGCAGGTTGAAGCCCTCTAGCGTCAGCAACGGGAAGAACAGCAACGCCTGATGGCCGCCGATCAGCCGTGCCACGCCACGGCTGGCACGCGCCTGCTCGGTGGACCACACCAGGATGTCCGGGGCGACGTCGGGGTCGAGGTCCTCGTGGTTGGGGTTGGCGTGGTGGCGCGTGTGCTTGTTCATCCACCAGCCGTAGCTCATACCGACGCCCAGGTTCCCGAACAGCCGGCCCATGACCTCGCTCGGCCCGCGCCGCCGGAAGACCTGCCGGTGGGCCAGGTCGTGCGCCAGCAGGGCGACCTGCCCGAACACGAACGCCAGGAAGGCCGCCACGGCCAGCTGCCCCCAGCTGTCGCCCAGGGCGAAGAAGGCGCCCCACCCTGCCGCGTACAGCGCGACCACCAGGCCGATGCGTGCCGCGTAGTAGCCGGGACGCCGATGCAACAGGCCGGCCGCGGCTATCCGTTGGGAGAGCCGCGCGAAGTCGCTGCCGCCGTCGGCACGGGGCCTTTCGGCGAGGGCGGCAGCGGACTGGGGCGTCACGGAGACACCGGGGGAAGTCGTCATGCGGAGAGTCTGCTGTCGGCCCCACGCCCGGCAGAAGCCTGCCAGCCACCCACCGCGCGCGAGGTTCTCCCCCCGCTCACAGGGGGGTTATCCCCCGTGCGGGCGCCCGGGCGCGGTCCGCGTCCGGCCGCCTCAGCAGCCCGCTCGGTAGCGGACGCACCCGGCGGGCGGGGCGTGGTGCTCGTTCCACTCCTGGTGCGAGGCCGTGAGCACTCCGCCTGCCAGCAGGGCGACCAACAGGTGGACGACCACGGTCCAGCGCGCGCGGAAGAGGGCCGCGAGGACCGCGAGGACGACGACCGCGACCAGCATCGTCCGTACCCGCCCCATGTGCGCGAGGTCGGCCGCGTCGATCCGGGCCCTGTCGCCCTGCGCCGCCCACACCTCGAGGCCGGCGCCGTAGATCCAGTCCAGGGCGAGCCACGCGGTCTCCAGCAGGAACAGCGGGACCGCGAAGGCGAGGTCCACGCCCAGGGGGGTCCTGCGCGACCAGGGGCGCCGGCGAACCGGGTCCGCCGAGAGGGTGTCCGTCATGGGTACAGGATGCTGCGGCCCGCAGGGGCACGCATGAGCATCCGTACTCAAGGCGACCTGGTCGCACGGCGGTTGCCGGACGGCGTGCTCACTCGCAGGCGGCGAGGTGGTCGGGGTGACCGTGTTGGCCGAGGTACCCCTCGCCGACCGTGGCGGCGGCCCCCGCGGGCAGCGTGTAGCACAGTCCGGTCGCGCCGTCCTGGTAGACGACCATGACGGAGACCGCGTCGGCGCAGTTGTTGGCGGCATCGGTGTACCGCCAGCTCTGGTACATGGCGACGCAGGCGGGGGCCGGCTCGGGGTTCCCGGACCCCGCGAAGGCCGGCTCCGCCAGGGCGAACGGCAGAGTCAAAGACATGACCAGACTCGCCATCCGGATGGACCCTCTCACCCTGTTATGCACTGACTCGACTCCCTGACTCTTGAAGAAGCAGGCTCGTACAGCCCGCTGTGTGTTCAGGTGTTGAAGGAATCAGGAGGCCGGAGCAGACGCAACACAGGCGGTACAGCTTCAGACATCTGGGTGGTTGCACGGCTCGGACAGCCGCCGCCCTGCGGCGACACCTCCGGCCCGTGTCCCTGCCACACCCGACCTTTCAACCTTTTCAACGCCGCCCGGCGCGCGCACCGTGTTCCTCCAGGCAGCGCGCTTCACGGCCGACCGGACCACTGGGCCCCTGCAAGCAGCGTGCGGCCGGGATGCCTCGGCGTTCGGCCGGAAGAGGCTCGCGTCGCGGTACACGGTCCGGTAACGATCTCTCGATGCCCGTCACACCCGTACATGGAACATACATACGATCCAGCTCATGAACAGAGCTGTGAAGATCGGCCTCGCCGGTACGTGCACCGCGCTGCTCGTCGTCGGGGGAATCGGTACGTACAACCTCGTCCACGGCCTCACCTCAGGATCGGCGGGTGACCGCCCGCCGAGAGCCGAAGGCACGTTGGACGCGGCAACGTTGTCCGACTCACCGCCGTCGAACGCCGAAGCGGTCAAGCTGACCCGCGCGTTCCTGGACAGCTGGTCGCGCCGGCATCTCGACGGTGCGGCGAGCGACACGGACCAGCCGGACACCGCGACGCAGGCCCTGCGGGGGTACGCGAGCGGACTGCACCTCAAGAAGCTGACGTTCGGTCATGTGAGCTCCACCGGCCCCTCCGAAGTCACCCACGGCGCCACCAAGGTCGATTTCGAGGTCACCGCGCACGTCGCGGGTGGCACCTGGACCTACCCGAGCGCGGTGGCGGTGCTGAAGGGCGCGGACGGCACGCTGGCGGTCCACTGGAACAACTCGGTGCTGTACCCCGGACTGGGCGAGGGCCAGTCGCTGACCGCGGGCAAGCTGCCGGTCGGCGCGGGCACGGCGAAGGTGGTCGCGCGCGACGGGAAGACGAAGCTGTCCTCTTTCCCGTCGCTCCGGGAGATCGCGACGACCATAGGCCAGAACGCGCATGCCACCGGCGGCAGTTCGAGCCGGGGCGTGGGCGTGGTCGACGGTGACGGCACCGTGGTGGAGAGGCTCAAGGTCTTCGCCAAGGGGCGGGCGCCGGTCGTCAGGACGACCATCGACGCCGGTATGCAGGCCGTGGCCGAGAAGGCGGTGAAGGACGCCCACCTCCAGGGCAAGCCGGCCGGCACGGTGGCGCTCGACTGGCGCAACGGTCACATCCTGGCGATCGCACACACGGGCGACGACGGGAACATCGCCATCAACGGCATCAAGTCGCCCGGCTCGACGATGAAGATCGTCACCGCGGCAGCCCTCTTCGACCGTGCGGGCATGACGGCGGGCAGCCCTGCACCGTGCACCGACTCGGTGGTGGCCAACAGCCAGGTGTTCCACAACGACCCGGGTGTGCGGGTCAACACCTCCGCCTCCCTCGCCCAGGCGTTCGCCGTGTCGTGCAACACCTCCTTCATCAAGGCAGGGTTCCACCACCTGGTGCACGACGGTGACGCCTCCGCCCTGCACGACGAGGCGGTGAACGTCTTCGGCATGGGCAGCTGGTCCATCGGCGGCGGGGTCGCCACGACCGATCCGAGCATCCCGGCGGACGTCGAGGGCGGTGACCAGGCGGCCCAGTTCATCGGCCAGGGCAAGGTCACGGCCACTCCCCTGTTCATGGCGTCCGTGGCGGCGACCGTGCGCAACGGCGGCTTCGAGCAGCCGGTCATCCTTCCCGGGCAGCACCAGGCCACCGCCCCACGGCCCATCTCCCCGCGAACCGCCGGTTACCTGCAGTCGATGATGCGTGGCGTCGCCACGAGCGGTACCGCGGCCCCCCGCCTGGGCGGCCTCGTGGGCGTCGGGGCCAAGACGGGCACCGCCGAAGAGGGGGACCACACCAACGGCTGGCTGACCGCCTACGACTCCCGTGTCTCGGTCGCGGCTCTCGTCGAGGGCGGCCGTTCCGGTGTGGACTCGGCCGGCTACGTCGTACGGCAACTGCTGTCGGGGGGCTGAGTCCGGCACCGGTACCGGCCGGTCATCGCCCCGTCGAGGACGAGCGACGGGGCGCGCGGCCGACGGGCTCACTCCGGGAGCCGGTCGGCCACGTCCCTCCCGTCGGGCCTGTACTCCTCCAGCACTCGGTGGAGTTCGCCGTACACGGCGTCTGGTACAGCGATTCCCTGCACCAGGTTCAGCACGTGTTCCGCCACGAGGTGGGCGTCGACGTGCAGACGACGGGCCACGTCCGTCAGGACGAGGCCCGCCTCCCCGATCGGCAGGCGCCCCAGCACGGCCAGCGCGCCTTCCGCCATGTTGATCGTGCCCCGTGCGGCGAGGGCGCGACGGAGCCGGGCGTGCTCCGACCGTTCCAGCTCGTCCGTGACGGGGCCGGTGGCCGAAGAGAGCTTCACGAAGCGGGGCTCCGGTGTGGACGAGCGCATAGGACCGCCTCGTAGAAGGGAAGAGGAGGCGCCCCTACCCCCCTTCGGCGGACCTACGCCGGCAGCGGGAAAGAGGACATGCGTGCGACGGGCGTCCGAGCCCGGGACCTGCTGTCAGGCCGGGGGCTCGGGGGTGGCCTCGGTGAGTTCGGGTTCGAGTCCCTGGCTCACCGGGGTACGGCCGCGCCCGGTGTCCGCGCGCCATGCCTCGAAGGGCCAGGCGGTGAGCGCGACGACGGTGAGGCCGAGCAGCCAGCCGCCGAGGACGTCGCTGAACCAGTGCACGCCGAGGGCGACCCTGGTGAAGCCGACCCCGACGACGGAGAGCACGGCGACGCACCAGCAGGCGATCCGCCAGGCCCGCGGCAGCAGGGGTGCCAGCACCAGCATGAGGATGGCGAAGGACGTGGTCGCCGTCATCGCGTGACCGGACGGGAAGGAGTAGCCGGGGGCGTGGGCCACGGGGTCGGGCAGCGCGGGCCTGGCCCGCTCCACCACGGCCTTGGTCAGCAGCCCGACGAGCCCTCCGGTCACCGCGGTCACCGCCGCCCAGGCGGCGAGGCGCCAGGCCCGGCGGTACAGCAGCCACGCGGTCAGCACCGCGACGGCCGCGCGCAACGTCACGGGGTCCCAGATCCGGTCGGACAACAGGTGCAGGACGGCCGTCCACTCGTGGTGGCTCAGGGCGAAGACGTGCAGGCGCCGCGCGGCGGAGGCGTCCAGGCGCGACAGTGGCGGCCATCCGCTCTCGACCAGGATCAGGAGCAGCGCGAAGCCGACCACGGCGACGGCGGCGAGTGCCGCGGCGGCCAGCAGCCGCGTCCCGTACCTGCGGTCGGCCTGCCGGCGGCGTTCACGCGCGCGCCGCCGGGTCGTTCGGTCGAGCATTCAGACTCCCGGATCGGCTTGGATCGGGCCCGGACGGCGACCGCGCGCCGCTTCCAGCTGTGCGGCGAACGCGAGCCCGAGGAAGAGGGCGATGGACGTCAGGTAGGCCCACAGCAGCAGGGACATGAAAGCGCTCAGTGGCCCGTAGATGGTGTCGAAGGAGCCGCTGAGGTCCAGATAGAGGCTGAGCAGCCAGGTCAGTGTCATCCACAGCACCAGGTAGACGGCCGCGCCGAAGGCCAGCCAGGTGTAGCCGGGCTGGATGCGGCGCGGTGAGCGGCGGAAGACGACACTCGCGGAGAGCAGCGCGAGCAGCAGCCCGAACGGCCAGCGCAGGAGGTCCCAGGCCGTGCGGGCGCTGCCGTCGAGGTGGTAGACGGTCACGGCGGCGGACGCGAGGTCGTCGCCGGCGATCATGACGACGAATCCGAGGCCGAGCGGGAGGCCCGCGCTGACGGACATCAGCAGTCCGCGCAGGTACTTGGGGAGGAAGGGGCGGTCGCGTTCGTTGCCGTAGATCCGGTTGGCGCCCCGCTCGATCTGGCACATGGCGGTGGTGACGTTGACCAGCGAGAAGGCGGCGCCGAGCCAGAGGGCCACGGCGGCACCGTCACCCGCGGTGCGCCGGCCGCGGTCGAGGGCGTCGTCGACGACGTCGGCGCTGGGGCCCTGGGCGATCCGGTGGATCGTCAGTTCGGCCAGTCGGCCGACGCTCTCGGTGTGCAGGCTGGTCGACAGGCCGACAAAGGCGATGGCCAGGGGTATGACGGCCAGTACGGTCTGCAGGGCGAGGGCCCGGGAGTGGCTGAAGCCGTCGGCGTACCGGAAGCGGACGAAGGCGTCGCGCAGCAGGGACCAGCCGCCGTAGCGGCGCAGCGCCGCCCACGCCTCGTCGCCGGACAGTTCCTCGCCGGTCATGTCGCGCGTCTCAGGGACGGTCGTGGCGGTGCCCATTCACTTCTCCCGGGTCGGCAGCAGCATGGTCAGCGCTCCCGGCCTGACCTCGGCGGTGAGTCGCCGGCCCGCGGTCACCGGGTCGCCGTCCAGTTCGCGGGGCTGGGGGGCGTCGAAGGTGATCTCGGCGCGCCGGAAGGTGAAGAACTCCACGGGTGCACCGCCCTCGTGGCCCGCGTCGTCCTGCCGCTCGCCGGCGGTGGGGGCGGACGGCGGTGGTGACGCCGTCGTGCCGGGGCGCAGCAGCGTCCGCAGGGCGGCGAGCCAGCCGCCGATGCCGCGCGGGTCCAGGATGAGCAGGTCGAGGCGGCCGTCGTCGGGCTCCGCGCTCGGCAGCAGGGTCAGGCCGCCCTGGACGGTGCCGATGTTGCCGACCAGGACCATGCGGGCCGTGCGGCGCAGGACGGGTGCGCCGTCCAGCCGGACGCTCAGTGCGGTGCGCGGGGTGCGCAGCACCTGGAGGACGGCGATGGCGTAGGCGGGCCAGCCGAGCAGGGACTTGGTCCGGTCGTTGGCGTTGGCCCGCTGCACCATCGCGGCGTCGAGACCGGCACCGGACATGGCGGCGAAGTGGGTGGGGCGCAGGCCGTCGCCCTCGATGTGGCCGAGGTCGACGCGGTGGGGGGTGCCGCGCAGCGCGGCGTCGAGGGCGTCGGCCGGGGCGAGGGGCAGGCCGAGGTTGCGGGCGAGGAGGTTGCCGGTCCCACAAGGGACCAGGGCGAGCGGGACGTCGCTGCCCGCGAGGGCGTCGGCTGCCGCGCGGACCGTGCCGTCGCCGCCGCAGACGACCACGAGGGCCGCGCCGTCGCGGGCCGCGCCGGCCGCCTGGCCGCCTCCCGGGTCGTCGGCGGTCGTCTCCATGAACACCGGTGCGTGGTGGCCGTGGTGCTCCAGGACCCGGCGCAGGGCGTCGCGGTCGGTGCGGCCGGTGACCGTGGGGTTGAGGATCACGGCGGTGTGGCCGGGCGTCCGCTCCGGCCGGCCTGTCGCGTGCGCCGGTGCGGGGACGGGGGCGGCGAGGCGGGCGGTCACTCGGCCGTCCATGAGCAGGGCGCGGCCGACGATCAGCAGCGACAGGCTTCCGTTGACGAGGCCGCCCACCACGTCGGTGGGGTGGTGCATGCCGCGGTAGAGCCGGGCGACGGCGACCAGCAGGGGCAGGGCGCAGAGCAGGCAGCCCACGACGGCCCGCCACGGTCCGCGCAGCCTGGACAGCGCCAGCACCGCGAGGCCGCCGTAGAGCGCGGTGGCCGCGCCGGTGTGACCGGAGGTGTAACTCGACGTGGGCAGCGAGCCGTCGAGCCGGTGCACGTGAGGGCGGTGCCGGTCGACCGCCACCGTGATGACGAGGAAGACCAGGGACTGCAGGGACACCGCGAGGGCGAGGAACGCGGCCTGCCGCCACCTGGGCAGCCGCGGTACGAGGAGCAGGCACAGGCAGCTCACCAGGGTGACCGCGATCACCGTCAGGGTGTTGCCCGCCTCGGACGCGATCGAGGACAGGGTGGTCAGGGTGCCGGTGCGCAGCCGCACGAAGGACTCGTTCACCCTGTCCTCGGCCGTCAGCGGCCACAGGGTGCGGGCCGGGCCGGTGATCAGCAGTCCGAGGCCGACCATGAGGGCCGCCTGACAGACGGTCAGTGCGGCGATCCGCCCGGCGGACCGGCCGAGCCCGCGCGGCAGCGCCGGCCGGCTGGGCTCTATGGCCGCCACGGCCGCCCCCGTGTCTCTTTCACCCGGTAGCCCGGCGGGTCTCCCCGGCACAGCAGTCGACATGGCCCACCCCTCTGGTTCAGTGCTTGCGACGAGACGCATCGGGGCTGTTCCTCCCCGGTGCATCGCCGTATGCCCGCTGTGCCGAAGAGCAGACGGCGCGCACCCGGCCGATCCGCGGCGAGCGCGCGGGCGGGGTTGTGCCGCGGGTCACGGTCGGTGCGGCGCCGGGAGTGAGACGTCGGGCACCGGGCATCCGCTCCCTGGGCTCGTCGCCGGCCTCCTGCGAAGGCCCGCGACCACTCCGTACCCCTTGCATTGGCACACCTGGAGACACGCGTGATCCTCGACGGCATACCGGCACCCGCGGCTCGCAGTACCGAGCGCGATGCGGAGGCACGCAAACAGCGTCTTCGCCGTCGTCTCGAACGGCTGATCGGCGTGGCCGCCACGGAGGGCAACGAGCTGGTGCCCCTGCACAACGGCGACGAGATCTTCCCCGCGATGCTCGGTGCGATCCGCTCGGCCGAGCACACGATCGACATGATGACGTTCGTGTACTGGCGCGGTCAGATCGCCCGGGACTTCGCCGCCGCGCTCGCCGACCGCGCCCGTGCCGGGGTCCGGGTGCGGCTGCTGCTCGACGGTTTCGGCGCCAAGGAGATCGAGCGGGACCTGCTGGACCTCATGGACGACGCCGGTGTGCAGGTGGCCTGGTTCCGCAAGCCCGTCTGGCTGTCACCGTTCAAGCAGAACCACCGCTGCCACCGCAAGGCGCTCATCGTGGACGAGCGGACCGCGTACACCGGCGGGGTCGGCATCGCCGAGGAATGGTGCGGTGATGCCCGCAATCCCGGCGAATGGCGCGACACCCATGTCCAGGTGCGCGGTCCGGCCGTGGACGGCATCGCCGCCGCGTTCGCGCAGAACTGGGCGGAGTGCCACCACGAGCTCTTCGACGACCGCGACCGGTTCGTCGAGCACGAGCAGGCCGGTTCGGCCGTCGTCCAGGTCGTCCGGGGCTCGGCCAGCATCGGCTGGCAGGACATGCAGACCCTCATCCGGGTCATGCTCGACTCCGCCGAGGAGCGGTTCCGCCTGGCCACCGCCTACTTCGCGCCCGACACCTACTTCGTCGACCTGCTGTGCCGTACCGCCCGCCGCGGTGTACGCGTGGAGATCCTGCTGCCCGGCCCGCACACCGACCAGCGTGCCTGCCAGCTGGCCGGCCAGAACCACTACACGCGGCTGCTGGAGGCGGGTGTGCGCATCCGTCAGTACCAGCCGACGATGATGCACGCCAAGATCATCACGGTGGACTCGGTCGCCTCGCTGATCGGATCCACCAACTTCAACCGCCGGTCCATGGAGCACGACGAGGAGGTCATGCTCGCCGTCCTGGACGAGACGTTCACCGCCACGCTCGACCGCGACTACGACGCGGACCTGGAGCACAGCGTGGACATCGACCTCGGCCGCTGGAGAAGACGGGCGTTCGTCCAGCGCGTCAGGGAGGCCGCCGTCACCCCGATCCGGCGCTTCCTCTGAGCCGGTCCGCTCACGCGGGGCGCGAGAGCTGTTCACGCACCCGGGCGGGATCGGGGTCGGTGTGCGGCAGGGTCGCGCCAGATGTCGACCCGGTGCAACTGCCGGGCGCTGCGGCCCAGCCGCATGCGCAGCCGCAGACAGCAGGTGCAGCCCGGCCGCCAGTAGACCCCCGGCCTGCCGTCGACAGCGCCGCGCTCCCGCGCCTCCAGCGCACCGACCGACCTGAGGAAGGCTACTCGCCCAACCGACTGTGACCCGGATCGTGTTGTGCGGGTTCGTGAACCGGGGCAAACGGACTCAAGGCAGTGCTGTGCCGTCCGAGGCGTGTGCGAGGAGGGACCTCGTGATGGGGTGTGATGATCAGGAGCGGGAGATCGCCGCTCTGCGGGCGCAGGCCGAGCAGTTGAAGCGGGCGCTCGGGAAGAACGCCGTCGTCGATCAGGCGATCGGGGTGGTGATCACCTATGGCGGCGTGGACGCCGAGACGGGCCGGGAGGTCCTGGCGGAGGTCTCGCGGCAGACGGGCACCGCGCCGGCGCAGGTGGCGGAGCACCTGGTGCGGTGGCCGCGCCGCACGTGGCTGCCGGCCACGCTCCACCAGGTGCTGGACGCGGCGCTGGAGCGCGCCAGGTCCGCTTCCCCAGCGGACACCCGGAACCGGCCGAGGCCCGCTTCGGCTCCCTGAGGGAACAGGGTGTCGTCAGGCCCCCTGCCCGTTCGGGGGTCCAGGCCCAGCGACGCGCGCTGCCGGGAGCGGCAGCATGGGCGTAGTCGGTCAGCGGCCGACGAGGAACCACGACACGGGCACGGACGACCACCCGGGGGGACCCCATGAACGAAACCGTCGCCAGGCACCTGACCGGCATCGCGGGCATCGCCACCGCGGCCGCTCTCATCGTCGAAGTACCCCTGTACTTCGTCTACTCCGGGCCGCCGCCGGACTGGAACGTCTTGGCCCGGCTCCTGATCGGCATCTTCGCGCTGGCGTTCCTGATCGTGTTCGTGACGGCGTTCCGCGAACTCGTCAGGGCGGCGGACCCCGCCCACGAATGGGTCGGCACGACGGCCTTCGCCGCCGGGCTGGTCTACACGACGGTCACCCTCGTCTCCAGCGGGCTCGAGGCGGGTGCGGTCATCGCCGCCGACCACCCCGTCGACCCGACCGTCACGGTCAGCGGCACGTACATCCTCTACGGCTCGATCGGCCGTCTCATGCTGGCGCTCTTCCTGAGCGCCGTGGGTTACGGCATCTCCCGCGCGCACCTGCTGCCCCGCTGGACCGGCCGTTCCGCGTTCGTCCTCGCCGGGGTCAACCTGCTGTTCGTACCGTCCCTGTTCTTCGGCAACACCCCCGCGCACTTCTACGCGGCGAACGGCTGGGGCAGCACCGCCTTGATGGGCGCGATCCTCAGCTACTGGCTGCTCGCCCTCGGCATCAGCATCTGCCGCAGCGCCGCACGGGGCGTGCCCGCCGGCTCACCTGCCCCACGGCACTGACGCCGCCCGCGCCTCGGGGATCGAGGACGTGTTTCGGACAGGGCCGCGCCCGCCACCGGTTGGCGGGCGCGGCCCGCCGCGCGGGGACGGCATCGCGCGCCTCCACCGAGGCCGCACCACCCGTGACGGCAGGAGTCCGCCGGCCCCGTGCCGGGCAGGCTGGGAGGCGAAGGAAGAACAGGAACAAGCCGACCGAAGTCCCCGACTCCTGTGCCTGTAGGCGCCACGGGACCGCTCCGATAACATGTTCGATCTCGCGTTGATTACAGTCCTCGCGTGGCTTTTATTCCACCCATGTCGAACAAATCGGCCCAACAATTGATATCTAGAGCGTCGCGATTGATTTCGCGCATTAACGACAGAGCTGAGTGGGCCGCATGGCGTGAACGGCGAACCCTCCTGTGGGCCGCGGCCGGTGTGGCCGCTCTCGGCGTCCTCACCGTTCTGGAGCTGTTCGCACGGCGTTACGGCGAACCGGGACCGATCACCACCCAGGTGGACGGGCTGATATTCGCCCCGAAACCGGGGCCGCTGTACGGCGGCCTGGCGCTGATGATGGTGGTGCTCACCTGGCGGCAACGGTTCATCGCCGCCGGCGTCGCCGTCGGCATCGACGTCACCCTCCTCGCGGTGCGGTGGGCTCTCGACGCCAGGATGGACGACGACCACTACTTCGGCACCGGCGCCCTGTGGGTGATGCTCGGCTGCGCGTTCATCGCCGTGACCCGCCGCTCCGGCGCCGAACGCGTCCTGCTGCTCAAGGGCGTCGGCCTCGGCATGCTGCTGGTGGCCGCCCGCAAGACCGGCGACACCTGGCTGCTCATCACCGCGAAGTCCCGGCCGACGGTGCTCGACCAGTACGTTGCGACCGCCGACCAGGCGCTCGGCAACCCGTCGTGGCTGGTGGGCCGGATCGTCAGGGCCACCGGCCCGGTCGGCACCCATCTCCTGGACCTGGTCTACGCACAGCTCGCGGTGGCCGCGATCGTCGTCGCGCTCTACCAGTTGCGCAACGTGGCGGCGGAACGCCGGTTCCCGCGCCACCATCTGGTGCGCACCTTCCTGCTGATCGGACTCCTCGGCCCCGGCATCTACATGCTCTTCCCGATGGTCGGACCGGTCTTCGCCTACGGCCCGGGTGCCTCCGGAACCGGGGGCGTGCACTGGGCGGTGGCCGATCTCTGGCCGGACACCCCGCCGCCGATCGACACCCCGCGCCCGATGCTCTACGACGGGATCACCCCGCGCAACTGCATGCCCAGCCTGCACACCGCCTGGGCGACCGCGATCTTCATCCACTCCCGCAAGGGCCCCCGACTCCTGCGGTTCGCGGGCACGTTCTGGCTCGTCGCCACCCTCACCGCGACGCTGGGATTCGGCTACCACTACGGTGCGGATCTGGTCGCCGGCGTGGTGTTCGCGCTCATGATCGAAACAGCCCTGCGCTCGCACGAGCGCGGCTGGGACCGGACCGGAGTCCGGCTGGTCCTCTATTCGGCCGCGGTCTTCGCCGCACTCCTGATGTCGTACCGTTACCTGCCGTTGGAAATGGCCAGAATTCCCTGGCTGTTCGGGCCGCTTCTCATTCTGGCGATGGCATCGGTGATCTACGGCTACGTCCGCACCACCAGACTGTGGGAACCCGCCACCGCGCCGACGCCGCTACCGGAGCCGCAACCCGAGCCCGTGTGAGTGCGGCACCGACAAGATTCCCGGGCCGACCCTGGAGCATGTCGTCACACCCCGGTCCCGGTTCGACCGGACAGGATGGAGACCTGACCGGCCCTGCGCACGAAGGAACTCCATGGCTCTCCGCGAGATCAAGCCCGGCAACCGAGGCTTCCTCTACGTCAACGCCCACCCCGCCGGCTGCGCCGCCGTCGTCGACGAGCTGTGGCAGCGCACCCCCGCACCCGCCGCCGCGGCCGACCCGGACGGACCGGTCGCCCTGGTCATCGGCTCCAGCGCCGGTTACGGCCTCGCCGCCACCGTCGCCGCGCTGCGCACCTACGGGATGCGCGGACTCGGCATCGCCTTCGAGGCCCCCGAGACCGAGCGCCGCACCGCCTCCGCCGGCTGGTACCGCACGGCCCGCACCGCGGCGCTCGCCGGACCGGACAGCGACTTCGCCTTCCTCAACACCGACGCCTTCTCCACCGCGGCCAAGGAGCAGGCCCTCGACCATCTCGCCGCCCGGTACGGCAAAATCGACTTCCTCGTCTACAGCGTCGCCGCGCCCCGCCGCACCGACCCCGTCACCGGCGAGATCCACCACTCGGTGATCAAGCCCCTGGGTTCCGCCTACCGCGCCAAGACGCTGCAGTTCGACGGCGACGACGCGCTCGTCGGCGCCCTGGAACTCGAGCCCGCCACCGAGGTGGAGTGCGACGCGACCGTGCGGGTCATGGGCGGCGCCGACTGGAAGCTGTGGATCGACGCCCTCGCGGACCGCGGCCTCGTCCGGCAGGGCTTCCACACCGTGGCGCTCTCCTACGTCGGCTCCGAGCTGACCGCACCGATCTACCGGGCGGGCACCATCGGCGCGGCCAAGCAGCACCTGGAGGACACCGCGCGCCGCCTCCAGCGGGACCTCGCCCCGCTCGGCGGACAGGCGCACACCGTGGTCGCCGGCGCGGCCGTCACCCAGGCGTCTACGGCCATCCCGTCCATCGCCCTGTACACCACGCTGCTCCGCGCCGTCCTCGGCGACGACTTCCAGAGCACCGACCAGCAGGCCGCCGCCCTGTGGCGGCAGCTCACCGGCGCGGCGCCGCTCGAGCTCGACGAGGAGCAGCGGATCCGCCTCGACGGCTGGGAGATGGACGAGAAGGTCCAGGCCGCCGTCCACGAGCGCTGGACCGCCGCGACCACCGGCACCCTGGCCGAACTGGCGGACACCGACTGGTTCAGGGCCGAGGTCGGCCGGCTCTACGGCTGGCACGTCGACGGGACCGACTACGACTCCCCCGCCCAGACCACCGTTTCCTGGCCGGCGGGCGGCTGAGCCGGCACGGTGCCGTCCGCACCGCGCGCCTCGTTGGGGGGCGCGGTGCGCGGACGCGGCAGGGGACCGGACGGGGGAACCGGGGCACGCCCGTCGGGGCGGGTGGGTCGCGGTCGGGTAGTCATCCCGCACAAACCCTGCTTGCGCTCCGAATCCTCGGGTAGGCCGATGGATTATGGGCTTGTACCCGCACCACCGGCTCTTACTGAAAGTGACGCGCTCGTGACTCTTCCCGGCGGCGCAGACGACCGTGCTGAGGGTTCGGGTGAGAATCCGACCGTCGACGCGTACGCGATCGCTGATGCCGTGGAACGTCTCGCGACCCTGTGGTCCGTGGCCGCTCAGGAGGCGGCCCTGCGGTTGTCCCTCCACCAACTGCGGGCGCTCAGGGCCCTCGAAGCGACACCGGAGCTGAACCTCACAGGGCTGGCGGAACGCCTCGACATAGGGCTTCCCACCGCCAGCCGCCTGTGCGACCGGCTGGAGGCGGCGGGGATGCTGGAACGGGTGCTGCACACGCGCGACCGCCGTGAGGTTCTGCTGACGCTCACGCCTCAGGGACGGCACGTGCTGGCCGACGTGGCCGGCAGACGGGCCCAGGCCCTGGCCGGGGTGCTGAGGGAGATGGAGCCCGGGGACCGTTCGGCGCTGATCCGTGGCATGAGGGCCTTCCTCAGCGCGCCGGACGAGAGGCCCTAGGCCGTGTCGGTGGGCGGGACTCCGCGGACACGGTCTAGGTTGCGCGGCCCTCGCGCCCGGTCCAGTCGAGGCAGACGACCGCGGCGTCCGAACCGAGCCCCTCTTCGCCGACGTGTTCCATCAGTCCCGCGACGACCGAGCGCGCCGCCTCGTGGGGCGAGCTCTGGCGGGTCGCGCCCATGATCTGCCGCAGGACGCCCTCACCGAACACCTCTCCGGTCGCCGACCGGGTGCCGTGCACGCCCGTGCTGATGACGACCAGGCGGTCGCCCGCCTCGACCTGGAAGGTCTGCTCCTCGTACTGGGTCTCCTCGAACATGCCGAGCGGCAGCTGGGCCTCCAGCTCGACGCGTTCGATCGCGGCACCGCGCTGACGGTAGATCTGCGGGGATCCGGCGTCCACGGCCACGACGGTGCCCGTGGCGAGGTCGAAGCGCAGCAGCAGCGTTGAGGCGTACCTCTTGCCCCCGTACTGGGCGAAGACGGCCTGGTCGGCGAGGCACGCCTGGTCCGCGAGGCCGATGCCGGCGCGGCGGGCGTTGCGCAGCGCGCCGACGGCGAGGCTGGTGAGCAGGGAGGCCTCGATGCCCTGGCCCATGCCGTCGGTGACCGTGAGGATGAGGTGGTCGGCACTGGTGGACCAGTCGAAGTTGTCGCCGCCGATGGCGTACGCGGGCTCCAGGTGGGCGCCGAGGACGTACTCGTCCCGGGCGCACCCCCGGCCCGGCAACAGCTGCCACTGCATCTCCGCGGCGAGGGTGAGGCGGCGGGTGCGGCGGGCCATGAGGTACAGGTCGGTGTCCCGGCCCGCGGTGACGACTTCGTGGCCCAGCGCGGAGGCGAACTCGCCGAGCCGGAGCACGGTGCGCGGGTCGGCCGAGGTGGTCGGCACCCGGACGGAGAGCACACCGAGCCGGTCGCCGCGGACGGACATGGGCAGGTGGACCTGCTGTGTGTCGGGGTCGGCGGTGACTTCCACCACCGGTGCCTGGGTGGTGAAGGCGGTTCCGGCGGGGCCGTCGTGCGCGGACACCGGATCGCCGGTGTGCGGCAGGCGGGTGACGGGTTGCAGGACCGTCAGGCCGTAGTCGGCGAGGAGGATCGTCGCCTCCCGGACGCCGAAGCGTTCCGTGAGCAGACGGGCGGCGGCGTCCACCAGGGCGTGCGGCGGGACCGCGCGCAGCTGGGCTTCCGCGGACGGGACCTGATCCGAGGCGTTCACGGCGTCTGCACCCTCTCCCCTTGGGGTCTCCACGCTATCGCGATCCGGTCCCGCTCCGGTGGGTCGGTGCGGCCGGAGCCGGCGGAGACGTACGGCACAGGAGGAGACAGACGTCGTCGTCCCGTTCGTGGTCGTGCAGGAGGGGCTTGAGCAACGCCTCGGCGCTTCCGTCGAGGTCGTCCAGTGCGGACTCGTCCAGTGCGGCCAGCGCGTGGCCGAGCAGTTCGATGCCCGGGTCGATGCCGTGCGCCCGCCGCTCCACCAGGCCGTCGGTGTAGAGGACGAGGGTGGATCCCGGCGGGAGTTCGGCCGTGTGTTCCTCGTACACGCAGTCGAGGGGCACGCCCAGCATGACGCCGGGCCGGGTGTCCAGGACCCGCACGGCGCCACCGGGTGCGCGGACGACGGCCGGAGGGTGCCCGGCGGCGGCCCACACGACGTGGGGGTCACCGGGCCGGAAGCGGGCGATCACGGCGGTCGCGTACAGGTGGGGCTGCTGGTGGCGCAGCATGCGGTGCAGGCGGGTGAGGATCCGGGCGGGACTGTGGTCCTCGATCGCGTAGGCGCGCAGGGCGGTGCGCAGCTGTCCCATGATGACGGCGGCGCGCAGGCCGTGTCCGGTGACGTCGCCCACCACGGCCAGCAGGCTGCCGTCGGGGTGCGGGAAGGCGTCGTACCAGTCACCGCCTATGTTGAGCCCGCGGGTGGCCGGCAGGTACCGGGCCGCCAGGCGCAGGCTCTCGGTGGCGGGCAGTTCGGTGAGCTGGGCGCGTTGCAGGGTCTCGGCGGTGTCCCGGTGCTGCTCGTAGCGGCGGGCGTTGTCCAGGGCGATGGCGGTGCGCTGGGCCAGTTCGACCAGCATCACGCTGGTGTCCGCGTCGAAGCGGTCGCCCGGGGCGGTCAGGGTCAGGACGCCCGAGGTGCGGCGGACGGTGAGGGGCAGGCACAGCAGGGGCCGGTCCGGGGACAGCGCGGAGGGCGGGAGGTCGTCGACGCCCGGGAGGCCGCCGGGGTGCGGCCCGGCGTGCTGCGGACGGTCGAGGCGGGCGGCCGTGACGGCCGCGGCGGAGTGCGCGCCGCTCGCGCCCGGCGGCTCGTCGAAGAGCCATACGTCGACCTGGCTCGCGTACTCGGGGACGAGCAGTCCGGGAAGGCATCGCAGGATGTCCTCCTGGTCGAGGGACGCGGTCACGACCGCGCTCGCGTCGCCGAGGAAGGTCAGCAGGCGCCTGGCCTTCTCGGCCGCGCCGCGCGCCGCCCGTTCGGCGTCCAGCAGGTCGTGCTGGATGCGCGCGGCCGCGTCCAGTTCGGCGTGCAGGGCCAGCACGCCCTGGTTGGTCTGGTGCAGTTCCTCGCGGTGCAGGCGGAGCTGCCGCTCCGCCTCGTCCAGCCGGCGCAGGACCGGCGCGATCTCCTCGTCCGCGGCCAGGACCGCCTCGGCGTGGGTGCTGTCGTCCGCGTCCGCCCACGGCAGGTCCTGCGGCGGGGGGCCGGGGCAGGCCACGGCGAGCTGCCAGGGCGGGGCGCCGTGCGGCTCGGGTGCGAGGGGCCTTCCCACCACCCTTACGAGCGTGGTCGCGCCGGACGCCGACGGCCGCACGGTGAAGGTGAGTTCCGCGCCTCCGGTGCCGAGGCACTCGCGCAGCCGGGCCGTGAGCGCCGTGAGGAAGCGGGCCCGTTCGACGGCGGGGACGCCGGGCGCGGAGGTGAGGTGCGCGGCGAGCGTCCGGGCGCGGACGGCCGCGGCGGCGGAGGTGACGTCACGGACGTCCAGCGGGGTCACGGGCGCCCGGCCGGGTGGTCGGCGGCCGGGACCGCCACACAGGTGTCGTCGCGCACCGGGCCGGCGGCACTGATGATGTCGCGCAGGACGGTCGCCGCGACCACGGCCGGGCCACGGGTGAGCACTTCGCCGAGGGACGCCTCGCCGGTGGTGCGGCCGTCGCGCGGGGCCGCGGCGACGTCCGGGACGCCGGGGCCGTGGCCGAGGGCGACGAACTGCACCCCGGGACCTCCGGCGGCCTCCTCGGTCGCCACGCTTACGGCCCGGACCCGGGTGGAGCCGTGCACCGGGATGTCCCGGACGCGGGTCATCGGAACACCCTACGGGCGTCGGGCGTGCCGGTGCCGGTGCCGGTGACCCAGGCGGTGACGGTGACGACGGTGCCCTCCCCGGGCCGGGTGTCGACGGCGAACTCGTCCATCAGCCGCTTGGCTCCGCTCAGGCCGAGCCCCAGGCCGTTGCCGGTCGTGTAGCCGTCGGTCATCGCGAGGTCGAGGTCGTGGATGCCGGGTCCGGTGTCCGCGAAGGCCAGCCGGAGACCCCGGGTGGGGCCGTCGGCCAGGGGGGTGATCTCCGCCTGTCCGCCACCGCCGTGGATCAGTGTGTTCCGGGCCAGCTCGCTTGCCGCGGTGACCAGCTTCGTCTGCTGGACGAGCCCGAAGCCCAGTTCGCCCGCCAGCCGCCGCACCTGGTGGCGGACCCATGCGAGATCCGCGTCCGAGCCGATGGGCAGGCTGGTCGGAGCGGCGGGGTGGGAGGTCAGGGTCACGTACCCCCCTCGGGACCGCCCGGGTCGGCGCCGGCGCCCTGCCGGAGCAGTTCGAGGCCCCGGTTCACGTCGAGCGTGGTCACCAGGCCGGGCAGGGTCAGGCCCAGCTCAACCAGGGTGATCGCCACGGCCGGCCGCATCCCGCACAGTACGGTACGGGCGGCCAGCAGGCGGGCGCCGGCGGCGATCTCGGCGAGGACGCGCCCCAGGAACGAGTCGACGATCTCGACGCCGGAGACGTCGATGACCACGCCGGTCACCGTGCTGCCCGCGAGGCGGTGGGCGATGTCCTGCTGGAGTTGCTCGGCCGCGCCGTCGTACAGCTCCCCCTGGAGGGTGACCAGCAGGACGCCCTCCAGGGCCAGGATCGGCACCGCGGCCGGGTGCCCCGGGTGGGGGATGGTCATCGCGGGGTCACACCGGCCGTACGGGGCGCGATCCCGGCGTCGCCCTGGTCGAGCGCGTAGGCCAGGGCGTCGGACAGTGAGCTGCGGGTGAGCACCGGGCTCAGGTCGATGCCCAGGTGCACGATGGTCTGCGCGATGGCCGGGCGGATGCCGGAGACGATGCACTCGGCGCCCATCAGGCGGGCCGCCGCGACCGTCTTCATCAGGTGCTGGGCGACGAGCGAGTCGACGGTGGGGACGCCGGTGATGTCGAGGATGGCGTAGCGGGCCCGCTGCTCCACGATGGCCTGCAGCAGCGTCTCCATGACCACTTGGCTGCGGGCGCTGTCCAGCGTGCCGATCAGCGGGACGGCGACGATGCCTTCCCAGAGGCTGATGACCGGGGTGGCCACTTCGAGGAGCTGCTGGCGCTGCCGGGCGATCAGTTCCTCGCCGGCGTCGACCGTCGTCTCCATGATCACCAGGCGCAGGGTCCCCAACAGCAGGGTCAGCGCGAGCTGGACGTCCCGCGCCTCGGGACCGTCCTGCCCGTGGGTCTCCGCGCGTAGCAGTTCGACGGCGGGCACGCGCAGGCCGGCGGCCTCGTTCGCGATCTGGGCCGGGGTGGATCCCCGGTGGGAGCGGGCGGCGGCCATGCGCCCGAGCTGCTCGCGCGCCGCGTCGAACCCCGGCGCCGCGATGTCCTCGAGCCGTCCGCTCCACGCCACGTCGGCCAGCGCGTCGACCACGGTCTTGCAGGCCTCGACGGCCTCGTCGCGGGACACGGTGAAGACCGTGCGGAAGAGGGGCGCGTCCGCCCAGCGCTGGGCGATCTGCTCGCGGCGGCTCTCCAGGAAGTCCCCCAGCCTCCGCGCCGCCGACTCGGCCGCTGGCTGCTCCGACACCCGCATCGTCTCCCTTGTGAACAGGTTGCCGCGCCACGACCGGCACAGGCTCCGCCAATTATTGCCACATGACAAGTATTGGCTCCGCATGCGCCGGGGAAACGACACAGCATCGACACATTCGGGCGCGTGGTCGGCGCCTCAGCGTCCGTGCCAGTCCAGACAGACCACGAGGGCGTCGTCCTTGGGGACGGGCTGGCCGCGATGGCCGGTCAGCTCACGCAGGATGGCGCGCGGCACCTCGGCGGCCGACAGCAGCCGCGTGGACAGGATCGCCCGGGCCAGGGCGGCATCGCCGTACGTCTCCCCCGCGGGCGAGGCGGCCTCGTACACACCGTCGCTGACGAACACGAGCCGGTCGCCGGGCTCCGCCTGGAACTCCTGGGTCACGTAGTCGGTCTCCTCGAACATCCCCAGCGGGAGCTGCGCCTCGAAGGTGACCCGCTCGACCACACCGTCGCGCAGCCGCAGCAGTTGCGGCGATCCCGCGTCCACGAGCTTCGCCCGGCCCGTCGCGAGGTCGAAGTCGAACATCAGCACCGAGAGGTAGCAGCGTCCCTGGTAGTGGGCGTAGACCGCCTGATCGGCCAGCGCGGCCTGGTCGTCGATGGCGATGCCGGCCCGCCGGGCGTTGCGGAGCGCGTTGATGGCGAGGTTCGTCAGCAGCGAGGCTTCTATGCCCTCCCCCATGCCGTTGGTGACGTAGAGCATGAGGCGGTCGGCGGTGGCGGACCAGTCGAAGTTGTCACCGTAGATCGCGTACGCCGGCTCCAGCTGCGCGCCGAGTTCGTACTCGGGCCGGGCGCAGGAGCGGCCGGGCAGGAGCTGCCACTGCATCTCGGCGGCCAGCGTCAGCCGGTCCCTGCGCCGCGCCCGGAGGTACACGTCCGTGTCACGCTCGGCCACGAGCACCTCGTGTCCGAGCACCTCCGCGATCTCGGCGAGCTCGCCGAGGAGGCCACGCGCCTCCTCCTCGTCCGCCAGGGCGACCGTCAGGACGCCGAGCCGGTCTCCGCGCACGGTGACCGGCAGGTGCGCGCGCACGCCACCGCCGCGGACCTGCTCCAGGAACGGCTCCTGCGCGCCGAAGGCCCGGCCGGCGGGGCTGTTGTGCACCGACACCGGATCCGCGGTCTCGGGCAGTACGGACACCGGCTGCAGGACGGTGAGACCGTAGTCGGCCAGGTACAGCTGGACGGTCAGCGCCGCGTACTCCTCCAGGAGGACCCGGCGCACCGCGTCGAGCACCTCGTGCGGGGCCGCCGTGCGCATGGCACGCTCAGCGGTCACAAATCTGTTCACGATCCTAAAAACACCAATCCTTCGAGGGACACACAGGAACGGGTTCAGACGACGGGGCCGCGCGGGTCGGGGCGCGCCGGTCGTCCCGACATCTCTTGCCGCTTCCCGCACCTAGTACGCTGGCAACCGTCCCAGGTGCCTGCGAGAGTGTGACGGTGACTGTCTTCCGCCCCCGCCCCGAGCCCGTCGAAGTCGCGCGCGTGACGCTGACGGCCGTGGAGTTGCTGGAAGTCCTGTGGGGTCGGGCCTCGACCGCACCGGCGTCACCGTCCCAGATGCGCGTCCTGCTGATGCTCGAGCACCAGGACGGGATCAACCTGCGCTCCCTCGCCGACTCCCTGGCCTCCACGCCGCCGTCCACCAGTCGCCTCTGCGACCGCTTGGTGGCCGCGGGCTTCGTCGAGCGGGCGATCAGTCCTTCGGACCGGCGGGAGGTGCGGCTGCACCTCAGCGACCGCGGCCGCGCCTTCCTCGACGACCTGCGCGCACGACGGGAGCAGGAGTTGCAGGCGGTGCTGGAACTGATGCCCGCCGCCAAGCGGATCCAGTTCCTCGCGGGTCTCGAGGCGTTCTGCGACGCGGCAGCGTCCCAGATACACGACAACGCCACGCACACCGGGGACAGGACGGCCTGAACCCGGGGCCGGGCCACCGGCCGCCACGCCGCAGCGGGGCCCGGACGCCCGGCGCACGGAGTCGTCTCCGCCCACCGGAACATTGCAGATCCTTCCCCATGCAGTATGACGCCGCTACTTTCTTGCCTCCCGACCATAATTGTCAAACGGCAATAGTTGCTCGCGCATAACATTGTCCTGTGGCCGGTCCTTGCCGCCGGCAAGCTTCCGGATACCCTGCCCGCCGACCGGCACTCCGGTGCCCGACCAGGACCCGGGTGACTTCGGGCACGCTCAGCGTTTCGGTCCTTCAGTGCTTCACGGCTTGAGTGCTTAAGTCGCTGTGTGCGCGAGCTCGGTGTGAGGAGACACCGGGACGATCGGGACGCGAGCCGGCATGTGAAGCCCCCTGCGGGCCCCGGCATACGGCCGACCGCGTGTCGCGTGCGATCATCACCCCCTACTCTTCGGCTGATCCGTACGCAGGCGGATTCAGGTCCAGGGCGGGGGCGCGCATGAGTTACCGACGTGCACTGATACCGGCGGTGGTCGGAAGTCTGCTGCTCACCGTGTTCCTGTGGTGGGCGGGGGCGAGTGACCTGGCCCTGCAACTGCGGGGCACCACACGCGTGTTCGACCCCCAGTCGGCGGGTGAAATCCGGCGGTGGCTCGTGCCCTGGTCGTACGATCCGCCGGCGGTGTCGCTGTCCGGCGGGGGCGGGGACCCGGCCCCCGGTGGTGACGGCCAGTACACCGGTCTCTACAGCACCGCGATGCAGATCAGGTACGTGGCGGTGTTCGTGTTCTTCCTGGCCGGAGCACTGCTGCTGGTGCGCAGGCTGCCGCCGGCGCGGGGCCGTACGCCGGCCACACTGCTCGCGCTGTGGGCCTGGGGGCCGGTGGCCGGGACGCTGGCCGTCACGGTCTCCGCGCCCTGGCTGATCGCGTCGCGGGGCCACGGCAGCTTCCGGGTCCTGCCACAACTGGCGTCCGTGGTCGCGTCGAGCGGTCCCGTGGTGGTGTTCGCGGCGCTGGTGACCGCCCCGATCACGGTACTGGTGGCCCATACCGCCCTCAAGGGGACGGAGCCGCCGCCACGGCGCGAAGTTCCGCCGCGGGCCGCCCGTCTGGCGGCGAGCGCCGGAACGGCCCTGGTCGCGCTGTCCCTGGTGGTGCTTTCGTACCAGTCGGTGGCGGCCCGGATCCAGACCTCGTTCGACGGCGGAGGACTGCTGTCCGAGCCCGGCGACCTGCTGCGCACCTGGCTGCTGCTCGGCGGCTGGTCGGGGCCGGGCACCGCCCCGCTCGGCGACTGGCTGCTGTACCGGGCCGCCGACGTGCTCGTGCTGGCCGTCGTGTGGTGGGCGCTGCGGCTGCTGCCGGGTCTGCTCACCCGGCCCACCGTGCCGGCGATGGCCGTGGGCGCGGTCTGCGCGACCGTGCTGGGACTGCTGGCCTCACAGGTGCTGCACATGGCCGTGGACGACACGCGCGCGGTGTGGGGGCCCGTGTACGTGTTCTCCCACCTCGGCGAGGGCGTCCCGGCGGCCCTCACCTTCGGCGTCCTGGCGGGGCTGGTGAGCCTGGCCACCCTGCGGCTGGCAGGGGGATCGGACTCCGGCACGCCCGCGCAGTGATGCCGGCCGTGGCACGGCCGGCACCGGCGCGCCGCCGGGCCCGGTGCGGGCGGCGGCACCCGCGCACCGAAGGCGGCGGCACGACCCGCCGATCGCCCGAACAGGAACGTCAACGGACTTGTGCGAACGGCGGGTTGATGAAGGACTCGGGGTGCCCGCCTCAGCCGGCCGGCTCCTCGCACGCTTCGTCGCGGTCCGCGAGGATCTCGGCGGCACGGGTCCGGTAGGCGCGGAACCGGCGCAGGTAGGACCGGGCCATGGGACCCGGCGGGACACCCCGGGCGAAGGCCCGCATGTTGCGGTCGCCCGTGTTGTAGCCCAGGGCGAGCAGTTCGTCGCGGGTGTAGCGGCGCACGTGCCGCTCCGGGAGGCTGCGGTCGAGGTCCTTCAGGTGCAGCGCTGCCGCCCGGATGGCGAAGGCGGGGTCGTCGCGCAGGTCCTCCCACCGTTCGGACAGGCCGTGCGCCCGCCGGACCCGTTCGAACGTGGCCCGGTGCATGTTGGCGAGGCCGAAGGACGCCCCGGGTTTCCACCACTGCCACAGCCGCTCCAGCAGCGGGTGGTGCGGCTTGTACCCCTCGTTGTGGAGCACGGTCATGACCAGCAGCGGCGTCACTCCGGCCTGTTCGGCTGCGCGCACCACGGCGGCGGTGTAGTCGGCCGGATCGTAGCGGCCCGGGCGCAGCGGTGGCGTGCGGACGTCACCGCCACCCGCCGGCCGGGCCTCTCGCCGTGACACGGCCGTCGATCGCTCCGCCATCCGTGGGTCGCCTCCCCGTCTCCGCCCGGCGCCGCGCGGGCCGCGGGGCCGTCATCGTCCTGGGGTGCGCGTGCCCGCGCGGCCACCGCTCATTCCCGCCACCGCTCCCCCGCCGCCGCGCGTCCGGACGGGCCGGTGGATCACCGGCCCGAGGTCACGGCCTTGAGCGCGTCGAAGGTGTCCCGGACGCCATGGGAGGCGCCGGCGGGGGCGACCCTGCACGCCGTCTCCGACGAGGGTATGACCCTGCGCGACATCGCCGAGGTCATCGGCCGTCACCTGGACGTTCCCACGGCCGCCGTCACGCCGGAGGAGGCGGCCGGGCACTTCGGCCGGCTGGCCCCCGTCCTCGCCGCCGACCAGGCCGCCTCCAGCGCGCTCTCCCGCGAGCTGACGGGCTGGGAGCCGGTCGAGCCGGGCCTCCTCGACGACCTCGACAAGGGTCACTACTTCCGCGAGGCCTGACGGGTCCGGGGTCGGGGACCGGCCCGCGTGGGCGACGGCGCACCTCGCTCCGCTGCCCACCGGCCCGGTCCCGTCGCGCCCGGCCTCCCGCCGGCCCGGGGGCCCGCCTACGCCCCGCTGCCCGCCGGTCCGGGCCCCGCCTCGCGCCGCTGCCCACCGGCCCGCGCTCTGTCTTCCGGCGCCAACCCGAGGTAGGGGCGGCGGATTCCGTACCCTGGCGGCATGCGCATGCGCCCCACTCTGAGCTGGACCCCAACCGAGGAGCTGCCGCCGGGCAGTACGGACCTGGAGCCGGTCGCCGACGCGCTGCGCGCCGGCGGGGTGCTGGTGCTCAGCGGTGCGGGCATCTCCACGGAGTCGGGCATCCCCGACTACCGGGGTGAGGGCGGAAGCCTGAGCCGGCACACCCCGATGACATACCAGGACTTCACGGCCACGGCACAGGCCCGGCGCCGGTACTGGGCACGCAGCCACCTGGGCTGGCGCACCTTCGGCCGCGCCCGCCCCAACGCGGGGCACCGGGCCGTGGCCGCGTTCGGGCGGCAGGGGCTGCTGTCCGGGGTGATCACCCAGAACGTCGACGGCCTGCACCAGGCCGGCGGCAGCGCGGGCGTCGTGGAGCTGCACGGAAGCCTGGACCGGGTGGTCTGCCTGTCCTGCGGCGCCTTCAGCCCACGTCGCGAGCTCGCCGAGCGGCTGGCCCTGGCCAACCCGGACTTCACGCCGACGGCCGCCGGCATCAACCCCGACGGCGACGCCGACCTCACCGACGAGCAGGTCGGCGACTTCCGGGTGGTGCCCTGCACCCGCTGCGGCGGCATCCTCAAGCCGGACGTGGTCTTCTTCGGCGAGACGGTTCCCCCGCAGCGGGTCGAGCACTGCCGTGAGCTGGTCCGGGAGGCGGCCTCGCTGCTGGTCCTGGGGTCCTCGCTGACGGTGATGTCCGGGCTGCGGTTCGTCCGGCAGGCGGCGCAGGCCGGGAAACCGGTGCTCATCGTCAACCGGGACCAGACCCGCGGTGACCGGCACGCGCTCACCCGGGTCGCCCTCCCCCTGGGAGCCGCCCTGACCACCGTGGCCGCCCGGCTGGGCGTGCCGGTCGGCGGTGAGACTGAGCACGGCCCGCGGTTCGCGCGGTCGGGCCGGGCCTTGCCCGGCGGGCCTTCGACGCGATCATGAAGGGCGAGCGGAAGAAGGTGACCGGCTCGGCCAAGACCATGGCGCAGGGCCTGGCGAGCACAAGGGGGCTGCGAGGGAGGCGAGGAGCGGCGCGGGCCTCCCCGCCTCCCCGCCTCAGCGCCGGGTGGTCCGGTACCGCGCGAGGACGGCGGCGCCGATCTGCTGGGCGGACCGGCACTCCAGGTCGGTGTGCGGGCCGCCGTCGGGGAAGAGCCGCTGTCCGGTGCCGAGGACGGTGGGGAACGTCAGCAGCCGGTACTCGTCGACCAGTTCCTCCGCCATCAGCGCGTGCACGACGCTCAGGCTGCCGGCGATGATCACGTCACGCGTCTCGTTCTTGACGGTGTCGACGAGGTCGCCGTCCATGAGCCGGGAGTTCGCCCACGCCGAGGAGTCGGTCAGGGTGCGGGAGGCGACCAGCTTCGGCACGGCGTTCAGCCGCCTGGCGAACGGGTCGTCCCGGCCGGGCCAGATGCGCGAGAAGAGCTGCCAGGTGGTCCGTCCCATCAGCATGACCCCGTTGTCGAGGGTGCTGCCGAGCCGGAACTTGTCCCCGGCGACCGCCTCGGGACCGTGCCGGAACGCCCAGCCGCCGGCCGGTGTTCCTCCGGAGCCGTCCGGGTCGGTCACGATCCCGTCCAGGGTGATGAACTGAATGACGATGACGCTCATGAGGGGTGTCCCTTCGATCGGTGCTCACCGGTACGTACCGGCGGCACCGGCCGGATTCATCAAGCCCGGCGGAAATCGTCGGAAGAAAGCTGCCGCGGCAGGCCGAACGCGTCGCCCACCAGGGGACCGGTGAACACGACGTTGTGGGCGACGCGCCCGCCGGTGACGGTCAGGATTTGCAGGCTGTGCAGCCGACGGACGCCGACGGGCTCCGGCGCGTAGGCGGCGAGCGCCGGCTGCCCGTTGGCGGCCAGGGGCGTCACGGCCCAGCCCGTGCCCCGCATCCGGAACACGCGCTCCATGAACAGGCCGTAGTCGCCGCTCCCCCGGTACCACAGCGGCACCGGCGGCATCTCCAGGACCGCGTCGTCCGTGAGCAGCCGCACCAGCGCGGGGACGTCGGCGGCTTCGAAGGCCCGGACATAGCGCTGGACCACCGCGCGCGTTCCGGGATCGTCCGGCTCGGTGACCTGCTCCATGCCGCTGACGCCGGCGAGGGCGGTCCGGGCCCGTTGCAGCGCGCTGTTGACAGCCGCGGACGAGGTCCCGAGCTGTTCGGCCACCTCGGCGGCCGTGAACTCCAGGACCTCGCGGAGCAGCAGCACGGCGCGCTGTCGCGGCGGCAGCGTCTGCACGGCCGCCACCAGCGCGAGACGCAGGTCGGTCCGCACCTCCGCGTCGAAGCGTGCGTCGGGGAAGGGCTGCAGCCAGGGGATGTCGAGGGCCGGGGTGAGCGGTGCCGCGGTGTCCTCGCTCGGTGCCCCGAGCCCGGACGGCAGCGGCCGCCGCGCGCGCCCCTCCAGCGCCGTCAGACACGCGTTGGTCGCGATCCGGTAGAGCCAGGTCCGCACCGAGGCGCGGCGGTGGTCGTACCGGTCCCGTGCCTTCCAGGCGCGCAGCATCGTCTCCTGCACCAGGTCCTCGGCCTCGTCGAAGGCGCCCAGCATCCGGTAGCAGTACGCCACCAGCTCACCGCGGTACGGCTCGAAGTCCACGGGCTCATCATGGCGTACGCCGGTGGCGCCGGGACGGGCCGGGCCGCGGGGCCGAGTCGACCGCCGGGGACGGCCGGCCCGGGCGCCGGTTCACGTCATGTGCCCGGATGCCGCCGGCTCAGCTCTCGGCGAGGCGGGCCGCGGTCTCCAGCAGCAGCGCGTGCACGAAGGCCTGCGGCAGGTTGCCGCGCAGCTGGCGCTGGGCGATGCCGAACTCCTCGGCGTACAGGCCCGACGCCCCGCAGGCGCCCCGGTTCCGCTCGAACCAGCGGTGGGCGTCGACGGTGTTGCCCTGCTGGTGCTCGGCCCGCGCCATGAGGAAGCCGCACAGCAGGAACGCGCCCTCGGCCTCTTGGAGGGGCCTGTCGTCGTGCCGGAAGCGGTAGAGGAAGTAGTCGTCGGCCAGGTGTGCGCGGCAGGCGCCGAGGGTGGCGCGGGTGCGCGGGTCGCCGGCGGGCAGTGCGCCTCGCAGCGCGGGCAGCAGCAGGGCGGCGTCGATCGCGCCGTCCCGCGGCGTGCGCTGCCAGTACCCGTCCGGGTGCACGCTGGTCCTCGCGGTCTCCTCGAACAGGGTGTCGGCGAGCTGCGCGCAGGTGCCCGCGAGCGGGCGGCCCGGTGCCGCGTCCGCCAGGGCACGCAGCCCGGCCACGCAGGTGAGCCGGCTGTGCGTCCAGTGGTGGTCGTCCAACTCCCAGATCCCCGCGTCGGGCTCCCGCCACCGCTCGGCGACGGCCCGCACGGCGGTCTCGGCGGCCTTCCAGCCGTCCGCGCCGAGCCGGTCCTGCCGCTCGGCGGCGGCGAACAGCAGCAGGGCCTCGCCGAAGCAGTCGAGCTGGAACTGCTTCTCGACGTGGTTGCCGATCCGGCTGAAGCCGCCCGGGTAGCCGGGCAGGTCCAGTTCGCACTGATCGGGGACGGGCGCGCCGTGCACGGTGTAGGCGGGTGCCAGTCGCGGGCCGTCGTCGAGCATCCGCTCGCTGACGAACCGGACGGCCGCGTCGAGGAGTTCCGGCGCGCCGACGGCGGCGGCCGCCTGCCCGGCATAGCTCTGGTCGCGGATCCACACGTAGCGGTAGTCGTAGTTGCGGCCCGCCTCGGCACGCTCGGGCAGGCTGGTGGTGGCCGCGGCGACCATGCCGCCGCCGCTGGTGGTCAGTCCGCGCAGCACGGCGTAGGCACGCCTCGCGTCCCCGGGCGCGATGGTGTTGTGTTCGAGCGAGGGCACGCTGCGCCGCCATGCCTGTTCGGTGGCCGCCCAGGACTGCTCGGCCCGGGGCGGCTGGTGCGGCAGGGACGCGTCGGAGCATTCCAGGACGAGGTCGTGGCTCTCGCCGGGCTCGAGCACCAGGTCGGTGGTCAGGCCCTCCGCGCCGGCCGTGGCCGACGGGGCGCCCTGCCAGCGCAGGCGGTGCCGGCCGGTACTCAGGTGCCAGACGCCGTCGTCGTCACGGTGTGCGGAGGCCCGGGGGGCGCGTCCGTAGTCGGCGCGCGGGTCGAGCACGACTCGGACATGGGCGGTGCCGTCGACGGCGATCAGCTGCCGGAGCAGGACAAGGCGGTCCCGCTCACCGGGGAAGCCCAGGGCCTCGCGGCACTCGACGACGCCGTGGGTGGTGACCCAGCGGCTGCGCCAGATCAGGGTGCCGTCCTCGTAGTAGCCGCCGGGGACCCAGGTGGCGCGCGGTGTCACGGCGTAGACGCCCCCGCCGCTGACGAGGGAGGCGAGGACCGCGTCGTCGTGCCAGGTGGGTGCGCACAGCCAGTTCACGGCCCCGTCGGGACCGATGAGGGCGCCACGCTCCCCGTCGGCCAGCAGCGCGTAGTCGTGCAGTGCGTGCGGCGGAAAGGAAGTACTGCTCATGGGGAATGCTGCCTCCTGCCGTCGGTCCGCGGGCCTGGGCGGCGCCGACACCGATCACCAGGTACCCGTCCCGGGCAGGGGCAAAGGTGCGTCGCCCTCGGCCGGAGCCGTCACGGGGTGCGGGAGCCGCGGAACGTGGCCCGTCGGCGGAGGGTGAAACCGAGCCGCTCGTAGAGTGCGATCGCCCTGGTGTTGGCTTCGGCGACGTGCAGGAAGGGGCGCTCGCTTCCGGGACAGGACGCGTGCGGCGAGTTCGGTGACGAGGCGGGTCGCGAGGCCGGTGGCCGTCCCCCTGATCATCGCACCCGGCCGTGCGATCGGTTACGGCCCGTCGGCCCCTGGCGGATCCGGGGCGGCTCCACCCGATCGGACGGTAGGCGGGATCGTCGACTCGGCCGTGGCGCGCCATAGGATCCGCCCGTGGCAGAGGTCCCCGATGAACTGATCAGACTGGAACGATCCGCCGAGGAGGAGCGCGCCAGGCTCGCCGGCCTCACCGGTGAGGCGTACGACGCCCAGTGGCGCCGCTGGCGCGAGGCGTCCGACAGGGTGAGCGCGGCGATCATCGCGCACGCGCGCGAATCCGGGGCCGATCGGCAGGAAGTGGAGGAGGCCACCAAGCGGGCCGTGCGGAACACCCAGGAGGACCCGGCCGTCGAATAGCGGCCGCGACCTCCTCGGCCCGGGGGCGGGCGGCTCGAAGCCGACTCGGTCACGCGTGAGGTGGCTCAGTACGCGGAGTTGACGTTGTCGATGGAGCCGTAGCGGTGGGCGGCGTAGTTGGCGGCGGCGGTGATGTTGGCGACCGGGTCGGTGGAGTTGTTGGCGGTGCCGGCGACGTGGAAGGCCTTGAACGTGGGGTCGATGACCTGCAGCAGCCCCTTGGAGGGGATGCCGTTCTTGGCGTTGACGTCGTAGTTGTTCTGGGCGTTGGGGTTGCCGCTGGACTCGCGCATGATGTTGCGGTGCAGGCCCTCGTAGGTGCCCGGGATGCCCTTGGCCTTCATGATGGCCAGGGACTGCTTGATCCAGCCGTCGAGGTTGTTCGCGCCGCCCTTGGCGCCGGCGGGGTCGGCGGCCTTGGTGGTGACGGCGGGGGCGGCCTTGGGGGCCTCGGCGGCGTGGGCGGTGGCCGGCATCAGCGTCAGGGCCGCGGCCGCGACGCCGGTGGTGGCCAGGCCGGTGACGGCCAGGTTGCGCAGACGGGCGAGGCGGGAAGCAGCGGTGATCGCGGTCATGGGGGTCTCCTACGGGACGTCTTTGAGGCGCCGGCCGGATGATCCGGTCGCGGCCTGTCGGGCGTCGGGGCGAGGCCCCGCACAGCGCGGCAAACAAGGACGGCCCCGGCGATCCCGCCCGGCCCGACCCGCTGCTTGCGGCGACGAGAGACATGGTTAGCGACCGCGGAAACCCCACGCAAGAATGTGACGTACTACCCAAGGGCGTATGAATGTCCTAAATCAGCCTTTTGGTCGCCTTCCGCCCTGATGGAGGGGTGAGCCCTTCTACGAAGCCCGATAGGACGTGACCTGCCTCTCGTGGGTGGCGTCACGCGCTCGGGGCCCCGAAGGGCTGGTTTTCGGCCCGGCGAGGGGCACGCGCCGAGGGTGCCGGCGCCGGGAGAAGGCCGCCCCCACACACGAGTGGGGCCCGGCCTGTCCCGGCCGGGCCCCACTCGACTCACGCTGCGTACCGCCGTACGGCCGCGCCCTGACTACCAGCGGTACCAGCGGCCCCGCCGGCCGCCGCTGTCCGCGGACCGGACCACGAAGCCGAGCAGCCAGACGACCAGCACGATCACCGCGATCCACCACAGCGCCTTGAGCGCGAAGCCCGCGCCGAAGAGGATCAGGGCCAGAAGAAGAACCAGAAGCAGGGGAACCATCGATATCAACCTCCTGACCACCGATTGCCCTTACATCAGCCATACAAGCCCACAAAAGTAGAGTTACTTTCACGTGTGTGCGGGCATGTTCGGCGCACGGTCCGGTTCCCCCATTCCTCCGCACCACGCGCCGTTTACGGGCATTGGCACGGGTCAAGCGCACAGCAGGCACTGATACCGGAAAACCGAGGACGGTGAGCGGCATGGCCGCCAGCGAGAAGGCCCGGGCAAAGATCGAACAGATGGTGGGCAAGGCCGCGCAGGCCGCCGGACGGGCCACCGGCAACCACACGCTGATCGCCAAGGGCCGCGCGGCGCAGGCCGCGGGCAAGGCCCGGGAGACGAAGGAATCGCTCAAGGACACGGGGCGGCGGTGAGAAGGGCAGGGCGTGCCGCAGCCGGCTCGGGGACCGACCACGGCACCGCCTCGGCCGGACCGCCGCTTGGAGGAGGACAGCGGCGCCCCGGCACACACCCCCGGATTTCCGGATCGCGGCCTCGCATGCGGGCCCGAACGGGTGATCCCGTCCCCCACGCCGCCGGCATGCCCGTCGCGGCGCCCTGGGCGCCGCGGCCGGCCGGAGACGCGTGGCGAGCGTCATTCCATAGGGGCGGCCGCAGTGGGTAAGCGGACAAGGTCAGCAAGCACGATCAGTCATCGGACCACCCGCAGCTCATAGGAAACATCCATGGTCATCCCGCTTAGGAATCAGGCGAAGGATGAGCACCACGAGGCAGCCGCCTTGCGCTACAGCGCCGTCTGGGACATCCAGGGCACATCCATCGCCGACAGTCGGCACGCGGTTCGCACCCTGCTCTCACGGGCGGGTCACCACACCGACCAGCAGCCCTGCCAGGACGCGCAGATCGTCGTCAGCGAGCTGGTCACCAACGCGCTGCGACACGCGCCGGGCCCCGGCGAACTCCTGCTGGAGCTCACGGCGGATCCCGCTCTGCTGCGGATCACCGTCCGCGACAGCTCGTCCCGACCACCCCGTCCGACGCCCCGCACCCCGGACCGCATCGGCGGGCACGGCCTGCACCTCATCGCTCGTCTCTGCGACCGCGTGCACACGGTCCTCGTGGACCAGGGCAAGCACGTCATAGCCGAACTCAGACTGCACGAGGCCCCGGCGCACTAGCCGCCGGCGCCGCAGCGCACGACCGTACCGCCCACCGCACACGACCGTGCTGCCCACCGCTGGAGCGGCGGGCAGCACGGGGCGGGGATGCGGGGGTGGCGGCGTCAGCCGGTGGCGAGCATGCCCTCACGCAGGCGGGCGAGAGTGCGCGACAGGAGCCGGGAGACATGCATCTGGGAGACGCCCAGGTGTTCACCGATCTGCGCCTGGGTGAGCTCCTCCACGAAGCGCATGTGGATGATCCGACGGTCACGCTCGTCCAGCTCGGCGATCAGCGGGGCCAGGGCGTGGAAGTCCTCGACCAGCTCGAGGGCCTGGTCCTCGGTGCCGATGAAGTCCTGCAGCACGGTCTCGCCGTCCTCGCTGCCGCTGATCGCCGCGTCGAGGGAGGAGGAGTTGTAGCCGTTGGCGGCCAGCCGGGCCTCCTGGACCTCTTCCTCGGGCAGGCTCATCAGCTCCGACAGCTCCTTGACCGTCGGGGTGCGGCCGAGCCGGCTGCGCAGCTCCTCGGTGGCGCGGGCCAGCTGCACGCGCGCCTCCTGCAGCCGGCGCGGAACGTGCACGGCCCAGGTGGTGTCACGGAAGAAACGCTTGATCTCGCCGACGATGTACGGAATGGCGAAGGAGGTGAACTCGGCCTCGCGGGACAGCTCGAACCGGTCGATCGCCTTGATCAGACCGATCATGCCGACCTGGACGATGTCCTCCATCTCCTCCGGACCGCGGCTGCGGAACCGGCCGGCCGCGTAGCGGACCAGGGACATGTTCATCTCGATCAGCGTGTTCCGCGCGTACTGGTACTCGGGCGTGCCCTCCTCCAGCACCGTGAGCTGCTGGAAGAACAGCCGCGACAGCTCACGGGCGTCCTTGGGGGCCACCTGGGAAGGGTCGGCCACCTCCGGCAACTCCACGACGCGCGTGTCAGTCGCCGTCATGTTCATGGTCGTCATGCTCTGTCCCCTCCCACAATCGGTGCCGCCGCTGCCGTCGCCGGTAGCGGCCGATGACGCAGCGGTTACCCCCTCATCCTGCACCCATGCCCGCGATGTGCACGAATTCTGCACAGGATGGCGATGACCCGACTCAGCCGCTCAGCCGTGTGTTGAGCCGGGCGGCCTGGCGGGTCAGATGGTCGCGCTCGGGCAGGTTGGGTGCCGTCCGGGCCGCCTGCGCGTACAGCCGCGCCGCCGTGGTCAGATCCCCGTCGCGCTCGTGCAGGTAGGCGGCGACCGCGGTGTGACGGGGCAGCGCGGCGTCCAGGGTTGTGAGGGCCGCCAGCCCGGCGCGGGGACCGTCGGCCTCGCCGACGGCGACCGCTCGGTTGAGCCGCACGACCGGGCTGTCGGTCAGGCGGATGAGCTCGTCGTACCACTCGACGATCTGCACCCAGTCCGTCTCCTCGGTGGTGGGCGCGTCGGCGTGCAGCGCCGCGACGGCGGCCTGGGCCTGGAACTCGCCCAGCCGGTCACGGGCGAGCGCCGCCTGCAGGATGCCGACGCCTTCGGCGATCGCCTCGGTGTCCCAGCGGCCGCGGTCCTGCTCGGCGAGCGGCACCAGGCTGCCGTCGGCGGCGGTGCGGGCGGCGCGTCGGGCGTGGTGGAGCAGCATCAGGGCGAGCAGCCCCGCGACCTCGGGGTGGTCGATCGCGGCCGCGAGCTGCCGGGTGAGCCGGATGGCCTCGGCGGCGAGGTCGACGTCGCCGGAATAGCCCTCGTTGAAGACCAGGTAGAGCACCCGCAGCACGGTGGAGACGTCGCCGGGCCGGTCGAAGCGCACGCCCGAGACGGTGCGCTTGGCCCGGCTGATGCGCTGCGCCATGGTCGCCTCGGGCACCAGATACGCCTGGGCGATCTGGCGGGTGGTGAGGCCGCCCACGGCGCGCAGCGTGAGCGCGACCGCGGACGCCGGGGTGAGCGAGGGGTGGGCGCACAGGAAGTAGAGCTGAAGCGTGTCGTCCACCGCGGGCGCGGGTCCGGGCGCCGGCTCCTCCTCCGTGCGGTCCTCCCGGCGCCGGCGGGCGGTGTCCGCCCGGGCCGCGTCGAGGAACCGGCGCCACGCCACGGTGACCAGCCAGCCCTTCGGGTCCCGCGGCTGCTCGTCGGGCCAGGCGCGGACCGCCTCGACCAGGGCGTCCTGTACGGCGTCCTCGGCCGCCGCGAAGTCGGCTCCGCGGCGGACGAGGACGGCCAGCACGCTCGGGACGAGGCTCCTGAGCAGAGCGTCGTTCATCGATGGGGGCAGTCCGTGACCGTGGGATGCGCGGCCAGGAAGGGCCGGACCTCCAGCCACTCGTGGATCGGCCTGCCGCCCGCGCCAGGGGCCGCCGAGAGTTCCCCGGCCAGTTCCACCGCGCGGTCGTGGCTATCGACGTCGATGACCATCCAGCCCGCGATGAGGTCCTTGGTCTCGGCGAACGGGCCGTCGGTGACCGGCGGGCGCCCCTCGCCGTCGTACCGGACCCACTGCCCCTCGGGGGCGAGCGCCTGGCCGTCGACGAACTCACCGGTCTTCTCGAGGCGGGCCGCGAACTCCTGCATGTACCGCACGTGCGCCGAGATCTCCTCGGGCGTCCACTGGTCCATCGGGATGTCGTTGACCGGAGCGGGAGCGCCTCGGTAGTGCTTGAGCAGCAGGTACTTGGCCATCGTCGGTCTCTCCTCGGTACTGGTGCGGCCCATTGTGGTCGCGTTCACCTCGGGGACGGAGCCGATCCCCGGTTCTCGACATCGACGTCCGAAGCCGGCACCTCGCGGAGGTCGTCTCCGCGAGGTGCCGGTGGGTCAGTCGTCAGCCCTGGGTACCGCCCTGGGTGTTGCCGTTGCCTCCGCCCTGCGTGCCACCCTGGGTGTTGCCATTGCCGCCACCCTGCGTACCGCCCTGAGTGTTGCCGTTACCGCCACCCTGCGTACCGCCCTGGGTGTTGCCATTGCCTCCACCCTGCGTGCCACCCTGCGTGTTCCCGTTACCTCCACCCTGGGTACCACCCTGCGTGTTGCCATTGCCTCCACCCTGCGTACCGCCCTGAGTGTTCCCATTGCCGGCACCCTGGGTACCACCCTGCGTGTTGCCGTTACCGGCACCCTGGGTACCACCCTGCGTGTTGCCGTTACCGGCACCCTGGGTACCACCCTGCGTGTTCCCGTTGCCGGCACCCTGCGTGCCGCCCTGCGTGTTGCGGTTACCGGCACCCTGCGTACCGCCCTGCGTGTTGCGGTTACCGGCACCCTGCGTACCGCCCTGCGTGTTGCCGCCCTTCCTCTGCATGTTGTTGTCGTTGTGGTGCCCGTGGTTGCTGCTCGCATGTGTGGCCGAGTGGTGGTTCATCATGGGCGCCGCTTCGGCGCTCGCGACACCGATGGTTCCGGCGGCAAGAGCCGCGATGCAGGAGATACCGGCGATACGGGCGGCCATGTGACGTCGAATGTTCATGGTGAGAATTCCTTCGTTTTGTTTCCGGAGGCTGGTTGGCCTTTCGTGATTTCATTTCAGCCCCTCCGGACGCCGCTGTACGTCCACCGGTCGGTGGAGCGACCGGTTGACCCGGTCGTAGGAGAAGCGCTCGCGGTGGCGGGCCACCCGGTTGCGCGGCCGTCGGGCACTCCAGACCATTTCAGTGAGGCTTCTGGAGGATCCGATGGCACTTCCCGACGCATCGCCGGCCGCTCAGGAAAGCGGCCGGCCCGGGCGCCCGGACGGAGCCGAGGTGTCCGCTCTCCACCTGCGGAGGGCATTCAGGTGGCAGGCGACGCTGCGCATCGCGGTGGTGGTCGCGTTCACGGTGGACCTGGCGGTGTTCCCGCCGTCGGAGCGGTTGCCGCTCTCGGTGGCGCTGGCCGTCGCCTACACCGTGTGGACCCTGGCGACACTCTGGGTGTCGTGGACGCCCCGCAAGCTGTTCCCGGACTGGGTGTATCCGCTGGCCGACCTGATACTGCTCACCGCGTTGATGGCGGTTTCGGGCAATTTCTCGGACCCGAACTGGAGCGCCTCTATATCCGCTGACATTTTCCTGTTCATTCCCGTGCTCGTGTCTTTTCAGATGCGCCCGGTGCTCACCGCCGTGTCCGGTGTGCTGGCGGCGGCGAGTTATGTCATCGGGACCTTCGTCGGCCATCTGCGGCAGCCGTACCTGCATTTCACGCTGCTGCACGGTCTGTTCATCCTGGTGGTCTGCGCGGGCTGCGTCCTGCTGTCGGACGTGCAGCAGCACCGCGTCCGGTCCATCAGGGAACTGGCGGAACACCGTCTGTGGCTGCTGGACCGCATCATGGCGGCGGAGGAACGGGAGCAGCGCAAGATCGCCGAGGTGCTGCACGACGGGGCGCTGCAGAACGTCCTGGCGGCGCGGCACTTCATCGACGAAGCCGCCTGCGGTCCCGAGGTGACCGAACCGCTGCACCGCGCCGACGACGCCCTGACCGCGGCCAGCAGGCAGCTCCGTTCGTCGGTGCGGACGCTGCATCCGGAGGTCCTGGTGTCAGGAGGACTGGTGCACGCGCTGGAACACCTGACGCAGCAGGCGTCCGAGCGGGGGAAGTTCCACGGCGAGGTCCGCTCGGGCATCACCACGGCGGGTTCCGCGGACCGGCCGCTGTACTGGCTCGCCCGGGAGATCCTGGAGAACGTGGTGAAGCACGCGCATGCGAAGAACGTCCTGGTGTCCCTGCAACCAGCGGATCCGGAGAGCGTCCGCCTTTCGATTTCCGACGACGGCGTCGGGATATCCGGCGACGCCATGGCCCGGAGTCTGTCGTCCGGCCATATCGGAATCGCCTCGCACCGGGCCCGGATCGAGGGCATGGGAGGGGTCTTCACTCTGCACAGCAACGAGTCGGGCGGTACGACGGTCGAAGCCGTCGTACCGGTGGGGTGAGCCCCCGCGCCTCCCGGTGGCCCGGGGGTTAGGGCTCACCTAGTCTTGTCGGGAGCCGCCGAGAGCGATCACGAAACAGCACGGTGCTGACGAAAGGCCGGGATTGCCGTGGCAACGCCGAATCCTGCCCGCATCAGAGTGGTAATCGCCGACGATCATCCTTTGTTCCGGGAAGGGATCTCACGCGCGCTGCAGCTCAGCGGGTCCATCGAGGTGGTGGCCGAGGCGGAGAACGGCCGGGACGCGCTGGAGATCATCCGCCGTGAGGTGCCGGAAGTCGCCGTGCTGGACCTGCGGATGCCGGAACTCGACGGGATCGCGGTGCTCCACGCCCTGGTCCGGGACCAGGTCGCCACGCGTGTCCTGTTGCTCTCCGCCTTCACCGACAGCGCTTCCGTCTACCGCGCCATCGAAGAGGGGGCCAGCGGCTTCCTGACCAAGGACAGCAAGCGCTCGGAGGTGGTGGAGGCGGTGCGGGCGATCTCCCGGGGCAAGACGGTGGTGCCGCCCGAGGTGACGGGAGGGCTGGCCGAGGAGATCCGGATGCGGCGGTCGCAGAACGCCCCGACGCTCAGCGAGCGGGAGCGGCAGGTCCTGGACGGCATGGCCAGGGGACTGAGCATCCCGCAGATCGCGCAGGAGCTTTTCCTCGGCACCAGTACGGTCAAGACCCACGCCCAGCGTCTCTACGAGAAGCTGAAGGTGTCGGACCGGGCCGCGGCGGTCGCCGAGGCCATGCGGCGCGGTCTGCTGGAGTGACCCCGTGGCGACGATTCACCGCCGGCCCGACACGCCGGCCGTCGGGGCGCTGCTGGCCATGGTGGGCGGATACCTCGACGCCTACACCTTCGTGCGGCACCGGGTGTTCGCCAACCTGCAGTCGGGCAACGTGCTGCTGTTCTGCGTGGAGGCCACGGCCCGGCACTGGCACCGTGCCGTCCTGCTGCTGATCCCCGTCGCGGCCTTCGGCGTCGGTGTGCTCCTCGTCGAGATCCTCGGCCTGCCGCGCCTGCTGCGGCTCGTCCGCCGGCCGCTACGGATGGTGCTGACGCTCCAGATCCTGCTGCTGGCGGGGGTCGCGGCCGTACCCGACGACGCCCCGTCCCAGGTGACCACGGTGACGGTGTCGTTCGTCGCCGCCCTGCAGTTCTCGACCTTCACGTCCCTGCGGGACGCGCCCTACACCACGCTCGCGGAGAGCGGGAACCTGCAGAAGGCTATCGCCGCCGCACATCGGTGGCTGTCGGCCAGGGAGCCGGCGGACGCGCGGCGTGCGGGACAGTACGCCCTGGTCATCGCGGCGTTCGTCGTCGGCGCCGTGCTCGGCGCCGTCATCACCCGGCTGGTCGGCCCTCCCGCGGTCGGCGTCGCCGCCGGACTGCTCGCCGCCGTTCTCGCCCTGCTGATCCGCGAGACCCGGCGGTTGCAGCGCCTCGAAGCCGCCGGGTCGGCGGCTTCCCCGCCGTCGGCCACGCCCTGACCGTCAGTCCGCCGCCCCGTCAGCCCTCCGCCCTGCGCGGTCTGCCCCGTCAGCCCCGGCCCCGCGCAGTCTGCGTGCCGCGCGTTCGTCGTGCACGAAGAGGGCGAGCCCGGCCGCGAGGACCACGCAGGCGGCCCACACCGCGCGCTCGCCCCAGACGAGGGTGAGCCAGCCGCCGCCGCACGCCCCCACCGTGAACGCGACGACGACGCTGGTGAACTGGCGGGAGCGGCGCCTGGCGTCCTCGTCGCCGTCGACCACCGCCTGGTACAGGTTCTGCATGGCCGCGCGGAGGTTTCCGGTGGTCATCGTGCTGTTGTAGGCGGTGTCCACGAGCGTGCGGAAGGTGGACATCTGCACCGACGCCATGAAGGCGATCGGGACGGTGACGAACGCGTCCGGGGCGTCGCCCGGGACGAGTCCGACCAGGGCGAGCACGAGCAGTTCCAGCACGATGGCCGCCCTGGCCGGTTTCCGCAGCACCGCCACCACCCTGGGCCGTTGCAGGGTCTCGGCGACGAGCACCCCGGCCACGAACGCGAGGATCGGGGGGACGTGGTCCAGTGCCTCCAGCCAGTGCTGCTGCGCGGTCGCGATGCCCAGCAGCACGACGTTGCCGGTCTGCGCGTTGGCGAACACCCCGCCCCGGCTGATGAAGGTGTAGGCGTCCAGGGCGCCGCCGACCGTCGCGAGCAGGACGCCCAGGCGAACCGACCGGTGCGTGGCCGGCGCGGGGGGCGTCCCGGTGGGTCCGCCCGCGGGTACGGGTCCCTGCCCTCCGCCGCCTTCCGGCCGTGGCGTGGCGTCCGGCATGCCTCCCACCTCCACGGCGTCGCGGTTCTCCGATCATCGCCCACCGTCCGCCTGCGCGCTTTCGGGGGACGCGGGAGTCATCCGGTCGGTCCCCCGATCGTCGGACACCCCGCGGCGGACCGCGGTCCTAGCGTCGTGAACACAAACGGTCAGACCCCCGGCAAGTGAAGCGAGAACGACATGCGTGACGAACGAATCGACCACAGGATCGACGAGCAGCGGCGTGTCGTCGTCGGCGTCGACAGTGACAGGAGCAGCGTCGTGGCGCTGCGGTGCGCGGCCGAGGAGGCCCGCCGGAGCGGCGCCGTCCTCGTCGTCGTGGCGGCATGGAGTCCGTTCGGCGGGGACGTCGCCGAACGCACCTATCCGTGCCCCGAACTGGACGCCTCTCAGCGGTCGGCGGCGCAGCGGCTGCTCGACAGCACCTGCCACCTGGCCGCGCTGCCCGACGAGGTCGTGGTGGAGCGCCGGGTGGAGCGGGGGCCGCTCGGGCCGGCCCTGGTGGCCCTGGCCGACGGCAAGGACGACCTGCTGGTGATCGGGCTGCGGTTCCGGCAGGCGTTCGGCCGGCTGCGTTCCTCGGTCGACCGGTACTGCCAGCGGCACGCTGCGGCGCCCGTGCTCGTCGTACCGCCGCACTGGGAGGCCCCGGCCGTCCCCGCCCTCGCGGCCTGAGGGGCCGGGTCGCGCGGGCCCGCTCCTCCCCCGGCCCTCCGCCCCTTCCCCTCCTCGCCGCTCCCGCTCCCCGTCCGTCCCCCTCGGCAGGCCCCGGTTCCGACCGGGGCCTGCCGCGCGTGCCGGCCGGATGCGCGGGTCGCGGGCCGGAGGGAGCATGAAGGAACAGCACGCAGCACGCCACACACGCCTCACCCTTCCAGACGGGTGTCCGACGCGGGACATGGCCATGAACCAGACGGACACGTACAGCACCCTGCACCGCGACTACGCCTTCGCGGACGCGTTGCGGGAGACCATCGAGCAGCTGGACGCGAACACGGGCCTGGTCTACCTGCTCGCGGACGACGAACGGACCCTGCGCACCGCGATCGTGGCCGGAGCCCAGCCGACGATCTTCACGATGCCGGAACAGGTGGACGTGGGCGATCCCTACGCCACGGCGGCCGCGTTCCGCACCGGGGAGATGACCATGGCCGGGTTCCCGACCCCCCACTCCCCCGACCTGAAGCTCGCCAGCCGGGTCCCGTTCCCGTACTCGGTGGTGTCCGTCCCCCTGGACACGCCGGCAGGGCGCCTCGGTGTGGTCACCGTCATCTGGATACCGCCCCGCACCCGCTTCCTGTACGCCCGGCAGGTGGCATGGCTGGTGAACAGGGTCACGAGCCTGGCCGGCGCCCTGGCCGCGTTGGCCGCCACGGGGGTCTCGATGCGGCCGGGCAACAAGCCCGCCCTGCTGCCGGTGTACCGGCGCGGCGTCCCGCCGGCGGGGACCGCCAACTTCGGCTGGGGCCTGCCGGGCCTTCCCGGCTCGACCGAGGTCAGCTTCATGTACCAGGTGCACCAGCTGGCCGCCGAGCTGAACGAGGCGGCCAGCGTGAACGAGGTCATGGCCGTGACCCGCAAGCGCATCATGACGCCCTTCGGCGCCCGCTCGTTCCTCGTCAGCACCTTCAGGGACGGCAGGCTGTGGGTGGCCGGCCACAGCGGCTACCCCACGGTCGCCCTCCGACTGCTGCACGGTTCGGCGGCCGACCCGCACCGCCCCGACGCCGACGCCCTGCTGAAACACACCTCCCTGTTCTTCGAGGACCGCACCACCCTGCTCGCGTCGTATCCCAGCGCAGTCGAGGACGGTGTGGAAGCGGCCGTGTTCCTGCCCATCGTCATGAGCGGCCGCCCCACCGGCGTGTGCACCCTCGGCTTCGACCGGCCACGGACCTTCAGCTCCCAGGAGCGCGCCGTCTCGATGATGATGATGGATCTCCTGGGCCCCGCCCTGGAGCGGGCGAGCCTCGGGGAGAGCGCGCGCACTCTCGCCGAGAGCCTGCAGAAGAAGCTCCTGCCCCGGGACCTGGTCGAGGTCCCCGGCATGGTCACCACCGCTCGCTACGTGCCCGCGCCCTCCACCGCGGGTCTGGGCGGCGACTGGTACGACATGGTGCCGCTGTCCGGCGGCCGCATCGCCCTGGTCGTCGGTGACGTCGAGGGCCACAGCATCGAGAGCTCCGTGGTCATGGGGCAGCTGCGCAGCGCGGTCCGCGCCTACGCCACGGAGGGCCACTCCCCCGGCGCCGTCATGGTGCGCGCCAACCGGCTGCTGAACGAACTCGACACCGACCTCATGGCCACCTGCTGTCTGATCAGCTTCGACATCAACAGCGGGCTCGCCGAGGCCGCGCTGGCCGGCCACCCGGGCCCGCTGCTGCGCACCCCCGACGGCTTCGTCCACTCGCCCCAGCTGCCGCCCAACGTCCCGCTCGGTGTCGAGCCCGAGGCGACGTACGGCGTCAGGGAGCTGACGGTCACCCCCGACACGCTCCTGATGCTCTACACCGACGGCATGACCGAGTCGCGCTCGCTCGACACCGCCCTGTGGGCGCGCACCCTGCTGAAGCCGGCGTCCGCCTCGCTGGAGAAGCTCGCCGACCACCTCCTCGAAGAGGCGACCACGCACGGGACGCACCGCGACGACGTGGCCCTCCTCCTCGCCCGCTACGAGGGGCCGCGCCCCGGTCCCAACCGGCGTATCACCCGCAAGACGTTCCACCGGCACGACCTCCGGGCGGTGAAGGCGGCCCGCCAGTTCATCAGCGACAGCCTCCACACATGGGGGATGGACCAGATGATCGACAGCTTCCAGCTCGTCACCTCGGAGATCGTCACCAACGCCCTCATCCACGCAGACAGCGACGTGGACCTGCGGCTGCGCGAGTACCCCGACCACCTGCGCCTGGAAGTGCGCGACGGGGACCCCACCCCGCCGGTCCCCGCGTCCATCACGCTCACCGACGACACCAACGAGCACGCCGAGCACGGCAGGGGCCTGATCATCGTCGACAGCCTCTCCTCCGAGTGGGGCAACTCGCCCAGCGGGCGCGGCAAGACGGTCTGGGTGGACATGTACAACCAGTGAGGCCCGTTCAGCGAGGCCCGTTCAGTGGGCCTCGCTGCCGGTGGCCGGTGCCCGTCGCCCGGTGGCGGTCTCGTGGGCCGTCTCGTCGTGTCCTGGCTCGCCGTGCGCGATCCGCGTCAGATCGGTCAGCAGCGAGTTCAGCCAGGACGTCGTCGCGTAGTACAGCCGGGGTGCGCCGGGTGGCTCCTCCGTGCAGGCCGTCAGGCTCGGGGCGATGTGCGCGACGGAGGCGGCCGGGGTGTCGCCTCCCGGGTCCAGCGCGGCGGAGACCAGCAGCATGCGTCCGCACACCCGGTCGCCCAGCCTGTCGACGGAGTCGGCCGCCGCGGGGACCAGCCCGGCGAGCGGCGGCTCCAGCAGGCGCTGTGAGCCCCACAGGGTGTGGTGCCCGGCGATCAGTGTCGCCTGCGAGTCCACCGCGGGCACCGCCACCCGTCTGCCCGTGGACCCGAAGGGCGCCGGCTCGCTCAGGAACTGCGCGTACGCGGATTCCGCGAGGATGACGGAGTGCTGCAGCGACCGGTGGCCGTGCACCCCGGGCGGCGCGGCCACCGCCCCGCCCTCCGCCACCGAGGCGCTGGTCGCCACGACGACCTCGGCCGCCCTGCGCAGGAGTTCCGCCTCGGCGTTGCGCAGCTCGTCGTGGGCACCCCGGGGCCAGGCCAGCAGGCCGAAGACCGCGCCGATCGCGCTGCCGACCAGGACGTCCAGCATCCGTACCTCCGCCAGATGCCAGGTCGGCGGCGCGAGCTGGGCGAAGACCAGGGCCACGAGCACGGTGAACATGCCCTGTGCCCAGCCGACCCCCTTGACCGGCCCCACGGTGAAGGCGAACAGCATCCACACCGGCAGGACGGCGGCGTACACGGCGGTGTCCGTCGCCACCAGGTCGAGGACGCCGGCGGTCACCAGGGCGCCGGCGAGGGTGCCGGTGAGCGCCTTGCGGATGGTGCCCCAGGTCTCGTCCATGGTGGTCCGGGTGAGGGTGAGGGTCGCCAGGGTGGCCCAGAAGCCGTGGGGCAGCGTGTCCACGCCGGCCACGAGCCTGGCCGCGGCCAGGGCCAGGGCGATGCGGACCGCGTTCTGGAAGAACACCGACCGCCGCTCGGCGTGGCCGCGCACCCGGTGCCACCACAGGGCCGGGGCGCGCTCGGTGGCGTACCAGAAGCGGCCGGGTGACTCCTGCGCCGGGGCCCGGCGGCCGTGCACCGCCAGATCCGCCGCGGTGCCCATGGCGAGCGCCGCGTCGGCGATCTCCAGGGCGGCCGCGTGCCGGCGCAGTACGGCGGGCGGGAACACCGGCACCGCGGCGGTCCCGTCGACCGGGCCGGCAGCGGAGGTGTGTGAAGAGGCGGGGGCACGTCCGGAGACCGTGTCGCCGGACAGGGCGGCCAGGCGGGCCCGTGCCGCGGCCAGTTCCTCGTACGCGGCCACGGGAGAGGGCCCCTGGCCCAGGCAGGCCGCCGTCGCCGCGGACAGCCGCGCGACCGCGTGCAGTACGGCGGTCACCTCGGGGCCCGGGTCGTCGCCGGGAGTTGCGGGCAGTTGCGCCAGCCGGCTGAGCAGGGTGCGAGTGGCCAGCCCGGTGTGGGTCAGGGCGCGCTCGCGCACCCCGGGCCCGGCCGGTCGTTCCGCCTCCGGCACCGCTGTCAGCCGCAGGGTCCGGCCGGCGTCCCGGGTGGCCCGGACGCCCGCGGCGTCCAGGGCGTACGGGGGCGCGGCGAGGAGGTTCGCGCAGCGCGCGGCGGTCCGCGCGGCCCCGGCGGCGCGCTCCCGGTACGGCGGCGGGGCGGGCTCGGGGAGGATCAGTGCCTCGGCGGCGATGAACAGGAGCAGCCCGGTGGTCGTCCCGAGCAGGCGGTCGCCGAGCGAGGCGGGGTCGTAGGGCGGGAACGACGGCAGGATGTAGAGGAGCTGGAGACCGGGTGTCGCGCCGGCCAGACGGGGGCCGCCCACGGCGGCGAAGGTCAGCGCGAAGCCGATCAGCAGCATGCCGGCGACGGCGCTCCACGTCTCCACCGAGAGGTAGGTGCCGGCCACCACCACGGCCCAGCACACCGGCAGCAGGCGGGCCGCCACCGCGGCGCGCTGGCGCCCGGTGCCGGGGATCTTGGAGAGGCCGCCCAGTGCCACCGCCGTGAAGAGGGCGTAGGTGGCGGAGACCGGGCGGTCGAGGCCGTAGCGGAAGAGGTAGAAGCCCGTCGCGGCGACGAGCGTCACGCGCAGCGCCCTGCGGCCCGAGGCCGCGTAGGTCGCCCTGATCCGGCCGGCTGGGACACCCCGCACCCTTACAGGATCACGCAGTCCCGGTCACCCGGCACGTTGCCGGGCCTCTGGTGCCCGTCCGGTGCCGGGTGACCAGGAGCCGGGTGACCAGGTGCCGGTTTCCCGGTTCTCGCGCGCCGTTCGTGCTTGTATGCACTCCTGGCCCGGTTCTGGAGGTGGCGGACTGATGGTGTCCTGGGGAAGCGTCGCCGCGTTCGCGGCACTGGCCCTGCTGGTGATCGCGGTCCCGGGGCCGAGCGTGCTGTTCGTGATCGGCCGGGCGCTCGCCCACGGCCGCCGCACCGCGCTCGCGACCGTCCTCGGCAACCTGCTGGGCTCCTACTTCCTGGTGACGGCCGTGGCCTGGGGCCTTGGCGCGCTCGTGGAGACCTCGGCGGTGGTGTTCACGGTCGTGAAACTGGCCGGCGCGGTGTACCTCGTCCACCTGGGGGTCCACGCCTTCCGGCACCGGAAGGCGCTGCGCGTCGCGGACGTCGAGGCGCCGGCGGCGGAGCGGCGCGGCGACCTGCGCACGGTCCTGGACGGGGCCCTCGTGGGGGCCACCAATCCCAAGGGCATCGTCTTCTTCGCGGCCGTGCTGCCGCAGTTCGTGAACCACTCGACGGGCAACGTCCCGCTCCAGATGATGCTGCTGGGTCTGGTACCGGTCGCCATCGGCCTGATCACGGACACCGCCTGGGGGCTGGGTGCCTCGGCCGCCCGTTCCTGGTTCGCGCGCTCGGAGCGCCGGCTGTCGATGGTCGGCGGGGCGGGCGGCCTCGCGATGATCGGCCTGGGCGTGACCGTGGCGGCGACGGGCCGCGCCGACTGACCGCGGGCTTGCCCGGCGGGCGTGCGGCGCGGTGATCGCGCCGCACGTCACGTGGCGCCGGCTCCGGTGATGCCGTCGTCCTCCTCCACCGCGGCCCGGCCGTTCCGGGCGGCCCGCACGCCGGGCGGCGGGGCGGTGAGGTGGTCCAGGACGTTGGTGATGCGGAGCATGCGCTCCAGCACGTCCGGGCGGTTGTCCAGGTGCAGGACGGCGCCCATGGCACTGGCACGGCGGTGGATCATCAGCAGCGCCGAGAGACCGGAGGAGTCGATCCAGGTCAACTCGCTGAAGTCCAGCCGTACGTCGCGCAGCGAAGCCTGGTCGCCCGTCAGGTGCTCGATGACCGCTTCGAGCAGATCGTCACTCGTGTCGTAGTCGAGTTCGCCTGCCACCCGCACGGTCAGGGTGGCGGGGTCGTGGTCGAAGCTGAGCGTGAACTCGCTGGGGGGCAAGGTCGTCATGCGTGGGTGCCGGGGCCGGGGACAGGACGGGTGGAGCGGTCGTGCAGGGCAGCGACTCCCAGTTTGACGAGGTGCACGCTGCGGGGGAAGTCTCGCAGTTCACCGGCCAGGATTTCCAGGCCGGTCGCCAGGGAGTGGGCGGGGACCCTGCGGGCTTCGAGGATGTCCGCGGTCCAGGTGACGAACGTGGTGAAGAGGTCGGGGTCGTCGACGTAGAGGGCCGTGGACAGGAAGTCCACGACGTGGGCGATGTCCTCCGCCGTGCGCTCGCGCTGCGCGTCGCTGTAGCCGCGCATGGCAGGGAAGCGGGCGTCCAGCTCGACCAGCGTCTGCTTGACGAGCTGGGGGCGGCTGCGGACGACCATCGTGTACTCCTGGTCGGCCAGGTGGGGCAGGTCGTCCACGGCGTGGCGGCTGGCCGAGGGGTCCGGCCGGGTCATGCCCTCCTCCAGCACGGCGACGGCGCCGAGCGCGTCGGCCGCCCACCGGTCGGCGCCCAGCGCCCGGGCGTAGCGGCCGTCGGGGCCGAAGGCGCGGCCGCCCGTCAGGACGGGGACGCCGACGGCCTGGCAGGCCGTGATGGCGGCGTGGGCCTTCGGGAGGTGGGTCGGGAGGGACCCGGAGAGCAGGACGGCCTCCGGGTTGGTGTGGTGCAGGTGGGCGACGAGGTGCGGAGTGGGGGTCTGGGCGCCGAGGAAGTCGACCCGCCAGCCGCGCAGCGACAGGATCTCGGCCACGAGCCGGGCGGGGAAGGCGTGCCACTCTCCGTCGACGCAGCTGACCGTGACCCGGCCCCGGTGCGGGGGGCTGCCTCTGCCGTCCCGCTGCCGTGCGTGGGCCAGGGAGGCGGTCACCCGCTCGTTTATGGCGGTGGCGGCGTGCTCCTGGGCCACCGTGATGCGGTCGGCGGCCCATTCGACGCCGATCCTCTCCTGGACCGGCGCGACGACTCCGAGGAGCAGCGTCTCCTCGTCCGTGCCGTCGGCGAGCGCCTGGTGGACGACGTCGGCGGCCGCGTGTTCGTCGCCGTCGGCGACGGCCTGCCACAGTCTCTCCGCGAGGTCGGCCGTCGCGGTGGGACGACTCACTTGTTCCTCCTGTTCGGGCCGTGCCCGCCCACGACCGTCAACGGGCCGGTCCTCGGAGCGCTGATGGCCACGGCGGCCATGTCGTCGTGCCGGCCCGAGCCCAGCCACTGAGCGGCCAGCATCTGCACCCGCTCCACGACGGCCTCGGCAGGCATGCCCGCGCATTCGGCCAGCGCCCGGTGCACGCGGTGTTCGCCGAAGAGTTCGTCGCCCAGCGGGCCGCCGCGGGCTTCGGTGATGCCGTCCGTGTAGAGCAGGCAGGTCTCCCCGGGCGCGAGCACGGTCTCCACGGTCTGCGTGGTGACGGTCGGCAGTGCCCCGACGAGGGTTCCGTGGGTGCGTACCTCCTCGACCGTGCCGTCGGCCCGGACGATCAGCGGCGGCAGGTGCCCGGCGCTGGTCAGCCGGAGCCGGGCGCGCCCGGCCCGGCGCCGTACGGAGGCCAGGACCAGGGTCGCGAAGCGGGTGTGGTGGGAGGTGAGAAGAGCGCCGTTGAGCAGGTTCAGGACCCGCTCGTGGTCGTCGGCGAGCGGCAGCAGGGCGTGCAGCGTGTTGCGGATCTTGCCGGTCAGCACCGCCGCGTCCAGGCCCTTGCCCGCCACGTCGCCGAGGACGACGAGGGTCTCCACCGACGGGTCGGAGCCGGGGTGGACGTCGTAGAAGTCGCCGCCGATCCGCTCGTGGTCGCTGGAGGCGCGGTAGCTGCCGGCGTACTCGACGCCGTGCACGTGGTGCAGCGCGGGCGGCAGCAGCTCGCGCATGAGCGTGGCGGTGATGGTGGCCTGTTCGGTGTACAGGCGGGCCGCGGAGAGGGCGGCGCCGGCCCGGGCCGCGAACAGGCGGGCGAAGATCTCCTCGCCCTGGGTGAAGGCCTGCTCGGTGCTGGAGCGCAGCAGGATCAGCGCGCCTGCGGGCACGCCGTGGCCGGGGAGCGGGGTGACGATCACCGAGCCGACGGGCCCGGCGAAGCCGTCGGGGATCACCCAGTCGGGGATGTCGGCGGGGTTGATCCAGCGCGCGGGCACGGGCGGGAAGCCCTGGAGCGCCTCGGCCAGGCCGGGCACGCCGGCGATGTCGACCTGCTTGGTGGTCTGGGTGACGGGCTCGCCGCGGCGCGCGTACGTCAGCGGGTGGCGCCGTCCGTGGGCGGGGGCGACGAGGATGGCGGCCTCGGCGAGGTGTTCCGCGGCCATGGATGCGGCCACCTCCATACAGCGCTGGGCGTTCAGCGTGGACAGCAGGGCGCTCGAGACCTGGGAGAGGACCTCGGACCGCGTCTGCGCGTCGGTCAGCGCGGTCTCGGCCAGGTGCCGGTCGGTGTCGTCGACCAGCCACCACACGACGTCGCCGTCACCGCCGAGGGTGGGGTGCGCCTCGAAGAAGCGGTTGTCGATGTGGCCGGTGGACGGGCCGGCGGACACGCCGCGCGATCCGTCGGCGATGCTCTGGTGCGCGCCCCAGAGCCAGGAGGGCACGCTCTCGTGCAGCCAGTCACCGCCGGCGACGCCGGGCAGGATGCGCCGGGCCGCCTCGTTGATCCGGACTAGACCGCCGTGCCGGTCCACGACCAGCACGGGGTAGGGCGCCTCGCTCCACGTCGCGCCGACCCTGAGGTCGGCGTCGGGCGGACGGGCGGGGGTACCGCGGGAAACTGACACAAGCGGAGGCACGCGCCGTGCGCACCTCACCACCTCTCTGCCCTGGGAAACAGTTGTCCTCCGGCAACCGTCCCGCATCCACCCCCTCCGTCGCAAGCCGCCCGGGAAATGCACACGGGAGCGACACACTGGACGCCGCCCGGATTCGACCGGGCGTTCGCCGGTCGATCGCCCGGGCCAGGACTCCGCGTGACGCACCACGGCTCCAGGGGCCGGCGTCCCGCGGCACGGTTCAGCCATCGCCTGCCCCGAAGCGATCCGAATCACTCATTAGGCGCCAGTGACGGATATCGCGCGATTTCCCGCCCGGGCCGCATGACATGTTGACCTCTCCCGTCTCCCCGGTCGTCCCGAGAGGACACGCATGCCCGCTTCCGCACCGGCCGACTCCGTCCCGCGTTACCCGAAGTGGTCGGACCGCCTCATACGCCAACTGGACACCTTCGCGGCGCACCGGTCGGGGGCTGAGACGGTCCCGGCCCTGGTACTCGTCAGGCAGGACGGCGGTGACACGCGGGCACCGGCCTTCGTGGTCCGCGAGTACAAGCACCGGCTGTCACGGGATCGCGGGAGCCCGCGCTTCCAGGTGCCGCACGCCGTCGTCGACGACGCGGACCTGCCCGGCGGCTTCCTGGCGGCCGTCGACCACGTCGCCCTGCGGTTCCAGCTCACCATGCCGTCGGGACGGCTGCGGCTGCCGGCCTTCCACACCTGCCGGACGGTGCTGGACGCGGAGAGCGGCAGCGGCGACGTCCGGGCACGACAGCAGCCGCTCGTCGAGGCGCTGTACGCGGAACTGCTGACCCGGCGGCAGACGCTGCGGGCCGGCGCCCGCGTCGCGGAGTTCCTGGGCCGGCACTTCCTGACCGGCTGGCTGCAGGGGCTCGTCGCCGCGCTGATCGTCGGCTTCCCCAACTGGTGCTACCGGTTCCACCTGCGCCACTGGGGTCTGCGGTGGGTCGCGGACGAGTGCGGTACGGCCGGTTTCCTGGACGCCGCGCTCGGCTTCTGCCAGGACGGCGACGCGGACCCTGAGGACCCTCGCGTGCGCCGTGTCCTGCTGCGCGCGCTCCTCACCGACCTGCGCCGGGCCACCCGTGGCAGAAGCCGGCTGAGCCACCTGTGGGCCAGGCGCCGCTGGTCGTTCGTCGTCCTCGTCCCGGAGATCGACGACGTCGAGGGCCCCGGCCGGGCGTTCCTCGACACGTTCGAGGAACTGGCCGCCGACCAGTCGTCGCGGCCGCTGCTCGTCCTGGCCGGCTGCGCGGGCACCCCGCCGGACTACGCCGCCCCGCCGGTCGCCGAGCCCGACCGGCCCAACGGCGTCGCCGACATGGTGTTCACCTTCCTCAAGGAGGGCAGCGCCGAACCCGTACGCCTGGTCACGCTCCCGGCCGAGGACGACACGGAGGGCACGGCACAGAAGAAGATCGGGGCGCACCCGGAGGTCAGCGCCCGCAGGGACCGCTTCCTGGACTGGCTGCGCCCGGCCGCGCTGCCCGTCCTGGCCACGGCCACCGCCGCCGTCGTCCTCGCCCCGCACTACCTCTGGCCGGCCACGCCCGCCGCGCGGCCGGCCCCGCCGTCGTGCGTCACGGTCGGCACGGGCGAGCGGGTGGGCGTCACCGACGGCACGCAGTGCGATCTCGCCGTGCCGGGCAAGCCCGGAGAGGAGCTGCGCGACCTGGAGCGCCGGGTCGCGGCGGAGAACGCCGGCGTCCCGGACGGGCGGTACCGCACGCTGGTCTTCCTGGCGCCTTTGAGCCTGCAGAAGGGCGTGTACGACGACCCGCCCATCGGCCTGCAGATCCTGCGCGGGGCCATCGCCCAGCAGCACCGGCTCAACAACGAGGTCCGGCAGAACAAGATGCCGATCCGGCTGCTCATCGCCAACACCGGCCAGTACTTCCAGTACGGCTCCCGGCGCTCCGGGGCGTCGAAGGCGCCGGACGTCACCAAGATGATCATCAGTCGGCAGCGCAAGGACCACATCGCCGCCGTCATCGGCATCACCCAGAGCCGCCCCGAGTCGCTGAACGCGGTGCGGGAACTCGACCAGGCCGGAATCCCGGTGATCGCCAACGGGGTGACCGGCAGCAACATGGTCGGCCCCGACTCACCGCAGCGCTACTTCCAGATCTCGGCGCCCGACGCGCGGGTCGCACCCGTCCTCGCCGACTTCGTCCGTCACTCCCCCGCGGTCCGCGGGCTCACCAGCGACGCCCCGCACGCCGTCGTCGTCTACGACCCCACCGACAGCTACTTCAGCACGGACCTGAAGAACCTCTTCGTCGCCGCCTACCGGGGACACGGCGGCGTCGACGAGATCACCTACAGCGAGAAGCCCGGCGCGACGACTCCGGACGACATCGCCACCGACGTCTGCAACCGGGTCGCGGCCACCCACGGCATCGTCGTGTACCTGGGCCGGTCGGGCGTCCTGCCCAGCCTCCTCAACGCGATGCGGAACGCGGGCGGCCAGTGCCAGCCGCCGCAGGGCACCACCGTTCCGCTGATCGCCGAGAGCGCCCCCATCGACTTCCAGCTCCACCCCGTGCGCACCGCGCACGCGTACCCGTACATGACGCTGCTCTACGAGACGGCCGACGCGCCCACGCACTCCCGCGATCCCTACGCGCAGTTCACCCGGGACTTCGCCGCCGTCTTCGGCCACCGCAGCGCCGACGCCGACGCCGCGGGCGGCTTCGACACCGTGGGCATCGTCACCAAGGTCGTCGAGAACCTGCTGCCCGCGTCCCGCGACGTCCAGCCCAACGACATCTACCTCTGGCTCACCGCCCACGGCGTGGCCCAGTACCCGGGGGCGTCCGGTGTGCTCCGCCTGGACGGCAAGGACAAGTACCCGCCCGACAAGGCGGTGTTCATCCGCGAGATCGCCCAGCCGGACGGCACCACCGCAACCCTGCTGAGCTGCGGGATCCTGCCGAACCGGCAGAATCCGGCCGACTGGGGCACACCTCCCGACACCTTCCCCTGCCCGAGGGACGGCGCGGCCCCGGCGTCCGGCTGAGGCGTCAGGCCGAGGCGTCCGGGTGAGCAGTTCGGCCGAGGCGTCCGGCTGGGGCGTCCGGGTACCGTTCCGGGCGCGTCGTTCAGGCGGTGCCGAGGAACCCTTCGAGTGCCTCTGCGACCTCGTCCGGGGCCTCGACCTGCGGATAGTGGCCGACGGCGGGCGGCCCGGCGAGCTCCGTCACCGTCGCGTGCGGCATGCGCTCCCGGATGCGCGGCAGCACATGGGCACCGCTGATCGGGTCGGCGGGCCCCCACACGAACAGCGTCGGGCCCCGGTACCCCTCCAGCACCTGCACCCAGCGAGCCCGGTGGGTACGCCGCTCGTCGATGTAGCGCAGCAGCCGCGGCGCCGGCAGGCGGCCACCGTCCCGGGAGACGCTCTCCCACATGGTGTGCAGATCCTGGTCCGGTACAGCCCGGCCCAGGACCCGGCGCATGGACGAACGGAAGCCGCGCTCGGTGACGGCCCGGGCGAGCACGGGGCCGAGCGGGCCGCGGAGGAGCCGCTGCACGGTGAGGGGCCGGTGCAGATCGGGGTAGAGGCCGCCGTTCAGCCAGGCCGTCCTGGTGATCCGGCCGGGATCCCGCGCGAGCAGTTCCTGGGCGACGCTCACCCCGTAGTCGTGGGCGACGAGGGCGGTGTCGCCGATGGCGAGGCGGCGCCAGACGTCCTCCACCAGGTCGGCCTGTTCGAGCACGGAGTACTCGTGTCCGCGTGGTTTGTCGCTGTACCCGAAGCCGAGCAGGTCGAGGGTGGTGACGCGATGGCCGCGCGCAGCCAGCCGGGGCACGATCAGCGACCAGTCGTGGGAGGAGGTGGGAAAGCCGTGCACGAGCGTCACGGGCGGACCGGCGGCGGGGCCGTCCTGGCGGACGAACAGCGTGTGCGCGCCCGAGCGTCCCTGGGCGGGCATCCGGTCTCCCCCGGCGGCCCACCGCGCGCCGGAGGGCATGGCGGTCCGTGACATCAGCGGTCCTCCCGGGTAGCGGCGACGCCGTCGAGGAGGCAGCGCAGACCGAAATCGAACTCGTCGTCGCCGTCCGGGCCGCCGAGCAGCGCGGAGTGGGCCGTGACGAGCGGGTGCCTGCCGGCGGGCAGCGCGGCGAACAGGTCGCTCATCGCCGCGCGTTGGGCGGGCGTACGGGCCGCTCCCCCGGTGTCCAGCACCACGGCGCCCACCACGTAGTGGGTGACGGTGAGGTAGATGCGCACCGCGCTCTCGGCCGGCCAGCCCGCCCCGGTCAGCAGCCGCAGTCCCTGTTCCCGGGCCAGGAGGGCGTTGGGGCCGAGGAGTTGCCCCCGGGTGAGCAGCGGGACGAGCGCGCGGTGCGCGAGGAGGACGCGCCGGTACTCCCGTGCCCCCGCCTCGGTACCGGCCCGCCAGTCCGGGCCCGGCTCGGGCAGGGTGATCTCTCCCAGCATGTGGTCGACCAGTTCGACGAGAAGGGCCTCGCGGCTCGGCACGTGCCGGTAGAGCGAGGTGTGCCGGACGTCCAGGCGTTCGGCCACCGTCCGCATCGTGAGCGCGTCGAGACCCTCCTCGTCGGCGATGCGGAGGGAGGCCCGCATGATCGCCTCCAGCGAGAGCCCTTCTGGCCGGGACCGACGACGGGCCCGGGCGGCATAGCGGGCACTCCACCAGGCGGGCGAGCCCACGTCGGGGGGCGAGCCGGCGTCGGGGGGCGGCGCGTTCTCCTGGCCGTGCGTGTCTTCCTGGTCGTGCGCGCTCATCCGGTCCGCCGTCCGTCAGTTCGTGTCCTGGCCTGCCGTTCGGACGCCGGAGAGGTGCCGTGCTTGCGTCCGGTGGACGCACTTTATGCGTCCACTGGACGCATGAGCAAGGATCGCTCGTCCGCCCGTCGGTCGGGCCGGGACGCTCAGGAGCCGGAAGGGCTCGCGCCGCGTGCGCCGTCCTGCTGGAGGAGGGCGCTGATCTGGGCGATGTCGGCGGCGATGGACAGGATCGCGTCGGCGGACGCCGCCATGGCGTCGTTGAAGGCGACGGCGAACAGCTGGTAGCGACCCCCTCCGACGTCGAGGTAGCCGGCCATGGCGCGTGAGTCGACCAGTGCCTGGCCGGTGAGGCTGTTACCGACGGCGCGGGTCCCGGTCTTCGCGAAGACCTTGCCCTTGGCCGGGCTGTGGGTACCGAACAGGGCGAGGTCCCCGCTCGTGCCCAGGACGGGCAGCGCCTCCCGGAACCGCGCCGCCTGCGGTGTGGTCGTCCAGTACGTCAGCAGCGGCATGTAGGCCCGGGGCGTGAAGGCGTCGCCGGGAACTCCGCCCTCGCCGTCGGCCTGCGAGGCCTGGGCGGGGTCGACGCCGGTCTTGGTGTTGAACGCCTTGATGGCGGCGAACCCGTCCTCGCAGTTCTTGCTGCCGCGCCGCACGGCGAGCATGCACACCTGCAGGTCGGCGCCCAGGTTGTGGCTGACCTTGAGGATCAGCGTCGCCTGCTGCGAGAAGGGCGCGGAGACCAGTTTCGCGACCGGGTCACCGGTCGGGGTGCGGGCCGGGGGCGCGGGGGCGGGGCCGGTCACCGGGGCGTCCACGGTGACGCCCGCGCGTTCCAGGGCCTCGATGAAGGCGGTGCGGGCGAACGGCGCAGGCGCCGTGATCGGGGCTGTGACCAGCCACGGCTGGGCGTCGGCCGCCAGTGTGCCGGTCACCTTGATGACACCGTCCGCGCCCGTGGTGGCCGTGATGGCGGTCGGCTTGCCCGCCGGGACGGTCCTGACGTCGTAGGAGACCGAGTTCCTGGCGGTCTGCGGGCGCCAGGTGAACGCCGCCTTCCGGCCGGGCTTGGTGGGCGTGCTCAGGATGTCGATGAGGTTGTCGTTGATGATGATCGGCGTCGGGTCCGTGGTGAGGTCCGGGTCGGGGGCGAAGAGGCGGTCGTCGACGCTCACGTCCCCTGTGACGTGCCGGATGCCGCGGGCGCGCACCTGTTCGGCCAGGCTGTCGAGTCCGGCGAGGGGGTTCTCGGGGGTCAGGGTGGCGTGCCCGGGCAGGGCGTCGGCGTAGGTGTGGTCCACGGGACGGTAGTCGAGAGTGCCGTCCGGCTTGGTGCGGCCGCCCATCGTCAGGTCTCCCGAGCCGACCAGCACCAGACCGCCGTCCAGGGTGTCGCCGTGCACCTGGCCCTGGGCGTACACCGGTGTCGTGATGCGGTGGTCGCCGCCGAAGACGTCCCAGGCGGTCGACACGGTGAACAGCTTGGTCGTCGAGCCGGGCACGAACAGCCGCTCCGGGTTCAGCGAGGTGACCGTGCGGCCGCTGACCGGGTCGACCACCAGCAGACCGAACTGTCCGTGCCGGTAGACGGGCTTGTCCATGATCTTCTGGATGCGCGGGTCGATCCGGTCCGCGTCCGTCTCGGCCGAGGCCCCGGTGCACGCGCCGGTCAGCAGCGCGAGCGAGCACAGGCACAGCCACGCGGCCGGCGCACGGCGCCATGTGTCACGCCGGGCGCGCGTGCGGGCGTACGCGGACCGCGCACCGGGGGCACCTTCGCGACAGGCCGCCCGCGCGCCACCTCGCGCACCGAAGCCGTGCGGGCCGTCGGGCAGCCGGTGTCCCGCGTACCTCGCCATGCCCGGGCCTCCCTGTCCGCGGACGGGAGCAGCCACCCGTCTCCGGGCCACCAGCGTCCTGGAGGCTCGAGGGACGTGCGCGCCGGGCAACGCATACGGGTGCTTCGCGCCGGCGCCGGCGTCGGCGGTGCGGATCGCTGGTCCGGTCGCCGATCCGGTCCGGCTGATCGCCGCAGCCGGGTTTCCAGCCCCCAGGCGGGCGAAACCCGGAGCGATACGAGGGGAGCCTGTAGGGATGCGGGCCTGCAGGGACACGGGTGGAGCGCGGAGGAGGCACGAACACGGAGGGCTTCGGGCGAGGGCTTCGGGCGCGGCCGTCCCCGGCCAGGTGGCGGGGGCGCGTCGGCCGGTCGGCGGGGTCGTTCCGGACATCTGACGGATGCCCCGCGGGGCCGCCGTCCCCGAACCTGGAGCACAGGAGACATCGCGGCGTCTCACACGATCCGGAGTCACGCTGCGCCGAGGAGGAGGTCGATCCCATGACGGTCCGCCTGACGTTCCTGTGCGTGCCCGGCGGTGGAGCCACCACGGGTCCGCTGTTCGACGACGCCCCCCTGAGCACCCACGGTCTGCACGTGGCAGGCGCCACGAGGACGACGCTGCCGCCCTGCCACGAGCTGGCCCTGCGGGCGCCCTCTTGGCGCTGTGCGCAGGCCGCCGACGCCCTCGGTCTGGTGGCGGCGCCCGAGCCGGCGCTGCGCGACCTCGACCTCGGCAGCTGGACGGGGCTCGCCCTCGACGACGTCGCCGCGGCCGACCCCGACGGGTTCACGGCGTGGCTCACCGATCCGGACGCCGCGCCCCACGGAGGCGAGTCCGTACGCGAGCTGTGCCGCCGTACCGCGGACTGGATGAACGGCACCGCGCCCGACACGGGCCACACGGTGGTCCTCGCCGAAGCGGCCGTGGTCCGGGCCGCACTCATCCACGCGCTCGCCGAACCGGCACGGGCCTTCTGGCACCTCGGCGTGCCGTCCCTCTCCCCCGTCTCCCTCACCCGGCGAAACGGCTCCTGGGACGTCCGTCTCGGCCACCTTGCCGGTGAGCCGGGTCGGCGAGAGGTGTTCTCGCAGTCGGCGACGCTCATCCGCCCGCGCCGGGCCGACTGGACGTCGGGGACCGACCAGGTCCTTCCGGGACACGATCTGCACTAGCGTCCGCCGCGAGGACGGCCGGGAGCCGCGCCACTCGCCGGCAACGGCCCTGGGCCGGGCAGGATCACCTGCCCGGCCCATCTTCGAGTCGGCCGCGAGCCGTGGATCAGCTCGTCAGCGGATCAGTGCCAGCGGCCGCCGCGACGGTCGTGGTCGCGGAACCGGTCGCCGCGGTCGTGCCAGCGGCGACCGTCGTGCCAGCCGCGGCCGTTGTGCCAGCCGCCGCCGTGGCGCCAGTGGTCGTCGCGCCGCCAGCCGCCGTCACGACGGTGGTCGCCCATGTGCCTGTGGTCGACGCGACGCCAGCCGTTGTCGTCGCGGCGGTGGTCGCCGCCCCAGGAACGGTCCCCCGGGCCGGGGTAGTTGTGCGGCGCGCCGAGGACGAAGCCGGCCGGGTGCGGGTGGGCCGCGGAGTGGTCGGCGGCAGCGGCGGGCAGGGCTGCCGCGCCGACGAGGGCCGCACCCACGCCGAAGGCGACGGCGAGGCGACGAGCGGATGCAAAAACGGACACCAGGTCCCCTTTCACGGGATGCGCCTCCCAGCCGGCCGCGGTCCTGCGTGTCGGCCGCCTGAGGGGCGTTGTTTCGGGTGGCGGCTGGTCGGCCGCGCATCCACACCCTGCAACCCGCGTCCCGGCGTTGCCGAACGACGCGCGAGGGACATTACCGATTGAAGACATTTCCATGACACTCACCTGCAATGACCATCTATGAGATGAATGCGCACTTTTCTACCCCTTTATGTCGTTTCTTGCCTGGTTAGACGGCGAATCGCACCGACCTCCGCCGAGCCGCACAAACCGGCCGGTCACCCGAAAGTGAGCAACAGACCACTAAGCCGGTCAGGTCACGATCAGACGATCGGACCGGCCCCGTGCATACTGTCCGCGCACTGATCCGCGTCACGATCCCCGGCATCCTCAGAGAGGTCGATCCACCGTGTGGACCGAGAGGGTCTCCGCAGTGGAGGACGACCGGGCGCATCGACCTCTAGGCCGCCTCTCGCGACCTCGCGAGCGACTGCCGAGGCTTGCTTGACTCTCACACCGTGTCAGGCGGTGAGGTCGGAGACATCATGTTCACCATCGGAGACTTCGCCCGGCACGGCCGCGTCTCGGTCCGGATGCTGCGTCACTACGACGCGACCGGCCTGCTACGTCCGGCCCACGTCGACCCCGCCAGCGGCTATCGCCGCTACACCGCCGCCCAACTGGCCCGTCTCAACCGGATCATCGCGCTCAAGGATCTCGGATTCACGCTCCGGCAGGTCCAGGACATCGTGGACGAGAGAGTCGACGCCGAGGAGTTGCGCGGCATGCTGCGGCTGCGGCGGGCCGAACTGGAGACCGCGGTGGCCGCGGCGGAAGCACGGCTGGTCCAGGTCGAGGCGAGGCTCCGAGCGATCGAGAGCGAGGGGCACATGCCCACGAACGACGTCGTGATCAAGAAGGTCCCCACCGTCCGGGTGGCAGAGCTGACCGCGACCGCCGCGAGCTTCGCGCCCGAAGCCATCGGCCCGGTCATCGGACCGCTCTACGACGAGCTGTTCCGGCGGCTCGGCTCGGCGGGCGTCGCCCCCGACGGGCCCGGCATCGCGTACTACGAGGACGCCCCGGAGGGCGGCGGAGGGATCAGCGTCCATGCCGCCGTGCAGGTCGCCGCGCCTCTCCGGGACGGAGGCGAGGACGGGACGGACGACGGCGTGCGCGTCCTGGACCTGCCGGCGCTCGACGAGGCGGCGACCATCGTGCACCGCGGTTCCATGGACACCGTGCTTCCTACGGCACAGGCGCTGGCCCGCTGGGTGGACGCCCACGGCTACCGGTCCACCGGCCGTCCCCGCGAGGTCAATCTGGAGTGCCCGGAGAACCGCGAGGACTGGGTGACCGAACTACAGGTGCCGGTGACCCGGGCCTGACCCGGCAGGCTTATGCGGGGAGCCTGCCGCCTTCCGTCTCCACCCTGCCCGCCGCGGTGTTCCGCTGTTCGGTGTCCCGGGCGGGGAGATCTGAACGGCCGGTGTTCCTTCGGCGACACGACTCGATCAGGAAATGAGCCTTCTCCAACGCCGAACCGGTCATACAGTATGCGGAATCGCCCCGTCGACAAGTCCGACGTAAGTAGGGTGATGACCATGAAGGCACTTTTGTTGTCTGGTGGCTCAGGTACCCGTTTGCGCCCCATAACCCATACCTCGGCGAAACAACTTGTACCTGTCGCCAACAAGCCGGTGCTGTTCTACGGTCTGGAAGCGATCGCCGAGGCCGGCATCACCGAGGTCGGGATCATCGTCGGGGACACGGCCGAGGAGATCCGGGAGGCGGTCGGAGACGGTTCCGCGTTCGGTCTCGACGTCACCTACATCCCGCAGGAAGCTCCCCTGGGCCTGGCCCACGCGGTGCTGATCGCCCGTGAGTTCCTGGGCGAGGACGACTTCGTGATGTACCTCGGCGACAACTTCATCGTCGGCGGCATAGCCGGGCTGGTGGACGCCTTCCGCGCCGAGCGGCCCGACGCCCAGATCCTGCTGACGAAGGTGCCGAACCCCACCGCCTTCGGGGTGGCGGAGCTGGACGCGGCGGGCCAGGTCGTCGGCCTGGAGGAGAAGCCCCGGCATCCCAAGAGCGAGCTGGCGCTGGTCGGCGTGTACCTCTTCACCCCGGCCGTGCACGAGGCCGTCCGCTCCATCGAGCCCTCCTGGCGTGGGGAGTTGGAGATCACGCACGCCATCCAGTGGCTGATCGACGCCGGGCGGGACGTGCGCTCCACGACGATCTCCGGCTACTGGAAGGACACCGGGAACGTCACGGACATGCTGGAGGTCAACCGCTCGGTGCTGGAATCCCTGGAGCGGCGGATCGACGGCACGGTCGACGGGGACAGCGAGATCATCGGACGGGTACGCATCGAGGCGGGCGCGAAGGTGACCGGCAGCCGGATCGTCGGCCCGGTGGTCGTCGGCGGGAACACGGTCATCACCGACTCGTACATCGGCCCCTACACCTCGATCTCCGGGGACTGCCGGATCGAGGACAGCGAGATCGAGTACTCCATCGTGCTGCGCGACTCCTCGGTGAGCGGCGTCCGGCGGGTGGAGGCCTCCCTCATCGGCCGCAGCGTCGAGGTCACCCCCGCTCCCCGCAAGCCCGCTGCCCACCGTTTCGTGCTCGGCGACCACAGCAAGGTGCAGATCTCGTCATGACGACAAAGATCCTGGTGACCGGCGGTGCCGGATTCATCGGCTCCCACTACGTCCGCACGCTCCTGGGCCCGGCCGGCCCGGGTGACGTGGCCGTCACGGTGCTGGACAAGCTCACCTACGCGGGCAATCCGGCCAACCTCGACGAGGTCCGCGACCACCGCGGATTCGCCTTCGTCAAGGGCGACATCTGCGACGGCGAGCTGGTCGGCGAGCTGCTCGCCGGGCACGACCAGGTCGTGCACTTCGCCGCCGAGTCGCACGTGGACCGCTCGATCCTGGGCGCCGGGGAGTTCGTCCGGACCAACGTCCTGGGCACGCAGACGCTGCTGGACGCGGCGCTGCGCCAGGACCGACCGAAGACGTTCCTGCACGTCTCCACCGACGAGGTGTACGGCTCCATCGACACCGGCTCCTGGCCGGAGACGGACCCGTTGTCGCCCAACTCCCCGTACGCCGCCTCCAAGGCGTCCAGCGACCTGATCGCGCTGGCGTACCACCGCACCCACGGCCTGGACGTGCGGGTGACCCGCTGCTCCAACAACTACGGCCACCACCAGTTCCCCGAGAAGGTCGTCCCGCTGTTCATCACCAACCTGCTGGACGGCAGGAAGGTCCCGCTGTACGGCGACGGCGGCAATGTGCGGGACTGGCTGCACATCGACGACCACGTCCAGGCCCTCGAACTGGTGCGCACCGGGGGGCGGGCCGGCGAGGCGTACAACATCGGGGGCGGGACCGAGCTGTCCAACAGGGAGCTGACGTCCCTGCTGCTGGAGGCGTGCGGCGCGGACTGGGATTCCGGCGTCGAGTTCGTCGCCGACCGCAAGGGGCACGACCGCCGCTACTCCGTGGACTGCGGCAAGCTGCGCACTGAGCTGGGCTACGAGCCCCGCAAGGATTTCGCCACCGGCCTTGCCGAGACGGTCACTTGGTACCGCGAGAACCGCGACTGGTGGGAGCCGATCAAGGAGCGCGCGGCGCTGTGACGCGGATGCCCTCGGAGTTCGCACGGCCGGCTCGCGACGACGAACAGGGAACGACGACGACCACGTGGCTGATCACCGGTGCCGGCGGCATGCTCGGGCAGGACGTCCTGGCCCGGCTGCGCCGAGGCGGTGAGCGGGCCGCCGGGCTGGCCCGCGGTGAGCTCGACATAGCCGACGCCGACGCGGTGCGGGAGGCGGTGGCCGTCCACCGCCCCGGGATCGTGGTCAACTGCGCCGCGTGGACGGCCGTCGACGACGCGGAGGCGCACGAGGCCGAGGCCCTGCGGGTCAACGGTGACGGGCCCGGTCGGCTCGCCGAGGCGTGCGCGGAGTCGGGCGCCCGGCTGGTCCACGTCTCGACGGACTACGTGTTCGCCGGCGACGGGACGGCCCCCTACGCCGAGGACGCGCCGACGGCACCCCGGGGCGCGTACGGGCGCACCAAACTGGCCGGGGAGAGGGCGGTGCTGGCCGCGCTCCCCGACGCCGGGTACGTCGTACGCACGGCCTGGCTGTACGGGGCGGGGGGCGGGAACTTCGTCGACACGATGATCAGGCTGGAGTCGTCGAAGGACACGGTCGACGTGGTCGACGACCAGCGTGGCCAGCCGACCTGGACGGTGGATCTCGCGGACCGGCTGGTGCGGCTGGGGCAGGCCGCCCTGGCCGGTGGCGCGCCGGGCGGGATCTACCACGGCACCAGCGGTGGGGAGACGACCTGGTTCGGTCTGGCCCGTGAGGTGTTCCGGCTGCTCGGCGCGGACCCCGGCCGGGTCAGGCCGACGACCGGCGACGCCTTCGTACGGCCCGCCCCGCGCCCCGCGTACAGCGTCCTGGGGCACGAGGGGTGGCGCCGGGCCGGGATCGAGCCGATCCGTCCGTGGCGCGAGGCGCTGGAGGCGGCGTTTCCGGTTCTGCTCGACGAGAGGAAGGGTTCAGCCACGTGAGCACCAGGATCCAGCCGACCGCACAGGTCGACGAGACGGCCGCCATCGGTGCGGGGACGACGGTCTGGGATCTGGCCCAGATACGGGAGGACGCCCGGCTGGGTGCCGGGTGCATCGTGGGCCGGGGGGCGTACGTCGGTCCGGGGGTGCGGATCGGCGACAACGTGAAGCTGCAGAACCACGCGCTGGTGTACGAGCCCGCGGTGCTGGGGGACGGGGTGTTCGTCGGTCCGGCGGCGGTGCTCACCAACGACCACTTCCCGCGCTCGGTGGATCCGAACGGCCGGCTCAAGCGCGGGGGCGACTGGGAGGCCGTGGCGGTGGTGGTGGCCGAAGGGGCGTCGCTGGGGGCCCGTTCGGTGTGTGTGGCGCCGGTGCGCGTCGGCCGCTGGGCACTGGTCGCGGCGGGCGCCGTGGTGACCCGGGACGTACCGGACTTCGCGCTCGTGGCGGGCGTGCCGGCGCGGCGGATCGGCTGGGTCGGCCGGGCCGGGGTGCGGCTGGTCGAGCGCGAGCGCGAGCCGGGCGGCTGGGAGTGTCCCGAGACGGGTGAGCTGTACGAGGAGAAGGACGGCGAACTCGTGCCGCGGGCATGACAGTTGATTCTCGCAAAACGCCATACCTCGAACATCCGCAGGCATAACATGTGTTCGAACTGTGCAGACCAGGCACAGTGAGCACACACACGTGCCCAGGGGGGTTACGCAGGTGGGGAAGACCTGTGCCTGACGCGGGGAGCGACGACCGCTCCGTCGCCTGACATCCGCTGTGCCTTCACGCCGGTCGGCCATGTGCGCCACGGCGTTCACCAGTCTGCGCAAAGACCAGGACCCACAGGGGGGTTGGTGTGTCCACACGATGACCAGCACACGTCTCGCGGCGCTCGGCCATGAGGATCCGTCACTGCTCGCGCTCGCCCAACGGCTGCTCTCCGTCGCCGAGTCGGGGCTCCCGGCGATGCTGCTTCCCGGCGGTGAGGCCTTCGTCTTCACCATGGCCGGGCACAAGGCCCCCGACGGTTCCTGGACGCTGGAACGGCGCGGGACCAGCACCCGGTACGCGGCCATCACGGCGCTGGGCGCCCGCTTCCTGCCCGAGGACCGCCAGCGGGCGGTGCTCGGGGGGCGTACCGCGCAGGAGTTCACGGGGCTGCTCGTGGAGTCCCTGCCCGCGGTGACCAACCTGGGGGACGCGGCGCTCATCGCCTGGGCCGCCGCCGAGACCGAGCACCCCAAGCTGTCCGACGCCGTCGAGCGGGTCGGCGCCCTGGACGAGGAGGGCCGGCCGCAGTACACCGTCGAGGCGGCGTGGGTGCTGTCCGCTCTCGCCGCGGCGCGCGGCACGGTCGATGTGGAGAGACGTTTCACCGCAGCTCGCGACCGTCTGCTGCGGGCCCGGATCGGGGACAGCCCGCTGTTCCCGCACGCCACCGGACCCGGCCTGGTGCCCTGGTACCGGGCGCATGTGAGCTGCTTCGCCGACCAGACCTACCCGCTGCAGGCCCTGGCCCGCGCCCACGCCGGTACGGACGGCGGCGACCCGGCGGCGCTGGCCGCCTCCGAGGCGTGCGCGGCACGCATCTGCGAACTCCAGGGCGACGGCGGGCAGTGGTGGTGGCACTACGACGCGCGCACCGGCGGTGTCGTGGAGGGCTACCCGGTCTACAGCGTCCACCAGCACGCGATGGCGCCGACCGCGCTGTTCGATCTCGCCGACGCCGGCGGCACCGACTTCGGGGTGGCCGTCCGCAAGGGACTGCGCTGGATGACCGACGTGCCCGAACTCGCCGGGCGCCCGGAGCACAGGGAGCCGATGATCCTCGACCGGCTCGGCGTCACCTGGCGCAAGGTCTACCGGGGTGACCCGAAGAAGGCCGTGCGGGCCGCGCGGGGCCTGGGCACCCGGGTCGCCCCGGGCCTGCGGCTGAGCCCCCTGGACCGGATGTACCGCCCTGCCTCCGTGGACCGGGAGTGCCGGCCCTACGAGTTCGGCTGGATGCTCCACGCCTGGCTGGGGGGCGGCGAATGAGCGCGCGCCGGTCCCTGTTCGGGGTCGAGCTGGACCCGCTGACGATGGACGAGACCGTACAGCGGTGCCTGGAGGCGGTGCGGGACGAGCGCCAGCTCGAGATCGGGGTGGTCAACGCCGCGAAGCTGGTGAACATGCGGCGTGATCCCCGGCTCGCCGGGGCTGTCGCCGGGTGCGACCTCGTCCTCGCCGACGGGCAGGCCGTGGTCTGGGCCGGCCGGCTGCTGCGCGCCCCGCTGCCCGAACGGGTCGCCGGTATCGACCTCTTCCTGCGGCTGCTGGCCGAGGCGGAGGCGCAGGGCATGTCGGTGTACTTCCTCGGCGCCAGGCACGAGGTGCTGGAGGAGATGCTGCGCCGGGTGGCGGATCGTTTCCCCAACCTCGAGGTGGCCGGCAGCCGGCACGGCTACTTCGACGACTCCGAGCAGGAGGGCATAGCCGACGCGATCGCCCGCAGCGGCGCCCGGATGCTCTTCCTCGGCATGACCTCGCCGAAGAAGGAGATCTTCACCGCCGCCTACGGAGCGCGCACCGGCGCCCGTGTGGTGCACGGGGTCGGCGGCTCCTTCGACATCCTGGCCGGGATCACCAAGCGGGCCCCCGCGTCCTGGCAGCGATGGGGCGTGGAGTGGCTGTACCGCGCGCTGCAGGAGCCGCGCCGCCTGGGCCGGCGCTACCTCACCACCAATGCTGCCTTCCTCGTCATGACGGCGCGCGAGTTCATCCGGCTCACCCCGTCGCCCGCTCCCGCGAACAGGAGTAACTGATGCGCGTCGTCGTGGTTGGACAGGGATACGTCGGACTGCCACTGGCCATCCGCGCCGCCGAGGTCGGGCACGAGGTGATCGGCTACGACGTGGACGCCCTGCGCATCAAGAGCCTCGCCGCCGGTGAGTCGTTCGTCGAGGACGTCTCCTCCGAGCGGATCCGCGCGGCGCTGGACCGTGGCAGCTACCGTCCCAGCGACTCGGCCCGCGACTGCGGCGGCTTCGACGTCGCCGTGGTGACCGTGCCGACCCCGCTGCACGAGGGCTCCCCCGACCTGCGCTACATCAAGGAGTCGGCGGTCACCCTCGCCCGCTACCTGCGCCCCGGCGCCACCGTCGTCCTGGAGTCGACCACCTACCCCGGCACCACCCAGGAGCTGTTCGCCCCGATCCTGGAGGACGGCTCGGGCCTGACCGCGGGCAAGGACTTCCACCTCGGTTACAGCCCGGAGCGGATCGACCCCGGCAACACGGTGTGGGGGTTCAAGGAGACCCCGAAGGTCGTGTCCGGCGTCGACGCCGCCTCGCTCGCCGCCGTGCGGGACTTCTACGGGCAGCTCGTCGACACCACCGTGCCGGTGACCTCACCCAAGGAGGCCGAGCTCGCCAAGCTGCTGGAGAACACCTTCCGGCACGTGAACATCGCGCTGGTCAACGAGGTCGCGATGTTCGCCCACCACCTGGACATCGACGTCTGGCAGGCCATCGACGCCGCCTCCACGAAGCCGTTCGGCTTCATGCGGTTCACGCCCGGGCCGGGCGTCGGCGGCCACTGCCTGCCGATCGACCCCTCGTACCTGTCCTGGCGGGTGCAGCGCGAACTCGGCCAGAGCTTCCGGTTCGTGGAGCTGGCGAACGACATCAACAACCACATGCCGGAGTACGTGGCGCGCCGCATCGGCGACCTGTTCAACGACAGACGCCGTTCGGTGAACGGCTCGAAGATCCTGCTGCTCGGCCTGGCCTACAAGAAGAACACCGGTGACGCCCGCGAGTCGCCCGCCCTGCGCATCTCCCAGCTCCTGCTCGACATGGGGGCCCAGGTGAAGGCGGCGGACCCGCACGTGGTCGAGAGCCTGCCCGTGGACACCCGGCTGGTGCGGGTCGAACCGACCCCCGAGGAGCTGGCGGCCGCCGACGTGGTGGTCCTGCTCACCGACCACGACAGCTTCGACTACGACCTCGTCACCGAGCACGCCCCCTTCGTGCTCGACTGCCGCCGGCGGCTGTCGCCCGGGCCCACGATCGAGGTGCTCTGAACCATGCCGCGCATCGTCTGTGTAGCCGGGGCGCGCCCCAACTACATGAAGATCAAACCGGTGATGGACGCCCTGGAGCGCCGCGGCGCCGAGGTGGTCCTCGTCCACACCGGTCAGCACTACGACCCGTCGATGAACGACGTGTTCTTCGCCGACCTCGGCATCCGGCCACCCGACCGCTTCCTCGGGGTCGGCTCCGGCACCCACGCCGAACAGACCGGGCGCGTGATGACCGCGTTCGAGCCGCTGCTCGGCGAACTGGCCCCGGACGTCGTCGTGGTGGTCGGCGACATCAACTCCACGCTGGCCTGCGCCCTGGTCACCGCGAAGGCGGGGCCCCTGCTGGCCCATGTGGAGGCCGGTCTGCGCAGCCGCGACTGGACCATGCCGGAGGAGGTCAACCGGGTCGCCACCGACCGGGTCAGCGACTATCTGCTGGCCCCCTCCCCCGACGCCGTGGACAACCTGCGCGCGGAGGGCTATCGGGAGGACCAGATCCATCTGGTCGGCAACGTCATGATCGACACGTTGCTGGCCAATCTGGAGCGGGCCAGGTCCTCCGGCGTGCTCGACCGGTACGGCCTGGTGAGGGGCGAGTACGGCCTGGTCACCCTGCACCGTCCGGCCAACGTGGACGACCCCGAGGTGCTCACCGGACTGCTGAAGGCCCTGGGCGAGGTCGCCGGCCGCTGCCCGCTTTTGCTGCCCGTGCATCCGCGCGCGGCCGAGCGGCTGGCCGAGATCGGCGTCCCGGGCGGCGTCCGGCTCGTGCCTCCGGCCGGATACCTGGACTTCATCGCCCTGCAGGACGCCGCCCGTCTCGTACTCACCGACTCCGGCGGTGTGCAGGAGGAGACCACCGCGCTGGGGGTGCCGTGCGTGACCCTGCGGGACAACACCGAGCGGCCCATCACCGTAGAGCAGGGCACCAACCTGCTGGCCGGCCGTGATCCGGCACGGATCGTGTCCCTCGTGCACCGGGTACTGGACACACCGCCCGCGCCGCGCCGGCCCGAGCTGTGGGACGGCCGCGCCAGCGACCGCATCGCCGAGGTGCTGCTGGAGGGAGGCACGGCGAGCACCCGACCCAGACCGACCGACCGAGCGTTGCCCATATGATCCGCACGCACCATATGCTCGTCGAACGTCTGGTCGTAAGGGGGGACCACCATGGATCTCGCTGAGATCTTCCGGGTCATGCGCAGGCGCTGGTACGTCCTGCTGCCCGGACTGCTGCTGACCGCCTGTCTGACGGTCGCCGTGTCCCTGGTGGTTCCGGTCACCTACCAGTCGCAGAGCACGGTGGTCCTCCTCAACTCGCAGAAGGCCACCGTCGCCTACGACGGCAACCCCTTCCTCAGCACCCAGACCTCGCTCACCGGCATGGCCGACAGCCTGGCCCGCAACCTCAACTCCGACGTCTCCGTGCGCGTGCTCAAGTCCCGTGGCGCGACGGGCACGTTCGAGGCCAAGCTCGCCGACAACGCGCAGGGGCCGCTGATGTGGCTGACCGTCACCGGCACGGACAAGGCTGCCGTGCTGTCCTCGGACCGTCTGCTGACCGCGTACGCCAAGGAACGGCTCGACCAGTTCCAGAAGCAGCAGTCGGTCGCGCCGAAGGCCATGATCCGCATGACGACGATCGTGCCCCCGCAGAACCCGGTGGCGCAGACCAAGACCCGCCTGGAGTACCTGATCCTGGCCGGCCTCCTGGGCCTGGTGGTCAGCCTGGTCGCCGCGTTCTACGTGGAGGCGCGCCGCCGCTCGCGTACGCCGGCGGCGCCGCCGCGGGAAGCCGCGCCACCGCCCACCGCCCCGGACGCGGCGCAGGGCGAGCCGGTCGCCGAACGGACCATCGCCCTGCGGACGCAGCCCAGTTGGTCGCGGACCGCCGAGAACAGGACCGCGGCGGAGCCGAGGGCCGGGCGGTCCGCCACGGCCGTGGCGCCCGCCGCCGAGCCGCTCGACGAGGAGTCGACTCATGGACAGCGTTCGCACACCGGACAGCGGGACCGCTGAGCCGAGCGACACCCCCGCTCCCCCTTCCCTGGGCCGCAAGGTCGTCACGGCCGCCCGGTGGAGCCTGATCAACACCGTCGTCATGCGCCTCGGCAACTTCGCCACGGGCATCCTGCTGGCGCGCTTCGCGCTCGGACCGGCCGAGTGGGGCGTCTACGGCCTCGCCCAGACGGTGCTGCTGGTCCTGCTGTCCGCGAACGAGCTGGGCGTCGGCCTGGCCATCGTCCGCTGGGACGGCGACCCCCGCCGGTTCGCGCCCACGGTGCTGACCCTGGGCGCCGTGTCCAGCGGCCTGCTGTACGCCGCCATCTTCTTCGCCGCGCCCACGGTGGCCGGGCTGCTCGACTCGCCCGGCGCCTCGGGCGTCCTGCGGGTGATGTGCCTGTGCCTGGTGATCGACGGGGTGGCCCAGGTGCCCGCCGGGATCCTGACCCGCGAGTTCGCGCAGGGCAGGCGCATGGTCATCGACGCCCTCAACTTCGTCCTCAGCACCGCCGTCACCCTGGTCCTGGCGTTCGCCGGCTGGGGCGCGATGAGCTTCGCCTGGGGCGCGGTCGCCGGAAACGTCGCCGCCCTCGTCGGCTGCGCGCTGGCCGCCCCCGGTGCCCTGCGGTTCGGCTGGGACCCCCGACAGGCGCGCGCCCTGCTCAAGTTCGGGCTTCCGCTGGCGGGCGCGAGCCTGCTCGCCCTCGCCGTGGTCAACGTGGACACCATGGTCGTCGGTTCCTCCCTCGGCCAGACCGCCCTCGGCTTCTACGTCCTGGCGTTCAACATGTCGGGCTGGCCGGTGCGGATCATCTCCGAGGCCGCCCGCCGCGTCTCCTTCGCCGGCTTCTCCCGTCTCGCGGACTCCCCGCAGGCCCTCGCCCAGGGGTTCAGCCGCGCCCTGGGCGTCCTGGTGACGGGCACCGTGCCGCTGTGCGTCCTGCTGGGCGGCCTCGCCGCCCCGGTCGTCCACCTCGTCTACGGCAGCACCTGGGTGCCCGCCGCCGCCGCGCTGCCCTGGCTGATGGCCCTCGGGCTGGTCCGTATCGGCTGCGAACTCGCCTACGACTGCCTCGTCGCCGCCGGTCAGCGCCGCTCGCTCATCCTCGTCCAGGGACTCTGGGTCCTCGCCCTCGTCCCCGTCCTCGTCGTCGGCGCCCGCCTCGGCGGCATCGTCGGTGTCTCCCAGGGCCATGTCGTGGTCGCCGCCGCCCTGGTCGTCCCCGCGTTCCTCTACGCCCTCGGCAGGGCCGGGATCGGCCTCGCCCCCATCGCCCGGGCCTGTGCCTGGCCGTTCTTCGCGGGCGCCGTGATGACCCTGGTGCTGCTGACCGCGAAGTGGCTGCTCGGCGACGGCACCCCCGCTCTCCTCGGCACCGGCGCGGCGGCCCTCGCCTGCTACGCGGTGTGCGTACTGCCCAGCCGGCGCTACCTGCTCGGCTCCCGGACCCCGGAGACCGCATGACCAGGCTCCACCGCCGCCCGCTCGCCCGACCCGCTCTCACCCGTCCCGCCCTCGGCGTGCTGACCCTCGTGCTGTGCGCCGCCTGTTCGTCGGGCGGCGGGCCCACCCGGGCCGACCGCTCCCCGCACGCCCCGCGCACCTCCGCCGACCCCGGCCCGCCTCCCCCGCCTCCCACCAGCGTCTTATCCTCCTCCCCCGGGGCGGCCCCCAGCACGTCGACCGCTCCGCCCTCACGGCGTCCGACCCGTCGCCCGTCCGCGTCACCCCGGCCGGCCGGCTTCCCCGACGCCCGTACCACCGGTCCCCGCGTTCCCCTCACCCCGCACCGCACCGGCGACATGACCGTCAAGACCGACGGCACCGTCATCAGGGGGTGGGACCTCACCGGCTCGCTCGACATCTACGCGAACGACGTGACGATCATCGACTCCAGGATCACCTCCACCAACTGGTGGGGGGTCAACCTGCGCCCCGGGTACCACGGGCTGCGCGTCCTGCACAGCACCGTCACCGCGATCCCCGGCAAGGGCCCCGACAACGGCGGCGAGGACTACGCCGTCTCCAACATGGGCACCAGCTCGGTCGAGGTCGGCTGGTGCGACATCTCGGTCTTCGGCAACGCGCTGTCCATGGGGCAGGGGCACATCCACGACAACTACGTCCACGACCTCGTGCCCTTCCGCAACGCGGGCGGCGAGTGGCAGCACACCGACGCGGTGATCAGCGGGGGCGGCAACAAGGGCAGCCTGATCATCCGGCACAACACGTTACTCAACCCGGTCGCCGTGGACCGGGGAGCCTCCGCGAGCATCGGCCTGTTCGCCGACACCGGCCATGTCTCCAACACCGTGATCGACGGCAACCTGCTGGCCGGCGGCGCCTACTCGCTCTACGGCGGCGGCGACGGGGCCACCGGGATCACGGTCACGAACAACGTCTTCTCCACCCGCTACCACCGCAACGCCGGTGGCTACGGAGCCGTCGCCGCCTGGAACGCCGACGGCTCGGGCAACGTCTGGCGCGGCAACCGCTTGTCCGACGGCACCCCGATCACCCCCGAGCCGGACCGCTGAGGAAGAGGATCATGCGACGCATCGCCCGCGCCCCCTGGGAGCTCCTCAAGCGCGCCTTCGGCTGGCTCGTCCTGTTCGAGCTGCGCAACAAGGTCCTGCTCGCGCCGTCCGCGTTGCGGCTGCGCCGTCTGGAGACCGCCGAGGTCCGGCGTCTCGCGGCCGCCGGCGACCGGCCCGCCGCCCTGGTCGCCACCGTCATCGCCACCCATCGCCGCCCCGACGACCTGCGGGCGGCCGTCCGCTCGGCCCTGGCCCAGACCGTCCGCGACCAGGTCGTGGTCGTCGTCGACGACGGCGCCGGACTGCCCGAACTGCCCGCCGACCCCCGACTGTTCGCCGTCTCGCTGGCGCAAAACACCGGAGTCGCCGGCGTGGTGCGCAACGTCGGCATCCGCCTGACCCGCTCGCGGTACGTGGCGTTCCTCGACGACGACAACCTGTGGGAACCCGACCACCTGGAGCGCGCCCTCGCGGTCCTGGAGTCGCCCCAGGGTCCCGACGGCGTCTACACGGCGCTGCGCCGCGTCCTGCCGGACGGCACCGAACGGGATGTCCTGTCCGTGCCGTTCGACCGCCGCCGGGCCGCCAGGGAGTCGTTCCTGGACACCAACGCGTTCGTCGCGCGGCGCACCCGCGCCCTGCGCTTCAGCCGGCTGCGCCGCACGCCCGAGGTGATGCCGCGCGAGGACTGGGAGCTGGTCCGCCGCTACAGCCGCGGCCACAGCGTGCGCCACGTGCCGCACGCCACCGTGCGGTACCTGGTCAACCCCGCCAGCTTCTACACGACCTGGTCCGGCTGAGCCGTCCCGGCCGTGGCTCACGGGCCCGGTGTGGTCCGCAGCGCGCCCGGCCGGAGCAGGGCGGCCGCCGCCGCGCGGCTGGCCTCGCGGCCGAGCGCGGCCCGGGACGCCTCGCGCAGGAACACGGCGGCCCGGAAGCACGCCGTCGCGAGGGCGCCGTGGCGCCGCCCGTACAGCCGCACGCGGTTGAGGGTGAGCAGCCGCCACAGCCGGGGCGAGACCTGGGAGTCGCCGCCCAGGTGGACGGCCTCGGCCGTCGGCTCCAGCTGGGTGGCGTATCCGAGGTCCCGCGCCCGCAGGCAGTACTCGGTCTCCTCCGAGTACAGGAAGAACGACTCGTCCCACGGGCCGCAGGCGGTCAGGCAGCCGGCCGAGACGGCCATGAGCGCGCCGGTCGCCCAGTCCGCCCGGGTGGGCCGCCGGTACGCGGCGGGGTCGGTGACGAGCTCGCTGAGCGCCGGGAACCGGCCGGCCCTGCGGTTGCCGATGACGGCCTCGCCGAGCGCCCGGGACACGCTCGACTCGCGGCGCAGCGAGAAGTGGGGCGTGTCGTGGCCCTCCTCGTACAGGAGGGGGACGGCGATCCCCACGTCTCCGTCCAGGCGGTCGACGAGCCGCTTGGCGCAGCCCTGCCGCATCCGGATGTCGGGGTTGCAGATCAGGACGGCGCCGTGTCCGCCCTCCCACGCGCCGGCGGCCGCCAGCGCCGCGTTGATCCCGGCGGCGTACCCGGCGTTGCGGCCGGTCTGGACGACGGTGGCCTCGGGGGCCAGCGTGCGCAGCACGTCGACGGTGTCGTCGGCCGAGTCGTTGTCGGCGACGGCCAGTCGCCAGTCGAGCCCGGCCATGGCGTCGGCGAGCGAGGCGAGGAACCCGGGGAGCACCGAGGCGCTGTTCCAGGTGACGACGATGACGGCGACGGGACTCATCGGGACTCCACGAGTTGGGGCTGCGGGGGCTCGGCGGACGCGCGGGGGCCCGGGGCGGCGGTGGCGGCCGCTTCACGCCGGATGAACCCCAGGTAGCTGGCCCCCGCTCCCAGCACCAGGAAGAACATGCCGGCGAACATCGGGAAGCTCAGCGAGTCGAAGGTGGCGCTGCTGACCATGGCGACCACCGAGGAGGCGAAGAAGGCCTGCCCGAGTTCGCGGTCGGACTCCGTGCCGGCGAGCCGCCGGACGGCGCCGCCCTGGTGGATGCCGGTGACGAACAGGGTGAGCAGGGCGACCATGCCGAGCACGCCCATCTCGGCCAGGGACAGCATGTACTGGTTGTCGGTGAAGAAGTACAGGTCGGGGGTGAAGGTGCCGAACCCCCGTCCGAAGAAGGGGTGTTCCTTCAGGTAGGGCACGATCGCGCTGTACTTGACGGTGCGGGCCTGGGTGCTGCTGTCGGAGTTGGACAGGAACGAGGCGAACAAGCCCGTGATGGTGCCGATCAGGCCGGGCACGAGCACCTTGAAGACGGCCACGGAGGCGGTCATCACGCCGATCGCGGCCCAGCGCCGGGCCGGCTTCCAGCGCGGCACCATCACCAGGGCCACCAGCAGCAGCCCGATGATCGAGGTCCGCGACACCGACAGGGGCAGCGCGCCGGCCATGAGCACCACCGGCCCCCAGCGGCGCGCGGCGTGCAGGTGACGGCGCACCGGGTCCAGGGCCTGCTGGATCGCGAAGGGCAGCAGGATCGCCAGCATGCCGGCGAACTCCAGTGGCTGGGCGGTGGTGGCCCGGGGCCGGGTGAAGGCGCCGCGGTCCATGGCGGACACCTGGGCCACGCTGGTCTGGAGCCCGGGGATGTGGATGGAGTCGGCGATGTTGGTGGCGGCGAAGAAGTCGTAGAAGCCGATCGCGGCGACGACCGACCCCAGCACCACCAGGCGCCGCATCAGCACGTCGAGCCGACTGCGCTCCTGCACTCCGGCCGAGGTCAGCACGACCAGCGACACCCACACCAGGAAACCGATGAGGCCGCGGTCGGCGCCGAGGACCTCCTGGTGGGAGCTCTCGCGCAGCGCGTCGGCGACGTAGGCCGCGAGGACGGCCGCGCCGAGCACGCACAGCGCGACCCGGACGAGCCGGGTGCCTGGCGCGGGCAGGATGCGGCCGCCGAGCCAGGTCGCCAGGTACCAGAGCAGGCCGAGCAGGGCGAAGACGTTGGCCGGGGTGCCGACGCCGCCGAGCGCGGGCAGGGCCAGGTTGGAGGGGATGAACAGGGCCAGCACCAGGTAGACGGTGAGGATCGCGGTGGCGTCGACGCGCCGGCCCAGCGCGCCCGTGCGCAGCCGGCCGGGGCCGCGGGGCCTGCGCTCGCGTGGTGCGGCGTTCCTGGCGGGCCTGCGGCGGCGGACCACCGCGACGCCCTCCATCAGGATCGACAGCAGGAACGCGCTGACGACGCCGAGGATGACGACGGCCGCGATGTCCTGGTAGCGGCTCTTTGACTTCGCCACAGGGGTCTGCGGCAGTACGACGGGCGCGGTCTGCACGAAGTAGGCGGGCGGGACCTTGGCGGCGGCCTGCAGGGCGCTGAGCTGTTCGCCGGCGAAGGTGGTCAGGGTGTTGGTCTCCCTGAGCACCTTCGCCCGGTCGGTTCCGGTGACGCTGAGCATGAGCAGCGGGCTGTCGCTGGCCGGAGCGAACCCGGCGGTGTAGGGGTCGGTGACACCCCGGCCGCGCAACTCCTTGGCGGCGTCGTTGGATTCGAGGGTCCGGATCAGGACGTCGGCGGTGACGATGAGCGAACCGCCCGCGTTCGAGATGGGGTTGCCGAAGGTCGGCGCCAGCCGGGCCACCGCCGAGGAGTCGAGCAGGGCGACCGAGCTCTGCGACTGGTAGGAGACCGGCACGGTGACGTACAGGTACGAGCCGCCGAGCAGACTGAGCAGGGTGAAGGGCACCATGAAGTACCAACGCCTGCGCAGAATGGCCCATATCTCACCGAGGCTCACGAACCGTCCCTCCATTCGGTGGCATGCCGCCGTGCGTCCTGCCAGTATCGGGAGTGACGGAAGGAACCCGTATGTCGCCTGGGAACGTCGCCGACGCGCTGCTCCGCCGCTGGTACGTCGTGGTGGTCGCACTGCTGCTGACGGCGGCCGGTGCGTACCAGGTGGTCCGTCCCGCCCCGCAGTACGTGGGCTCCGCGGTGGTCGTCCTCAAGCCGCCAGTGACGCGCAACCAGCCCAACCAGTACACCAATCTGCTGCCGCCGCTCGCCGTGGTCTCCTACGCGGCCGTCCAGCAGTTGCAGTCCCCGGCCGGCACCGAGGAGCTGCGCGCCGCGGGTGTCTCGGGGACGTACCACCTGATCCCCCGCAACAGCGGCACCAGCGCGACGCCCCGCTATCTGATCCCCTCCCTGCAGGTGCAGTCGCAGGCGTCCGGTGCCGACGCCGCCGTCACGGCGGTGCGCCGCATCATCGACGTGTACACCCGGCATGTCGACGCGATGCAGTCGGCGCAGGGCGTCGCGGACGGCTCGCGGATCACCGCCTCGGTCCTGACCTCGCCCAGCGCCGCCGAGGTGCAGGGTGACAAGAGCCGGGGTCTGGCGGGCACGGCCCTGCTGGGCCTGACCGCCGGCGTGCTGGGGGCGCTGTGGCTCGACCGGTACCTGATGGGCCGCCGGGAGGCCCCGCGCCGCCGGCACACCGCCGCGGTCCCCGCGGCCCACTGAGTCGGACTGCCGGATCATCAGATGCCGCGGCGCTTCCAGGACTCCCACCACAGCTGCTCCCGGCCGCGCTCGGCGACGGCCGACCAGACGAGGGGCTGCAGGTAGGGCATGGCCTTGGGGCCGATCCGTCTGCGCAGCCGCAGGGCGCGGTACTCGGGCAGCGCCCGGTAGCCCGGCAGGCACTCCTCGGCGAACGCCACGCAGTCGTCGACCGGCACGATGCCGGTTCGGCCCCGGTCGTAGGCCCGGTAGGCGCGGCGCAGCGCGAAGCGGGCGAGCCGGGTGTGGACCTGCTCGGCGAGGCGGTCGGCGTGCGGCAGCCGGTCGGCGCACTTGGCGAGGACGGAGTCGAACGCGACGAGGCGCTGGCGCAGGTCGTCGAGCTGGCCGCCGAAGTCGGTGGTGGACATGTTCTTGCCGTGGACGCGGTAGAAGGCCTGGTCGGCGCCGCGGACGTAGCCGACGTCGGCGTGCGCGGCGAGCCGCATCCACATCTCGATGTCACCGGCGTGCGGCAGGGCCGGGTCGTAGCCGCCGACGGTGCGCTGGAGGCTGGTGCGGACGACGACCTCCGGTGAGGTGATGCAGCCGGTGCCCTCGCGGAAGCGCCGCTCCAGCCACCAGTGGCCGGGGTAGACGACCGAGCCGGTGCCGCGGGTGCGGGCCTTGGGCAGGGGTCCGCCGTGCCGGAAGCGCAGGGGGCGTCCGTAGGCGAAGCCCGCCTCGGGGTGGGCGTCGAGCAGCGCGGCGGCCCTGACCAGCGCGCCCGGGACCAGCCGGTCGTCGGCGGACAGGAGCGCGACGTAGTCGCCGTCGGCCCACTCCAGGAGACCTTCGTTGTAGGTGGCGATGTGGCCCTTGTTGGTCGTGTGGGCGACGACCTCGATGCGCGGGTCGGCGGCGGCCAGTTTGTGCGCGACCTCCGCCGAGTCGTCGGGCGAGGCGTCGTCGATGATGAGCACGCGGACGTCGACACCGTCCTGCTCGTCCAGGACGCTGCTCACGCAGTCGGCGAGGAAGTGGCCGTACTTGTAGCAGGGGATCACAACACTGACGCTGCTCATCGGGTGGATGCCAATCCCCGGTGGCGGCCCGTGCCGAGTCGGGCGTGGGCCGCCACCGGTGCGTTCTGACGGGTCAGTTCTTCTTCTTGTGGACGGTCTTGCCGGTCAGGGTCCAGCTCTGGGACTTCACCGTGTGGCGGTGCTTGTCCCTGGCCGTGACCGTGACCTTGAACCGGGTGCCGTCCGGCAGCGGGGCGGACAGGTGGACGGACGCCTTGTGGGTGGCCCGGTCGTAGGACACGACGGCCGTCACGTGGAGCTTCCTCGCTGCCTTGGGGCCCTTCAGTACGGTCACGCTCGCCTTGACGGACGACACCGCGGCCGTGTCGGGCACGGACATCACGAGGGCGCCCGCCGCGTCGGCGGTGTGGGCCACCGAGGAGGTGGGCACCTCCGACGCCTTGGCGCTCGCCAGGGACGCGCTCGGGTTGTCGGCGGTGAAGACGGGGCCCACCCAGTAGTTCGCGGAACCGTAGGAACCGTTGGGGAAGGCCGGGTCGGCACCGTAGCGGTACAGCCCGTTGTGATGCGCGGTGGTGTCGGCCGTGGCCGTGAGCGGGTACGACTGGTGGGCGCCGGCGAAGTAGCCGCCGTCCACGGCGTAGTGCCCGTTCGGGGCGTGGTAGGAGACGACGTACGGGGTGCCGGCGGTGACGGCCACGGGAGTGGCGAAGGTGAGTGTCTGCCAGCCGGACGCCGTCTCGTTGGTGAAGGTGCCGGTCGCCAGCAGCGCGCCGGCGTCGGACCACAGGCTGCCGGTGTGGGTACCGGTGTTCCCGGTGCCCTTGTAGAAGGTGACGCCGGTGATCCAGCCGTCCGCCGAGGACGTGAACCGGGTGCCCAGCTCGACGGAGTTGGTGTCCCCGGACATGTCGGTGGTGGCCGGCACCGCGGAGGAGCTCCACAGCGTGCACGGGCAGGTCACCGCGGGCGGGGTGGAACTGGTGGTGAAGGACCAGGTCACCGGGTCCGTCATGGCGTTGCCCCACACGTCGGAGGCCTGGACGGAGGCGGTGTACGCGGTGTGCAGGGCCAGCTGCGTGGACGGTGTGAAGACCGCCTTGTTCGACGCGGGGTAGGTGAGGGCGCCCGGTACGGCGTCGCCGTCCGCGTCCTTCACGGTGAGCCTCACGCTGTCGGTGTCGACGGCCGAGCTGAAGGTGGCCGACACCGGGGCGGTGATGGAGGTGGCGGTCGCTCCCGAGGTCGGGGAGGTCGACGTGACGGTGGGCGGGGTGGTGCTGGCCGTCGAGGTGTCCAGCACCACGTCGACCCAGTAGTTGCTGCCGGAGGACTGGGAGGACGGGAAGGCGCTGGTCGAGCCGTAGTGGTAGACGCCGTTGCCGCCGTCGGTGCCGGACTTCAGCGCGGTCAGCGGAGCCAGTCCGGCGTCGCCGCCGGAGAAGTAGCCGCCGTCGTAGGAGTATCCGCCGTTGGGGGCGAAGTACGAGGCGACGTATGTGGTGTTGGCCTTGACGGTCACCGGGGTGGCGAAGTTCAGCTGCTGCCAGCCGGACGCCGTCTCGTTGGTGAAGGTGCCGGTGGCCAGGCGGGTGCCGGAGGCGGTCCACAGGCTGCCGGTGTGGGTCCCGGTGTTGGCGGGCGACTTGTAGAAGCGGACACCGGTGATGGAACCGGCCACCGTGGTGCGGAACTTGGCGCCGAGTTCGACGGAGCTGCCGTCACCCGCGTTGACGGTGCCCGGCACGGCGGAGGCCGGCCAGACGGTGCAGGGGCATGCCTGGGGACCGACGGTGACCGGCAGGGTGGTGACGGCGCCGATGTTCACGCTGTCGTCGACCGCGCGGACCTTGATGGACGCCGCGCCCGGGGTGGTCGGGGTCCAGGTGTAGCTCCAGGACGCCAGGCCGGTGGCGGCCTTCCAGGTCGTGCCGCCGTCCGTGGACACCTCGACGCGGGCCACCACGCCGCCCGAGTCGGTGGCGGTGCCCTTGACGGTGACCGGCTTCAGCGCCGGGACGGTGACCCCGGAGGCCGGGCTGGTCACGGTGACGGACGGGCCGGTGGTGTCGCTGGAGGCCGTGGCGGCGACCAGGTTGCTCTGCCGGGTCAGCGGCTGGACGCCCATGTCGGCGAGCACGTTCAGCGTCGCCTGCTGCATCCGGGAGTCCTCGGTGACCACCGTGTCGTCGGGGTTGTACGTCGGGATGTTGGTCAGGCCCCACGACCACTGGACGGTGCCGGTGCCGAACACCAGGGCCCCGGAGGTCTGGTCGCGGAACTCGACGAGGTTGTGCGTGGCGGTGCCGTTGCCGTAGACGTTGCCCCAGTCCATGCGGAGCTTGCCGTCGTTGATGTCGACCGTGGTGGACGACACGTCGATCGCTCCGGCGGGCCGGGTGCTGTTGTCCAGGTCGCTGTCCCACTCGTAGCCGAGGGTGCCGGTCGGGAAGGTGGCGGTCTGCCCGGAGCTGAGGCCCGCGATGGAGGTGTTGCGCCAGATCCGGTTCCTGCCGTACGAGCCGGGGACGGTGATGGCGTCGCTGCGGTAGCCGTTCACCGTGAACATGGAGCCGGTGAGGATGTTCGGCGGCTGGTAGTCCTGCCCGTAGTCCTTGCCCGCCGGGTCCATCCAGGTGCCGGTCCAGCTTCCGCTGGGGTCGGCTGTGCCGTTGTTCTGCGCCATCTTGGTCATCTTGTAGCAGACCAGGGTGCGGTTCGCGGTGTTCGCGCCGTCGATGCTGGAGGCGAGCCGGGTCTTCCAGAAGACCTCGTTGCCGCTGAAGAAGCCCTCGCGCAGGCCGGCCTTCCGGGCGGCCAGGACGTTGGAGTACTGGCTCTGCGTCCAGTACTCGTCGTGCCCGGAGGACAGGTACACCTTGTGGTTCTTCAGCAGGGTCGCGCCGTTGGTGGACACGTCGACGCCGGAGAGGTAGCTGACGTCGTAGCCGTTGCGCTCCAGCCAGGACAGCATCATGAACTCGGAGCCGTAGATTCCGTTGTCGCCGCCGATGTCCAGCGGCCGGTTGTAGCTGACCTCGTAGGCGCGGCCGTCCGGGGCGGGCCCGGTGCCGCCGTAGAGGTCCTGGCCGCCGTAGTCGTTGTACGCCTGCCAGGTCTGGTCGCTGGTCTGCACGACGACGTCCGAGGTACTGGAGTCCTTGCGGACGACGAACGGGTACGGCATGAGTCCGTCGCCGTCGGCCTGCGTCAGATTGGCGATGTACAGTCCGGACACGGCGTCGCTGGGCACGGTCCAGCTCGCGGTGACGGGCCAGTTGCCGCAGTCGACCAGCCCCGTGGTGCTCTTGGTGGCGCAACCGGCGGGCTTGGTCAGGTAGTTGGCCGGGTAGGTGATTGCCGCCTGCGCCGCGGTCGACATCTCGCGCGCGCCGTCGCCGCCGTACCAGCCGAGCCGGTAGATCTCGATGCGGTACGGGGTCTTCGATTGGACCTTGAACTGGACGGTGTCGCCCGCCTGCACGCTCTCCTTGGTACTGAAGCCCTTGATGTCGCCATAGGCGTTGGGCGAGAACCAGTCGGACTTGGGGCTGCCCGGCTTGGAGTTCTCGCACACGACGGGGTTGGAGCCCGTTCCGCACGGATCGGATGCCGCTTGCGCGGTGACGGCCCCTGGGAGCACCGCCCATACCAATGCTGCCACGACGGCGAGGCGGCCGCCCCGGATCCGTCTGCTCCATCTGTTCATGTGTACCTCTCAGCGGTGCTGTGCAGGGCCGACCCGTGCGGTCGGAGTGGTGCGGTGAAACCGGGGACCGGTCAGCCGCGGAGCGCGTCGGCCAGCGCGTCCACGACCCGCTGCTGCTGGTCGGGGTTGATCTGCGGGTACAGCGGGAGCGACAGGATCCGCTCCGCCGCCTTCTCGGCGTGGGGGAACTCCCCGCGGGAGTGGCCGAGATGGCGGTACGCCGGTGTGAGGTGGACCGGCGCCGGATAGTGCACCCCGGCGCCGATGCCCTCCGCGTTGAGCTTGCCCACGACGTCGTCGCGGTCCGTGTCGGCGACCTGGATCACGTAGAGGTGCCAGACGTGGACGTTGCCGGGCGCGGTCGTCGGGAGGACGACCCGGCCGGCCGCAGCGAGGTCGGCGAGGAGGGCGTCGTAGCGGGCCGCGGCGGCCCGCCGGGCCGCGTTGCTGGCCGCCAGCCGCGCCAGTTTGGCGCGCAGGACGACGGCCTGGAGACCGTCGAGGCGGCTGTTGAAACCGGGGACGTCGTGCCGGTACTTGGCGACACCCCCGTGGTTGGCGATCGCGCGCACCAGTCCGGCCAGGTCCTCGTCGTCGGTGAGCACCGCGCCCGCGTCGCCGTAGGCGCCCAGGTTCTTGCCCGGGTAGAAGCTGGTGGCGGCGATGGTGCCGCTGCCCGGGGTACGGCCGTCGCGGGTGGCGCCCTGGCACTGTGCGGCGTCCTCCACGATCCTTACTCCGTCGGGCAGTCGCGCCGCGAGCGCGGTGACGTCGGCCATCTGGCCGTAGAGGTGGACGGGGACGACCGCGCGGGTGGCCGGGCCCACAGCGTCCAGCGCGGCCCGAGGGTCGAGCAGGAGGCTGTCGGGCAGACAGTCCGCGAGGACCGGCCGCGCACCGGTCCTGGCCACCGCGCCCGCGGTCGCGATGAAGGTGTTGGCCGGCACCACGACCTCGTCCCCGGCCCCGACTCCGACCGCGCGCAGGGCGAGTTCGACGGCGTCGGTGCCGTTGGCGACCCCCACGCAGTGGGCGACGCCGCCGAAGTCGGCGTACTCGCGCTCGAACCCGCGCACCTCGTCGCCGCCGATGAACGCGGTGCCCGCCAGCACCCGTTCGAATCCTGCCCGGACCTCGTCGGCGACCTCCTCATGGGCCGCCTTGAGGTCGACAAGCGGAATCTGGTTCATGTGGCCGGTCCCCCCGTTGTTCGTGTCACCAGTTCGTCGAGCGCCGGCGCGCCCGCCGTGCGCAGCCGCCGGGCCGGGCTGCCCGCCCAGACCTCGCCCGGCGGAATGTCGCCGAGCACCGTGCTCCCCATGCCGACCAGCGACCAGGCGCCGACCGTCGTGCCCTCCCGGACCAGGGCGCCGGAGCCCACGTAGGCGCCCCGTTCCAGTCGGACTCCCCCGCCGAGCCGGACACCGGCGGCGAGCGTGGCGCAGTCCTCGACCACGTCGTCGTGGGTGAGCACGGCGTGCGGCATCACCGCGACGTGCGCGCCCACCCGTACGGCGGCGGTCAGGACGCAGTGCGCCAGCAGGACCGAGCCGGGCCCGACCTCGGAGGTCGACGACACCGCCGCCGTCGGGTGCAGCACGGTGGCGTAGCGCTCGGCGGGCAGGCCGAGTCGGCGCACCAGACGGGCGCGGGCCGCGTAGTCCCGGGGATTGCCCACGCAGACCACGACCCGCGCCCCGGGCAGGTCGTGGACGACGTCGCAGCCGCCCAGGACGGGCACGCCGTCCACCTCGGTGCCGTGCAGGGCGGCGTTGTCGTCGAGGTGCCCGAGCAGCTTCGTCTCGCCCGCGTCGCGTACGGCCTGCGCGGTCTCCCGGGCGAAGCCGCCGGCGCCGACGATCAGGAGTTCGCTCATGGGCCGGCCTGTTCGCGCAGCACCGCGACCACCCGGTCCTGCTGGGCCTCGGTCATCGTGTGGAACAGCGGCAGGATCAGCGAGTCGCGGCTGATCCGCTCGGTGATCGGCAGCGGTGCCGCGGGATGGCCGGCGTAGGCGGGTTCGAGGTGCGAGGCCATGATGCCGCGGCGGGCGGAGACGCCGGCCGCGGCGAGCGCGGCGAGCAGGTCGTCCCGGCCGACGGGGAAGTCCTCGGCCAGCAGCACCCAGTAGGACTGGAAGTTGCTCTGCCCGTGGGCGGGGTCGCGGACCGGGGTGAGCCCGGGGACGTCCCGCAGCAGCGTCTCGTACCGGGCCGCCAGTGCTCGGCGGCGGGTCACCATGGCGTCGAGCTTGCCGAGCTGGACGAGGCCGATCGCCGCCTGGACGTCCGTCATCCGGTAGTTGAAGCCGACCTCCAGGTAGCTCTCCAGGACGGGCTTGTCGCTGGCGTGCCGCTCGGCCGCCGAGGCGTTCATGCCGTGCTCGCGCAGCCGGCGCAGGCGGGCGGCCCACTGGGCGTCGTCCGTGGTGATCATGCCGCCCTCGCCGGTGGTGACGACCTTGCGGGGGTGGAAGGACCAGGCGGCCAGCAGCGCGCCGTGCCCGACGGGTTTGCCGCCGGCGGTGGAGCCGATGGCGCAGGCCGCGTCCTCGACGAGCGGGAGGTCCCATTCGGCGCAGGCGGCGCGCAGGGCGGCCACGTCGGCCGGCACGCCGCCCTGGTGGACGGCGAGCACGGCCTTGGTGCGTGGGGTGCGGACCGCGTCCACGGTGGCCCCGGTCAGGTTGCCGGTGGTCGGGTCCACGTCCGCGAAGACGGGCTCGGCCCCCACGTAGCGGACCGCGTTGGCGGTGGCGATGAACGACAGCGAGGGCACCACGACCTCGTCGCCGGGGCCGAGGCCGAGCGCGACGAGCGACAGGTGCAGGGCGGTGGTGCACGAGCTGACGGCGATGCCGTGCTCGGCGCCCACCCGCTCGGCGAAGGCCCGCTCGAAGGCGGCGACCCGGGGGCCCTGGGCGACCCAGCCGGACAGCACGGCGTCGGACGCGGCGCGGGCCTCCTCCTCGCCGAGCCAGGGGATCATCACCGGGATGCGGTCCGTGCTCATCGCGCGGCACCCTCCGTGGCGGCGGCGTCGGCGGCGCGCTCGGCGCGCCACCAGTCCACGAGGTCGCGCAGGCCCGTGCGCAGGTCGATCCGGGCCTCGAAGCCGAGCCGTTCGGCCGCCCGGCCGGTCTCGGCGAGCCGCCGTACGACCCCGTTCACCGCGCGGGCGGGTCCGTGCTCGGGGGCCAGACCGGAGGCGCCCATCGCCTCCAGCAGGCCCTCGGCGAGTTCCTTCAGCGAGGTCTCGGTGCCGCTGGCGACGTTGAACACCTCGTCGGTGAGGTCCGACTCGGCGGCCAGCACGTTGGCCCTGGCGATGTCCCGGACGTCGACGAAGTCCATGGTCTGGCTGCCGTCGCCGAGGATCAGCGGCGCCTCACCGGACTCGATGCGTTCCATCCAGCGGATGAGCACCTCGGTGTAGAGGCCGTGGATGTCCATGCGGGGGCCGTAGACGTTGAAGTACCGCAGGGCCACGTAGTCCAGGCCGTACATGGCGTGGAAGCTGCGCAGCATGCCCTCGTTGAACGCCTTGGCCGCGCCGTAGAACGTGTCGTTGTTGTACGGGTGGTGGCGTTCGGTGGTCGGGAACTCCTCGGCCATGCCGTAGACGGACGCCGAGGACGAGGCGATCACCTTGCCCACGCCGGCCTCGACCGCTGCCTCCAGGACGTTGAAGGTGCCGTCGACCATCACCTCGTTGGCGAGCCGGGGTTCCTCCGCGCACTGCGTGATGCGGATCGCGGCGAGGTGGAACACCAGGTCGGCGCCCTCGGTGACCTTCCGTACGGTGGCGGCGTCCCGGATGTCGCCCTCGACGACCTGGACGGCGCCGCTGCCCAGGGCCTTGGCGAGGTTGCCCATCCGCCCGCGCACGAAGTTGTCGAGCACGACGATCTCGCGGGCACCGCCCTCGGCCAGGAGGTCGACGAGGTTCGAGCCGATGGTGCCCGCCCCTCCGGTGACCAGGATCTTCTTGCCACGTACCTTGCTCAACTGCATGGCCCTCTCGGTGGGTTGAACGGTCAGTGCCCGGCGCGCAGGCCGACGACGGCGCCGCGGAACTCCAGGCTCCGGGAGGCCGCTTCGAGGATGTCCAGGACGCGCAGGCCCGCGCGGCCGTCGGTCAGCGGTGCCCGTTCGTTCCGGATCGCGTCGGCGAACTCGTCGACCATGCTGCGCAGCGCTTCCTTCTCGCCGATCGCGGGGGCGACCATGTCGCCCGAGCGGTACGAGACGAGCATCTCGCGGCGCTCGTCGGCGCCGATCTCCTGCGGTGCGGCGAGGTCCACCCCGCGGTCGTAGACCGACACGCGCTGGAGCGGGTTGAGGTCGTCCCAGAGCAGGGTGCGCTTGGCGCCGCCCACCATGGTGGTGCGCACCTTGGTCGGGGAGAGCCAGTTGACGTGCACGTGAGCGATGGCGCCGGTGTTGAGCTGGAGGGTCAGATAGGCCACGCAGGCCTGGCCGGCGCCGATCGGGTCGGCTCCGTGGGCGGCGACGGCGACCGGTTCGACGTGGTCGGGGAGGATGAAGTCCAGGATGGACAGGTCGTGCGGGGCGAGGTCCCACAGGACGTCGATGTCCTTCTGGACGAGGCCGAGGTTGATCCGGACCGAGTCGACGAAGTGGATCTCGCCGAGCTCTCCGGAGCGGACCAGTTCGCGGATGCGGCCCACGGCGGGCGTGTAGCAGTAGGTGTGGTCGCACATGAGGGTGAGGCCGCGCTCCTCGGCCTCGGTCACCAGGCGCATCCCGTCGGCGTACGTCGCCGCGAGGGGCTTCTCCACCAGGACGTGCTTGCCGGCGCGCAGGGCTTCCAGGGCGATGTCGAGGTGGGTGCCGGCCGGGGTGGCGACGGCGACGGCGGCCACGGACGGGTCGGCGAGGACGGCCGCGTAGTCCGAGGTGGCCTGGACCGTGGAGTAGCCGCCGAGCACCCGCTGGGCACGGTCCACGTCGAGGTCGCACAGCCAGCGCAGCCGGAACCGGTCGCTGGCCTGGAAGTTGCGTACGAGGTTGGGGCCCCAGTAGCCGGCCCCGACGACGGCGACCCCCAACGGCTCGGTGCTGTGCGTCACTTGCTTCCTCTTCCGTCGGTCCATCAGTAGGCCCCCGTGCCTCGCACCACCGCGGACCCGGTGCGCAGCAGGATCGTCAGGTCGAGACTCATCGACCAGTTGTCCACGTATCCGAGATCAAGCCGAACGGCCTCGTCCCAGGGCAGGTCGGAGCGGCCGCTGACCTGCCAGAGCCCGGTGAGGCCGGGCTTCACGAGCATCCGGCGCTTGATGTCCGGCGTGTACTCCTCCACTTCCCGGGGCAGCGGCGGGCGCGGGCCGACGAGCGACATGTGGCCCTTGACCACGTTGATGAGCTGCGGCAGTTCGTCGAGCGAGCTGCGGCGCAGCAGCGAGCCGACCCGGGTGACCCGCGGGTCCTCCTTGACCTTGAACAGCAGGCCGTCGCTGTTCTGGTTGAGGTGCTCGAGTTCGGCCCTCAGGGCCTCCGAGTCCGGCCGCATCGTGCGGAACTTGAGCATGGTGAAGTGGTCGCCGTACCGGCCCACGCGCTGCTGTCTGAAGAGTGCGGGACCGGAGCTGTCCAGCCGCACGATCAGGGCGATCAGCAGCATGGGAAGCGCGAGGAGCAGCAGGAGCGCCGCCGCGAAGGAACGATCCAGCACTTCCTTGGGCAGGCGGGAGAACCGGGAGAGGTTCGGCGCCTGGATCCGCAGCAGGGGCACCCCGTTGGTGGGGCGCACGGCGAGCCGTGGCGCGGACACGTCGGTCAGGACGGGGGCCAGCAGGAACTCGACGCCCTGCACGGCGGTGGTCCAGGACATCCGGCGCAGCACGGAGGCGTCGGCCTCCGGGACCGGCAGCGCGACCACGGTGGTGACGCGCATGACCCGGATGACGTCGTCCATGTCGCCGATGCCGCCGAGCACCGGCAGCCCCAGCCTGCGGACCGCCGAGGCGTTCTCCGGGTCGCTCAGACAGACCCCGGCGAGCTGGAGTTCCTGTGCGCCACCGCGCCGCAGGACCGCGACCAGTTCCACGATCCCGCGCGTGGGCCCGACCAGGAGGGTGGCGCTGCGGTCGCGGCCGCGTGCCCAGCGTCGGTGCAGCCGGCGGCGCAGCGTGTACCGGAGCGGCAGGGCTATCACGGCGGCCGCCGCTGCGGCCATGGTCATGTCATGAAGAAGGCCGGAACCGTGCGTGAACAGCCAGTACGCGACGGCCGCCAGGGCCGACAGGGCGGCGGCCCCGCGCAGCACGCGCCGGTACTCCTCGGTGCCGAGACCCAGGGTGCTGCGATCGTAGGACCGGTGGGCCACCATGGCCCCGATCCAGGCGGGCGGCAGCACCAGCGCCACCGCCCAGCGGCCGTAGACCGCGTGGATCAGAAGGGCCGCGACGACGGCGGCGAAGCCGTCCGCGACCAGTAGGACGACGCGGTACTTCTGTTCCCAACGTCTTCGACGTGTCTGTGGAGTTCGATCTTCCACAACCACTTGCTCATGCGTGACCTCAATGGTCATGCGCCCCCCACCACATGCGCGGCTACCCGTGACCGAAGTGCCCTGGACACAGCGGCACTGGAAAGCGAGGAGGCTTCAGCGGTTCCCCAACCGCCGCAGGCCCCCAGCATGCTGGTTACTACGGTCCAAAGGTTCAAATCCGTTCAACGGACCGGCTCATGACGCACAGTCAAGAACAAGTTCCCCACCCAAACCGGCCCGACGATCCTCAATCTAGACCACGCGGCGCAGCGGCGTGAACAGTTGGACGAAACACATGTCGCAATAGTGACACCGACGGCATACTGCCCAGGTGACGAGCATCGTGATCCCGGCCCACAACGAGGCGCGAGTCATCGGCCGGCTCCTCGACTCACTGTTGGCCGATTCCCGCGAGGGCGAGACGGACGGGACGGTCGAGACGGACGTCCACGAGCCGGACATCGTCGTGGTGTGCAACGGCTGCACCGACGACACGGCGCGCGTGGCGGCCGAACGCGGCCCGCGCGTACGGGTGGTGGAGATCCCCGTCCCCTCCAAACACACCGCGCTGCGCACCGGCGACGACCACGCGCGCGGCTTCCCGCGCGTCTACGTGGACGCCGACGTAGTACTCACGGACGCCGACGTACGGGCGCTGACCGCCCCCCTGCGCGACGAGACCTCCGGCGCCCTCGCCACCGCCCCCGCACGCCGGATTCCGCTGGCCGCCTGTGCTTGGCGGGTGCGCGCCTACTACCAGGTGTGGCAGCGGCTCCCCGCCGTCCGCGAGGGGCTGTTCGGCCGGGGCGTCATCGCCGTCTCGAAGTCCGGGTACGAACGGCTCGCCGCGCTCCCTCCGCTGATGGCGGACGACCTGGCCGCGTCCATGGCCTTCGCCCCGGAGGAACGGCTCGTGGTCGAGGCGGCCGGTGTCGTGATCCAACCCCCGCGCACCTGGAGTGACTTGATCAAGCGCCGCGTCCGGGCCGCGGTGTCCACGGCCCAGGTCGAACAGCAGCAGGCCGGGCAGCAGGGCGCGCCGCGCACCAGCAAGGCGGACCTGAAGGACCTGCTCCGCCGGGAGCCGAGGCTCCTGGCGGCTGTCGTGGTCTTCGTCGCGGCGGCCGTCGCCGCCCGGCGGAGGGCCGAAAAGGCCATCCGGGAGCGGGACTTCGGCACCTGGCTACGGGACGAGAGCAGCCGGCAGAACTGATCTCACCGCAGATCGCACCGCAGGTCCCACCGCACCAGGAGCTCCTTCTTGTACCTCACCGACCGTTCAGCGCCTCCGAAGGACGGCACCGGCCAGGGCCGGGAACGCGCCCCCGGGCGCAGGGTCGCCCCGGTCGTGCTCGTGCTCGGCACGGTCAGCCTGATCACCGACGTCTCCTCGGAGATGGTCACCGCCGTCCTGCCGCTCTACCTCGTCACCACGCTCGGCTTCAGCCCGCTGGGGTTCGGCACCCTCGACGGCGTCTACAACGGCGTCAGCGCACTGGTCCAGCTCACCGGCGGCCACCTCGCCGACCGGGTGCGCAACCACAAGCTGCTGGCCGGGCTCGGCTACGGCCTGTCCGCGCTGTGCAAACCGCTGCTGCTGCTCGCCGGCAGCATCGGCACGCTCGGCGCCGTCCTGGCCCTCGAACGCACCGGCAAGGGCCTGCGCACCGCCCCGCGCGACGCGATGATCTCGCTGTCCACCCGGCCCGAGAACCAGGGCCGGGCCTTCGGCGTGCACCGGGCGTTGGACACCACCGGGGCGATGCTCGGCCCGCTGGCCGCCTTCCTCATCCTGCGCACGGCGGTCGACGGCTACGACGCCGTGTTCGCCGTGAGCGCGTGCGTCGCCGCACTCGGCGTGCTCGTCCTGGTCCTGTTCGTCCCCGGCGGGCGACGGAACGCGTGGCCGGAGGCGGCGGGTCCGGGGGGCACGGGGCGGGACGGCACGGGTGCGCGGGGCGGAGGCGTGCCGGACGGGGAGTCGGACGCAGCGGGTGCGCGCGGCGGCCTTCCGTACGGCTCGGGCACTTGGGACGCCCGGCCGGGCGACGCGGGGGTGCGGGGCGCGCGGCTGGTCGACACGGGCGCGGCGGACGCCGGGCCGGGCGACGCGAGCGTGTGGAGCGCCCCGCCAGACGGCTCCGGCACCCGAGACGCCCGGCCTGACGACGCGGGCATGCGGGGCGCTCGCCCGGTCGGCACGGGTGCGGGGGACGCCGGGCCGGGCAGCGTTGGCGTACGGGACGGGGAGCCG